>JAIKXM010000021.1 GCA_024684085.1 Lachnospiraceae bacterium | reverse complement strand
TTCTTCGCTCTCGCTCAGATACTTAGAGGTACTTGCCTCCTCGCTCTCACTGAGATACTTAGAGGTGCTAGCTTCCTCGCTCTCACTTATGTACTTAGAGGTACTGGCCTCTTCACTCTCACTTATGTACTTAGAAGTACTTGCTTCTTCGCTCTCACTTAAGTACTTAGAAGTACTTGCTTCTTCACTTTCACTGAGATACTTAGAAGTGCTGGCTTCCTCGCTCTCGCTGAGATACTTAGATGTGCTAGCTTCTTCACTCTCGCTCAGATACTTAGAGGTACTAGCCTCTTCACTCTCACTCAAGTACTTAGAGGTACTTGCTTCCTCGCTCTCACTTATGTACTTAGAAGTACTTGCTTCCTCGCTTTCACTTATGTACTTAGAGGTACTTGCTGCCTCACTCTCACTGATGTACTTAGATGTACTTGCTCTTTCAGACTCGGATCTAAGTGTACTGATAGAATTCGATGCTGCTTCGCTTATGCTCGATGCTTCTGACATAGAAGTTGATGCGCTGGTACTGTCTGCAGTACTGAGACTTCTTGCGCCGGAAAGGCTTTCAGCCTCTTTGCCGGAATTAATCTCACTATTTGACTGAGCAGTTGAAAGGCTCTCTGAGAGACTTGTACGAGTTGATTCACTGGTTCTGTTAGCCTCTTCATTACTTGTACTGTTGCTTACGGAATTAGATTCACTCGTCTCCTCAGCCAGCTTGGTGCTGTCTGACAGACTGTTACTTGCACTTTCAAGTTCGGAGCGTCTCTCACTTACAGATGTAAGGACACTATCCTTAATAGATGTACTCTGTGATGCACTTACACTTGATGACTCACTGAATCTTATACTATCAGAGGTACTTGAAACAGCACTCACTGACTCGCTCACAACATCAGACTGGCTCGCTGACTCGCTGGCTTCCTTAATACTGTCAGAGATCGAATCATATAAGCTGTTAGCTTCACTGCTTGCAACAGATTCACTTTCTACTTCAGACTTGAGTGAATCATAAGTCTCAACATTAGATGTTATTGTAGAATCAGATACGAATACATCCTTCTGACCTTTAACGTCACCATTGGAAGCATCGTCGTCACCGTCTACAAACTTGCCAGTATCAGTGAATTCCAATCCACCAACCGTTATCTTACCGTCCTCGCCAACAGTAGCCGAACCCTCATCATACTTTCCATTCTGGTTTGAAAACCAGGGCGACCAATAACCACTAACAACGTATATCCTTTCACCGTCTTCATTATAATAATAAGTCAGGTCTTTTTCACCTAACCAAGTACCAAACAAATTGGCCCAAACATATCCCGAATACTGCCTATCCTTAACCAACAACTGAACATGGTCCGCCTGGCTGGGATCGTTAGTAACGTTACCGTTAGCATCTACATATACATAATCGAAATATTCTGTTCTTGATACACCGTCCTTATCAACGTATGTAACCTTAACACTATCCTGATTAGAATCAGAACCGTGAATAAACTCGTCTACAGAGACATTAGTTGCGGATGTCTGATCCAGAACATATTTGATCAGCTCAACTGCAAGATCATCAGCTGCATTCGTGATGTCCTGCTGATTGCCGCTATTTTTCACATCATCAAAGTCATTCTTGGCATCAACAAGATCATCCATGTCACCCATTTCGGAAAGACTCTCTGAAGAAGCTTCATAGGCACTGTCTATTTCAGAAGTAGAAGTACTTGCTGAACTGATCACCGACTGATCACTGGCTAATGACTGAGACTGGGAGTGGGAGATGGAGTTGCTAATGGCTATGCTGTTGGATACGCTATTGCTTGCAGATGTAGATGTCGAAGCAGCTGCCGAAACAGCAACCTCTGACTGACTTGCCTCTGCTGATTCTGATCTGCTGGCAAGTTCGGAAACAGCATCAACCAAAGACTCTGATGCAGATACGGAATTATCCGTCACCTCAGAATCACTTGTTGACTCACTTACCGAATTAACCACGCTCTGAGATTCAACGATCTCCTGGCTTGCAGACTCGGATACGGAATTGACCTGCGACTCACTTACTACGATCTGAACACTTTCAGACGCAACCTCAGAAGCCGATTCAGACTGCTCGGTCACTACCACTACGCTCTCCGCAACATACTCAGAATTGCTCTCCGATGTCTGAAGCACTTCAACCATACTCTCCGAAGCAACTTCTTCTGCTGCTTCGATAACGATCTCACCGGATTCATCACCCAGAGTATTATCCAATTCTGCTGCATATACAGCCGACGCATCCTGCATTACGTTAGTCGCTCCAAGAGCGGTTCCTGCAACAGCCACGCCTTTCAGTATCCCTTTAACCTTCTTGTTTGCCATAGCTCTGCTCCCTTTCAGAAAAAATAGATCAACCGGGTTTATTGTTGATATTCAAGTAACCGAAGCCACTCTTACAAATCAAT
The DNA here is from genome assembly GCA_024684085.1 of Lachnospiraceae bacterium. Taxonomy (GTDB): domain Bacteria; phylum Bacillota; class Clostridia; order Lachnospirales; family Lachnospiraceae; genus Colinaster. Next base: position 146,626 of record JAIKXM010000021.1, on the reverse strand, counting down.
AAATGCCAACACTAAATACACTTAGCCTTGTTAATATTATATTATTAACAAGGTCGTCTTTCAATCAAAACAAAGCCTTTTACATATGATAATCCATCTTAGTATCAGGCATGCTTTTCAATGTTCACTTTATGTGATTATCGGCAGTATCGTCTCCGTTCTAAAGAGGCTGTCTGCCACATTTTTATGTGATAAGAAATTACTTCCTATTACACAAAACGCCTCGCTAAGGATGCGCTCTCGCACAAGGTCAGATGATGCTATAGCATCCGCACTTGGCGCCACAATGTCACAAGCGACATTCATACTTATTTGATGTCAGGAAAATGTTTATTTAAGATGTGTTCATTGCTTTTAAAGCCATTTTAATATATCATAATAAGTGTAACAGATCTTTCGGAACAGTCAGGAGTTTTGAATGGAACAAGGTGCGGATTTTCAGTTAGCGAAAAACATATTAAATGATTCTAATATAGGACTTTGGGCCATTGAGATCGATGAAGGAAAGCCCCCAAAGATGTATGCAGACCGCGCTATGCTCTCTCTGCTCGGACGGAGCCCCGAATCACGTCCCGATCCCGAGCAGTTATACAGGGACTGGTACAATAACATCGATCCAGCTTCCTACAGAGCCGTTAGAGAAGCCGTGATCAAGATGACCTGTAATAAGCACGCAGAGGTAAGTTATACCTGGTATCACCCCACTAACGGTGTTACCCACATGCGTTGCAGCGGTCTTCGCAATTACGATTATCGTGAAGGCGTTCGTCTCGAAGGCATCCATCAGGACGTATCGGAACTGATACTTACTCAGAATGCCTATGAGGTCACTCATGATATTCTCTCCAATGCCAACATTGGCCTTTGGGCAATCGAACTGGAAGAGAATTATCCTTCAAGGATGTATGCGGATGCCACTATGCTCACCGCTCTCGGCATCAAAGAGAAGCTGACAAGCGAACAGCTGTATCACACCTGGTACGACCGAATCGATCCAGAGTACCGTGAAGAAGTTGACACCTTCATCTCACAGATAGCTCATGAGACTCATGCCGAAGTTCAGTATGCATGGCATCATCCCGACGGTCAGCTTATCTATATCCGTCTCGGTGGAGTACGCAACAAGCTCAACAACAGTCTCACAAGACTTGAAGGATGTCATCAGGATATAACAAGCGTTATCTGTGTCCAGAAAGAAATGGAGAAGATGCAGATCAAGCTTAAGCGAGCAGTTATAGCCCGCGACAAGGCTATAGACATGGCCATCATGGATCCTCTCACGAGGGTATATAACAGAAAAGGCTTATATGAGAAGGCAACCGACATTATAAGACGTAATCGTAAGAAATCTCTCGATACCCTTGTAATGTACATCGACATGGACAATCTCAAGAAAGTGAACGATACTTTCGGGCACGACGACGGAGATTTCTGTATCACCGCCATCTCAAGCATCCTTAAGAAATACTCTCTTGACCGGGGTGTTATAGGACGCCTGGGCGGAGACGAGTTTTCATGCATAGTAACTCAATCCGATACCGATTGCAGTGAAGAAGACAGCATCAACGAGATCAAGGCTGCTTTCGACATGTTCAATGATTCCAGCGATAAGCCTTACATAATCTCCGTTTCCATCGGTTGCTATACGGTCAATCCGTCAGAGCAGCTGTCCATCGAGGAAGCTCTCGCCAAAGCCGATGAACGCTTATATGAAGCCAAATCTCACAAGTCAGCCTTCCTTCTGAAGGCCGACAAAGAATAATATTTAAAAAACAGCAGGCCATTGATCCTATCATCAAAGTCCTGCTGTTTTTTTAAGTCCTGCTGTTTTTTTAGTCCTTCTGTTTTTAAGCACTTCTGCCCTTCAAAGCAAAGCCGAATATACATCCGATCATTCCGCCGATGATATGAGTCAACTGGGATACATTATCGGATACGAACAATCCCGAATATATCTCCTGCCCAAGATACATGATAAGGACAAGTATCAGAGTGAGCGGGATCTTACCTCCTTTAAGTCCCGTCATCGAAGATAATACGATAAGTCCGAAGACTACACCGCTGGCACCTAAAAGTGCCACTCTCGGAAAGAGCATTATATTGATAAATCCGGACATAAGCGCAATGGATGCTATCATTATAATAATATTCCTGCTTCCGTATTTTTCTTCCATAATAGGCCCCAGAAGGAGGAACAGCATCATATTGCCGATATAATGACTAAAGTTCTCATGTCCGAGTACATGGAGGAACAATCTCAGATAGAACAGAATACTATTTGGACTGCTCCTGTATACGCTGAACAACAGCTTATTACTCTCGCCGAACGTTATATAATTAATGATCAGCGCAGCCAGACTCAATCCGGCAAAGGTCAGTATTACCGGTGAATTATACTCAATCTTCTTAAATGTTCTAACACTCATTCCAATCTTCATCCTCTCCCGCCGGGCAGAGGCTTCCCCTTTCTCATTAATCCATCAACTTAACCGCGTATACTGCCAAACCTACCATAGTCAGTATCACGGTTCTGCCAAACGCACCGCTTATTAGCAAAAATGCCTTTTCTATCTTTCTGTGAGCCGCAAGATAATCCTTACACGCAATACCAACATCGACCAGATTGACCATTAGCAGGATCACCAATACAGCGATGAACACCATTCTTCTCAGATCGACTTCTTTTTCAGTCTTCCCTTCTATTATAACAGTATCATACAGGTGCAATTCATTCCGGCCGGACAAAGTAGCCGACTTTTCGGCAACCAGTTTCATGCCTTCTTCTGCGGATATGACCTCATCACTATTAATATAGGTAAGAAGCATATCATCGGAAACGCATCTCAATATGTATGGGAAGACCACTTCCTTGATCATAAGCGCATCTACCGAATCAGAACTGCTTAATATGGTTATCGCACCTATATTATTACCACTTTTGACCACATCGGTCATTCCCTCGTTGAATATCAGACCGCAAGGATATCTCCCATTCAGTATTCCTTCTGCAATATCTTCTTCATCAAGCTCAATGAAGGATATTCCCTGTTCATTTGAAGCCAATAACATACGTGTCACTTCCGCTCCAACCTCATAATCCCGTGTATCTATGGGAATCACCAATTCCGTTTTATGAGAATTGACATACCTGTCAGTTGCCCCAAGTGCAAGTATCATTATCAGGATCAGCATCAGGAATGATGGAGATGTAATAGCACTCTTCAGTTGAAGGAACATCATCTTACAACACTTTATCATGATCAAAGATCCTCTCTCATCATCTCTTTACTGTCATTCGGATATACAGTATCATATCGATCAGTACGATAACCAATACGGTCAGCGAGGCCGATATCCAATTCCTCGAGGCTTCACCTGTAAGAAATCCGTCTATCAGGAAGGTATGAACACTTCCCGAAGTCCATATATTACGAAATGGTCTTATGAATGCAGGCAGGTAATACTGCGATCCTATAACTCCAGACAGCATTACTCCTGTAATAATAGTCAGAGCATACATCAAGACCCTTCTGCTCTTATTATCTATGAGTATAACGAACATCCATATCACACATGAAATAGCCATTCCTGCCAAAAAGATACTTAAGAATGAAAAAGGAGTAATATAGGATCGTATGAACTCTTCAAGATAGTCCGTATATATATGGGAACTGTCATCAGACAATAACACCAATCCCCTGCGGACGATCATAACGATAGCGGCCAGTTCCACGGCGATAACAAAACCTGTCTGTATGACTGCCGTACCAAAGATCAATATCTTATCGGTTACATTAGTGAATCTGTTACTTATAAGTTCAAAATAGCCGTTACCGAAGATTGATAGCATGTTGGATGATACTATCAGTATTATCAACGTGATCGCAGACATTATATAGAAGCTTCCCACGTTGATATTACCGTATGAAGAGTAATAAACAGTATCATACAGGCTGCTTCTCTTAAAGAAAGCGCTTACATACATCTGCATTACATCATCTTCAACCGCATGAATACTCTTATTCAGATACTCTTCGTGCCCATAAAAAGCTCTTATTGTATTCTCTGTAGTCGTCATTACTCCGCCGACTCCGGATAAAAGAGCTGATATCTTATTGGCTGCAATACTTTCTTCTTCGGTTCTTACGACAGTCAGCTGAACGTCTTTCATATGTTCGGCATCTTCCATAAACCCCGAAGGGATCCTGATATAAAGCGGGATATTTCCCTGTTGTAATTCCGAAAGTGCCTCTTCTTCCTCCATTGGAACAACAACGCAGAAGCTCTTGATGGATTCAAAAGCATTGACGAGACGTATTATCCCGTTATAATCCGTTCCGTAATCTTCTGTCACAACACCGATCTTAACGATTCCTGTTTGCCGATCGTCTTCAAAGTATTGCTTGGCGAACGTACTGATCAGAATGAAAACTATGCCCAGCAAAGCGACAGAGATAAGCACAGATCTGATACCGGCAGACAATATTAACTTGAATTGAAGTCTGATAATACCCTTCTTCTGCTTCACCTGTTGCAATCCTCTATTGTAATTTCCCTAAGATATCCGTCCTGCAGCCTGTACAGATGATCACAGATAGCCGCTTCTTCAGTCGAATGAGTCGCGATAAGGAGTATTCCGCCTCTCTTGACATACTCCGACATACTCTTATGTATGAGATTCTTATATTCCATATCAAGAGCTGATGTAGGTTCATCCATAATGAGAAGATCAGGCTCTCCCATCATGGCACATGTAACAGACAGTCTCCTCTTCATACCGCCGGACAGTTTCTTAACCTTTCTCTTTCTTATATCCGAGAAATCATATTCCTGCAAGGTGCGTTCTATGATCCTCTTATCATTACTCCAGAGGAGCATATTATCATATACCGACAATCCTTCGATCAGTGGATTGGTCTGTGGAACGAGGCCGATAGTGATCCCATTGGTGACACGCATACCCTTACATTTCATAACGCCTGCAATTATTGAAAGAAGCGTTGTCTTTCCGCATCCATTACTGCCCATAATTCCGGTACAGGTTCCCTGTTCCAGCTTAAGCGATATATCATTAAGTATTATTCTGTTGCCATAACTCTTTGTAATATTATCTATCTCAATATTCATCTGAAACTTCGCCTTAACTATATAATGCCAAGTGCATTGCACTTGGCATTATATTAATCATATAGAATATCCAATCATTTGATTAGAATGACATGAGCTTCTTCTTGTACTCATCGAACTCCTGAGGAGAGATGATGCCTGCTTCCTTAAGATTCATCAGGCTCTGAGCCTTCTCCTTCAGCTCACTGATATCACCAAGGTTAGAGAAGATCTCGTTAACAAGCTTGCTCTTGTATGAATCGTAATCACTCTTGCCGATGAACTTGATCTCTGTGAGAAGTCCAAGTAACTGCATCCTTGCAACCATATCTGTGTTAGACTCGATAGATCTGAGGACTTCAGCCTTCTTAGCTGCGTACTCTGATTCAGACATCCAAGCACATTTTCTAAGGAGCATCATCTTCTCGATCTGGCTTCTGAGTCTTGCTTCGTTAGTGAAATCGAAGCTTGTCATCTCAGATACGATATCATTCTTATGACGTTCGAACTCATCATCAATATAGATGAAGGTCTTAGAAAGTGTCATCATACGAACGAGCTTATGCTCAAGTACCGGAATTGAATCGCCGGGGCTGAACTTTGTATCCTCTGTGATAAGCTTTAGGAACTGCTCGTACTGTGCTTCTGAGATGATCTCACATTCCTTAAGGATGGGCCACTTCTCGATCTTATTGATTATGGTCTCTTCACTGTCAGTCGTTACATACTGAACTGACTCTGTAATATCATCGCAGATCTTATCATATTCTTCTGAAGAAAGGATCTCTGTAAGGTATAACAGGAACAACTTCTTCAGATTCTGACGTAACACGTCATTGCTTACATTAAAGAGTTCTGAACACTCAGCAACTGTATTCTTCTTGAAGTCAGCGAACTCTTTCTCTGATAAGAAACCAATCTCGCTGTACTGAAGATTAACCTTAACCTTATTGAAGAAATCATCCAATCCGTTAAGGCTGCTGATGTACTCAGCCTTTCTTGTCTTATATTCTTTCTCTGATACCATACCTGTAAGGTAAATGGTCTCGAGCTTTGCCAGCTTCTTCTGATACTCTTCAAGAGTGATAGAGTTAGATGTCGACTTGCTCTCATCTTCCTGAGCTGCTACCGGTGTGGGTGCTACAGGTGTAGGTGCAGCCGGTGCGGGTGAAGGTGTAGGTGCTGCTACGGGAGTTGGTGCAGATGCGGATGCCGGAGCAGGCGCAGGTGCCGGAGCAGGTGTGGGAGCCTTGGCCGGTTCAGGTCTGGCGATCTTCTCTTCAGTTTCCTCTTTTCTGACTTCGTCCTTAATCTCAGGTCTGCTGATAGGTCTCGGAATATTCATAGGCTTGGTCTGATTAACAACATCATCCTTGTTAGCCTCAATAAGCTTACGTAAAAGCTTGGTAGCTCTATCCGAATCACGAAGTCCGGGGAATCTGATCTGAAGCTTCTCTACACCATAAAGAGAAGTTGTACGGATATAAATGATAAGGGTATCCACGTCAAAGTATAATCCCTGCTCAACCTTGGTTATAGTATTGATACTATAATTGATGTCGCTGGTATACTCATTACGGCTATTCTCGGAATAAATAAGACCTACACCGAAAATCGCTGTATTGGATACTTCCAGATACATTCCCTTTTCAACTTTTCCCTTACGTCTTAGTATACTCGATGGTGGCGCACACTGAAAAACTTCTTTTGCCATAATTTCGCCCCTTTGTTAAATATTTTTGTAACGAAAAACGAGATTTTGCTCCCCGATGCATGTTCCGCTGAAAAAGAATCATGCTTAATGGGCATAGCAAAACTCACTATCTTACTGATATAAAAAGTATAATGAAAATGTAACTTGATGTCAATAGGTTTTCACTCTTAAACAGCAATATTGAATCAATAATCTGTCAACATAGACACGCGATTTAAATAGTGTCCCGTATTCAAAAATAGTCCACTTCCCGCCCCCCGCGAAGCCCTTATATTTCCTTATTTTTCGCACTTTAAAGATAATTTACAAAGTATCAAAACTTTGTTCACACTTTCTTAATATCTTGGCTATTTTCAAGACATATCAGGTGTTTTTTACGTTCTCGGAACAGGCCCTGACACCCCCTCTTTTGATCCCGATTGTATACAGGTATTATTGACCAAAATCACCCAACAATTAGCATAATTTTTATCTCCGAAAGCACTAAAAGACGAATATTTGAAGCAGCGTTCGGATTTGTCACTTTGCGGGGCGCATTTATCACCTCTACTTATAATATCGTTTTTACAAACCGTCATCGCAGATCTCTGTTGATCCGCCGCCGATCAACTATTGATATTCTGTCGATCATCCGTTGTTTCTCTGTTGATCCGCCGCCGATTAACTATTGATATTCTGTCGATCATCCGTTGTTTCTGCGCTAATCCCCTATCGATTCGATATTAATTATCTGCCGATCATTCGTTTCTCTATTGATCCACTGCCGAATTGATCGTGACAGCCTTTTCTGTCAATCCATCACAAGCTCGACGGGACAATGATCCGATCCCATGATCTCAGTATGAATGGATGCACCTTTCAGCCGTTCCTTTAGCCTGTCGGATACGATAAAGTAGTCGATACGCCATCCGGCATTCTTCTCTCTCGCCTTGAAGCGGTAAGACCACCATGAATATATATCGGTCTGATCCGGATAGAAATACCTGAAGGTATCGACATATCCGTTGGACAACAGTCTGCTCATGCAGGCGCGTTCCTCATCCGTAAATCCCGCATTTTTACGATTGGACTTAGGATTCTTAAGGTCGATCTCCTGATGCGCCACGTTGAGATCTCCGCAGAACACAACAGGCTTCACGGCATCAAGGCCGTCCACATAAGTCTTAAAGTCATCTTCCCACTTCATCCTGTAGTCAAGACGGGCGAGTTCATTCTGCGAATTGGGCGTATAAACCGTTATAAAGTAGTAATCCTCGAACTCCAGAGTGATCACGCGGCCTTCATGGTCATGTTCCTCCACTCCGATGCCGTAAGTCACATTGAGCGGCTTGATCTTCGTGAAGATCGCAGTCCCGCTGTAACCCTTTTTCTCGGCATAATTGTAATATTGCTCATACCCCGGAAGATCCAGCTCAAGCTGTCCTTCCTGCATCTTAGTCTCCTGCAGGCAAAAAATATCGGCATTAAGTTCGTTAAAAGCCTCCATGAAGTTCTTGCCCACAACGGCTCTCAGGCCGTTAACGTTCCATGATACAAATCTCATATATCCCCCTCAAGCCATTTCTTAAGATGGCGTTCATTAACAGCTTCAAGCCCTGCTGCCCTTCCGACCTCATAGACTTTTTTAAGCTTCTCAGGATCCTTTTCACCGTTTGAGAGTTCAAGAAGCTTGTCCGGTCTGATAACAAAGGCCTCGCCGGCGCTCTCCCTGTCCCTCACATACTGAATATTCTCGTTATATCTGATATGGCGGTCATTCATCAATTCAACGAACTTCGGAAAAGAGCGGTACTTAAGTTTAATAAGAGGCATTGAAGCCGTCCTGCTCTTCCTGTAATCATCAGGCCTTGTAAGGATCACGACATTCCTGTCATATCCGATAGACTCAAAATATCTCAAGGGCACCGAATCGGAAGCACCTCCATCCAGCAGAAGCTTCTCATCCAGCCTGACAAGCTTGGACAACAGAGGAATGGAAGCCGAAGCTCTTATCCATTCCACATCTTCAAGCCCACCGTCCTTAAGCTTCCTGTATACAGGCTTACCGTTCTTCACATCGGTGGCCACCACATAGAACTCCATAGGATTGGCTTCAAAGGTCCCGGTATCAAAAGGATCAAGCCTGTACGGAATATCATAATAACAAAATCTGTTATCAAAATAGTCTCCGTTCTTAATAAGTGACCTGAAGCTTCCGTATCTGTAATCCTCGCAGTACTGCAGGTTGTATCTGATCGTTCGCCCTATCTGCTTCGACTTATAATTGCATCCGAATGTTGCTCCGGCCGAAACACCGATCGCTCCGTCAAATTCTATTCCGTTTTCCATCAGAACATCAATAACACCGGCAGTGAATATTCCGCGCATTGCACCGCCTTCCATTATCAGCCCCCGTCTCATTCTCCGTTCTCCATCAATCATCCTCTATATCTTACTGTATTTCTTCAATGAGATCCTGTTACTAAGTCTTTCATTATTAGCAAGCGCCTTAAATCGCTCTCAGGATCAGTTCATTCCATATATACACCTGTAGTCCGCATTAAAAAGCCTTACGCTTATCGTTCCGCGCAAGCTTGGGAAGACCTTTTTCGGCTTGAAGCTCGTCCAATTGCCTCATGTTTTTATCGGAGCGGAACAAAGCATAACTGCCACGGTAATCGATAAGCTCGATCCCATAGGCCTCAGCGATCGCAAGCGCCTCTTCCCTGTCTGCACATTTGGCGATAACTTCGATCCCCCGCTCGTCCTGAGCGGATGCAGTGTTAGCCTCATCTCCCGACTCGTCCTGTGCGGATGCAGCGTTAGCCTCATCCCCCGACTCGTCCTGAACAGATTCAGCGATAACCTCGATTCCCGCCTCGTCCTGAGTGGATTCGGCGCTCACCTCTGCGGACCCCCCGGAGACCTCGCGCTTCTTTGCACCCGATGCAAGTAACACAGCGGCCGCGCAGACGATCACCAGCACCAATACAACATATATGGCAAGCATCTTCTTATTCATCCTTTCCATCCTCGTCATCCGATCGAATCAAGTTCCTTAAGCCACACGGTCGCGCAGGCGTCACTCGGCATTCTCAGATCACCTCTCGGCGATACAGCCACGCTTCCGACCTTAGGGCCGTCCGGCAGGCACGAACGCTTGAACTGCTGCGCAAAAAATCTTCGAACGAACACTTTCTCCCACTTCAGTATCTCCTCAGGCTCGTACGAACCATCGAAGGTCTTAAGTGCGATCCTGTATATCTTAGCCGGTCCCATTCCGTCACGAAGCATATGATACATGAAAAAATCATGCAACTCGTACGGGCCGACAATATTCTCAGTTTTCTGGGATATTTTACCATTCTCAGGAGGCAGAAGTTCAGGACTGACAGGAGTGTCAAGTACATCTCTCAATACCTCACGAAGCGTCTCATCTTCTGCGACATCCGCCGAATAATCGACCAAATGGCGCACAAGTGTCTTTGGAACTCCCGCATTAACACCATACATCGACATATGGTCGCCGTTATAGGTCGCCCAGCCGAGAGCAAGCTCGGACATATCACCCGTGCCCACAACCATACCGTTGTATTTATTGGCAAGATCCATGAGGATCTGGGTACGCTCCCTTGCCTGACCGTTCTCATAAGTCACATCATGAGCATCCATGTCATGCTCAATGTCCTTAAAATGGCTTATAACAGATTCATTGATTCGGATTTCCTTAAGAGTCACGCCCAGAGCTGCTGCCAGCTTGATCGCATTATTATAAGTTCTGTCCGTCGTTCCGAAACATGGCATCGTCACAGCTATCATATCCTTGCGGTCTCTGCCTGCGATATCCAATGCTTTAACCGCAACAAGGAGTGCCAGAGTCGAATCAAGTCCGCCCGACAGCCCCACCACCAGGCTCTTAGTCCCGGTATGGTCGATCCTCTTACGGAGGCCGTAAGCCTGTATCGAGAATATCTCCTCGCATCTCCTCTTCCTATCGGATGTATCCTTGGGTACGAAAGGCGTTGCCGCATATGTCCTGTCAAGACATACTTCCATCATCGGAAGATTAAACTCTATCTCAAGATAACTCTCATCATTTTCACAGTCATAGGTCGTCATCTTGCTTCTGTCATGTATCAGACGCTGCACATCGATATCATTCATTATTATATCATTGGTGAATCTCTTTGCTTCGCTGAGCACAGTTCCGTTCTCGGCTATGATATGATGCCCGCCGAATACCAGATCCTGTGTGGACTCGCCGATGCCTGCCGACGCATATACATATCCGCAGATCATCCTTGCACTTGCCGAAGCAACAAGCTGTCTTCTGTACTCGCTCTTGCCTGTCAGCTCATTGGAAGCCGAGAGATTGACGATTATATTGGCTCCGCACCTGCAATGATAAGTTGCCGGATTGACCGGAACCCACAGATCCTCGCATAATTCTGCCGAAACCCTGATATCGGGATTGCCCGAAGCCTTAAGTATGACCGAATTACCGATCGTTATCCGCTTATTAAAAAGAACGGTCTCCCGGTTCTCATCCGTCCACGGAGTAAAATGACGAACCTCGTAAAACTCATTATAGTTCGGCATATACATCTTAGGGATCAGGGCCAGCACTTCGCCGTCAGAGATCGCAGCCGCCACATTATACAGCTTACTGTTGAATCTGTACGGAAGTCCGACGAACACAAGTCCCGGCTTACCGGCTGTAGCATCAGTTATCTTCTTAAGTCCCTCAAGTGCTCCGTTAAGAAGTGATTCCTGATGAAACAGATCCTGACATGTATAGCCCGTAATGCACAGCTCGGGGAATACGATGATCCCGGCTCTCCTGTTCACGCAGTCCCGTATTTTTTCAATTATTCTGTCTGAATTATACACCGTATCGGCCACATGAACATCCGTAGCCACCGCGGCGCACTTAATATATCCGTCCTTCATATCCTGTCTCCGTTAAAAAAATATTATAATGTCTACCGATCAATCCTGTTCAATAATAATATCCAGTACTGTCTGCCAGTTCATCGTCGTCTAATATAAACGCACTGTGCTGTCTGCCAGTTCATCGCCGTCTAATATAAACGTACTGTGCTGTCTGCCAGTTCATCGCCTTTATATACCAGCTTCATCGAGAAGAAAGGCTTATCTTCCAGCAGGAACCTAAGGAACAGCCTGTCGCCCTCCCAAAGATTCAGATTCATTATATCACTTTTTCTGATCCAGCACAGTTGCCCCTCATCGCAATCTTTCGCGAGTTCCCCTTCAGTCCCGCTGACTGTAAAGAGATGCATATACTCAGTCTCGTATTCATCCGACACAAATGTAACGATCCCTCTGTATCTGTAATCGACCGCTGTAAGACCGGTCTCCTCAAAGACCTCTCTTTTCATACAATCCTCAGGGCTCTCTCCGTCTTCGAAGTGTCCGCCGCAGCCGATCCACTTTCCCTCGTTCGGATCATTCGCCTTCTTGTTGCGCAGGAGCATCAGATACGAATCGTCTTTCTCTATATAGCATAATGAAGTATTAACCGCCATCGAATAATCTCCCTTTCAGCTCACTCGTTTAATTTATTCTAACAATATTGGAAAAAAGGATCTTCTCCATATCATCATGAAGAAGACCCTTATCATTATACTTTAATTATTAAAGATATTCATCTTTTTTTGACAGAACCGATGCCTTATCCAAGATAAGCCTACGGATCTCTACACAGGGGTGTGTAAAGTGACAGTATGTCTTAGTTTCGTTATTTCGCATCCTTGCGCTACATGGTCATTAGTTAACCAGAACGAATTTCCACTGCTGATTAGCCTGACCAAGGTAATCCCACTGCTGAATGTTGGCACCGCCTGCTGTAGACCATGCATCTACGTCAAGTCCCTTGCCACTGTACTTATTGATGATACTGCTGTAGCCATCTCCAAGATCTGTGATCCACCATCTCTGGTTATCTGTATTATTGTTATCCCAGATAATGAGGTTACCGCCGTTTTCCTTAGACCATCCGCCCATATCAAGAGCCTTGCCATGCATAACACTTGTTATTGTGAATGATGAGTCACTGTTCATGGTAACTTCGAATACCTGAGCATCATTGCCGTTCTCATACCACTGCTGGATATTGGCACCGCTGTCATGACTTGCATTGGCAACATCGAGGCAGAGTCCGCTGTGACGGCTGAAGATCCTGTATCTTGCCTTCTCAACCTTGATAGAAGATACAGCATCATTGAAATCATTGCCTATCCAGTTAGTATCGGAAGTAACGACCTTAGTCCTTCCTGTGAAGTTATCATCCGCATAAAGAGTTACCTTATATCCAAAAGGAACCTTGATCGATGAAAGATCATCATTGCGGAAGCCCTTAGCCTGAAGTGATGCAAGATTATAATTGCCAAGTCCCAGAGAAGCACTTCTGCCACCATAGTTGATATCCTGATAGATGTAGATATCACCTGATGCATTGTTGGAAGAACCGCTGTTATTGCTTCCGGAACCCGAACCGCCGTTATTGGTACTTCCTGCGGTATGTGTATAGGAATATCTTGCGGTATCCTGTACATAACCTGATGTATTGGAATAAGTGAACCAGTAAGAAACAGTATCATTATTGTTAAGGCCGTTAATGGTATAAGTAGCCTTATTTCCGTTCTGAGTCATTCTTACGTTCTGCTGTCCGCCGCCGTTAACCGAATAGTGGATATCAGCCCATGAAGAATCATTAACATAAGCGGAAGCCGAATTAGCTGAAGCATAGCTCATACCCATTCCTGAAGCGGGTGTTGTAGAATCTGAATTGCCACTGTTATTATTGCCACCGTTATTACCGCTATTGTTACCGCCGTTATTACCTGAATTGTTGTTACCCTGATTGTTATCTACCGAATTACCCGATGTAGAAGTATAATTCAGCTGATCCTGATATACACGGATATAATCAACCTTCATCTCCTGAGGGAATCTGCTGTTATCCACATTGAATCCGGGCCAGTTACCACCTACTGCAACATTTAGCAGGAAGAAAGAAGGCTTATGAAATTCTTCTGTCGAACCTGTTGAATTGGCAATGCTTATCTCATGATACTTATTGCCGTCAACATACATACGGATATACTGACTATCCCAATCACATGTATATGTATGGAACTGTGTTATATCGAAATTGCCTGATGAATTGCCATACTCAGCATGTCCGTTGCTGTCCCAATGGCACGTACCGTATACCTTGTTCTCGGCATTGATAGCTTCGATAATATCTGTCTCACCGCATGCAGGCCAGCCTACAGAACCGATATTCTGTCCGAGCATCCAGAATGCAGGCCAGATTCCGCTTCCGGAAGGAAGAGCCACTCTTGCCTCAATATGACCATAGGTAAAATAGAACTTATCCTGAGTCTTCAATCTTGCGGAAGTATAATTGTATCCGTTGTAATTCTCATTCCTTGCTGTAATGTGAAGATAACCGTCTCTTACAGAGACATTCTCAGATCTGTTGGTATAGTATTCCAGCTCATTATTACCCCAACCGCCTGAGCCGTTACCAATCTCACAAGTCCACTTAGATGTGTCAAGACTTGAACCGTTGAACTCATCACTCCAGATAAGAGTCGATGAACTGGTTGCTGCCTGTGTCGGAACACAGGGTGCAAGCAACATAGATGCGCATGCTAAGAACGCACCTGCTAACGCAAGTGTCTTTTTGTGTAACCCCATTTTGTAAAAACCCTCCTAAATATTGTGAAATAAATATTCATGTCACTTACGTGACCCCCACTTAATTGTAGCAGATGGAGGATCTTTATCAACTCTAAAAATTTCGAATCCGGGAAGGAATATTGCTTGCGACATTCGCGCGCTGAGCGCAGATACTTTAGCATCATATACCTTTCGCTCGAGTTCGCATTATTTACACCTGCCTTTCGCGCTAGTTCGCATCCTTTACACCTGCCTTTCGCGCGAGTTCGCATCCTTAGCGTAGCGTTTTTGTGAAATAGAAAGCAATCTTTCTATTTCACAAAAAAAGAGTTGCAGTCAGGAAAACTCCTTTCTGCAACTCTTTATCATCTTCATTGGACGACCCGAATATATGATCTCCCCATCAATATTCAGGCTCTATCAGTCCGTATGTATTACCCTTTCTCTTATATACTACATTAACCTGATCTGTCTCCGCATTCACAAATACGAAGAAATTATGTCCCGTAAGCTCCATCTGTACACAGGCATCGTCCGCATACATGGGCTTGATATCGAACTTCTTGCTTCTGACGATCTGAACGTCCTCGTCTTCTACATAATCCTTCTCAATAAATTCCTGCCGGAAGTAATTACCGTTCTGATGCTTATCGATTATCTTATTCTTATATCTCTTTAACTGTCTTTCGATTATCTCCTCTACAAGGTCTATTGAAACATACATGTCGTTGCTAACCTGCTCCGATCTGATGACACTGCCTTTGACCGGAATCGTTACCTCTATCTTCTGCCTCTCCTTCTCTACGCTCAAGGTAACATGAACTTCTGTCTCAGGAGTAAAATATCTCTCTAACTTTCCTATCTTCTCCTGTACTGCGCTGCGTAACCCATCAGTAACATCAATGTTCTTGCCACTAATAATAAATTTCATACACATCAGCCCCTTCTGTACTGTATTTGTTGAAAAGTAACCTTCAACGTGACTACATTCTATCATATTTTACTCTCTTTTGTCTATAAGGCACTTTTGTTTTCTGAAAATTTAATCAATTTTTTATATTTTATCTATCTTATTATTTTGCAAGCGTTTTTTTCGTTTTATTGAGTTTTATACATATTCAACAGAACCCCTGTTCTTACAAAACTGAGTCTTTTACGGTCAATAACCGTGCATTTGATGTGTATAAAGTGGATAACTTGGTGTATAAGATGGTTTTTTAACCTTTTACCTCTTTATTATTGTGGATAACTTCTTATTCACATAACGATGTGACCGCTTTGGTCAATCGTCCGCTTTTGTCGTTTTACACAATATCAATCGTGTCAACCGCAAATAAAGATTTTATAAAAGTCTGACATTTTAGTATAAAATATACTATATTTCAGCATTCTATATGGCCACTTTCGCTTATCCTCTCCAATAATCATACTGAACCATACCCTTACAATTATCTTATCTCAGAATAAGTTATTCGGGAATAATGCCATCATCCCGGCGAATGTGCTCAATAAGCCCTTTATTGATCTCCGGTAAGTCTATAGAAAGAATGTCGCTTGCGACATTCACGCGTCGAGCGCGGATGCTCTACATCTCCTTTCGCGTCGAACGCGCATCATTTACATCTACCTTTCGTGCGAGCGCGGATGCTCTACATCTACCTTTCGCGCCGAGCGCGGATGCTTTACATCTCCTTTCACAAGAGTGCGCATCCTTTACATATCCTTTCGAAGGAGTGCGCATCCTTAGCGGAGCGTTTTTTGTGTAATAGGAAGCTATCAAACAAAAAGCGCATTTCAGAGAAATGCGCTTTTTGTACATACTTATATATTCAAGCTTAGAATATTCTTCTTACACATATCGGCTGACGATAATTGGCATCCGATACGATGATACCTGTCTTAGAAGTAGATGCATGAACTATCTGACCGTTACCGATGTAGATAGCCACATGGCCGGAATAACATACGATATCGCCGGGCTGTGCATTGGAGATTCCGCCTACATCATAACCCTGGCTTCTGTCAGAAGCTGATGAATGAGGAAGTGATACTCCAAAGTGTCCATATACGCTCATTACGAAACCAGAACAGTCAGTTCCGTTCGTAAGTGATGAACCGCCATACACATAAGGATTGCCAACGAACTGAAGCGCATAATTAGCTACGTCCGAACCTGCTCCGCTTCCTGAAGCAGTAACCGCTGCAGATGAACCTTCTGTAGACGCTCCTGCATCTGCGGCTGCAGCAGCATCTCTTGCTGCCTTATTAGCCTTCTCTCTGGCCGCCTTCTCCTTAGCAAGTCTTGCCTCTTCCTCTTCCTTGGATTCGGCTGTTACGAACTCTGTATGAAGTTCAACGTAATCGAGGGATACATAGCCCTCACCTTCTTCAATATCAACCTTAACCCAACCGTCAAGCTTCTCGCTTACTGTAAGCTCATCCGCAATAGGTACAAGTCCTATTACCGAAGCATCCAAGCCGGGCTCTTCACGAACCTTAAGTGTCGTGGTGTTAACCGTTGCGATAAGTGTACCAACCTCTTCAGCAAGCGCTATCGCATCATCACCGGTCACACAAAACTCAGCCTTAACATATCCGACACAATTACCGGACTCGATCTTGATCCATCCGTTATCAGTCTCTTCTATATAATTACCAACTGAATTATTATAGAGCTTACCGATGATCTTGCCTTCATTCTCATCCGGAAGATCACGAACATTAACATAATCGTTAACCTGAGCTATTACGAAATTGGAAAAATCTTCCTTAACGTCTTCCTTAATGGCATCCTTGGATGTCATTACACGATTGATACCAATGATCTCTTTATTAAAATCAATAGTGTCATTAACTGCCGCCTGGATCATACCAGCATCTGCCGAAGCATTAGAGGAATCTGTCGCTGTATCTACGATACCCTTAACCTCTTCCTTAACATCTCCTACGGAATTACCACCATCAACAACCAGTGAAAATCCGGCTGAAGGTAAGGATCCCGATGTCGAAGTTGCATTAGCACTGACAGACGGTGTTCCAACTATCATTAATCCTGTTATCATCAGGACTGCCATTTTCATTGCTGTGTTTTTCATATCGTACCTGTCTAAATTGTTACAAATTTATTACGAAATCCTTTTTTAGGATATCATCATGCCCTTGTTTTGTCAACCATATAGTAATATTCGATATAAATTTCTTAAAAAACAGCCCGATTTTATGCATTTTTATATCATTAACTTTCCTAACATCGTCCAATGTTATGTCACCCGTGCAAAAAACAGGCCCGGAATATCATTCATCTCTATACAATGATCCCCAAATGAGCACTTAAAAAACTTTGAAAAACCTGAAAAACTTTGATCATCTAATCTTCAATCTGTTATATGCAACAATTATGACAGATACTCCACAGCCGAATTAACCGCATTGGCGCCGTCCGCAGTTGCAGTCACTATCTGCCTCAGTGGCTTAACTCTGACATCGCCCGCTGCGTATACGCCGTCCACATTGGTTCTGCAATCCTCACCGGCGATGATATAGCCCTTCTCATCCATGTCCACGCTTCCCTTGACGAACTCTGTTATAGGATGAGTACCTACCGCTATAAAAACACCCGCACATTCGATCACGCTGCTCTCGCCACTCTTCTTATCAGTCACGCGAACACCGCTCACCTGTCCGTCGCCAAGGATCTCATCCACAACTGAATTATATACAGGAATGATATTCTCGGTATTCTTAACCTTCTCAACGATAGAGTAAGCGGCTCTGTAGGTATCACGCCTGTGAATAAGGTAGACCTTCTCACAACCTCTTGCAAGGAACAACGCATCCTCCAATGCGACATCTCCGCCTCCTACTACAACAGTCACCCTTTTCCTGAAGAAAGCGCCGTCGCATGTCGCACAATACGATACGCCCATTCCGCGAAGCTCTTCCTCCCCCGGTACGCCAAGCTGATTGTGTGCTGCTCCTGTTGCTATGATAAGTGCACGTCCTTCGACCTTCTCGCCGTTAACAGTGACGCTCTTCACTTCTCCTTCAGCTTCAATACCCATAACCTCGCCCTCAAGGAACTCAACGCCGAATTTATCGGCATGACGCTTGAAGGTATCTCCAAGTTCGAAGCCGCCGATACCGGGAAGTCCCGGATAATTGTCAACATCCACGGTCGTAGTCACCTGCCCGCCGAACAGAGGCATACTCTCGATCACCAATGTATCAAGGCCTGCTCTTTTTCCATATATTCCGGCTGTAAGGCCTGCCGGACCGCCACCTATTATGATCAGATCTCTCATCTTGAATTTCCCCTTACGGATCACTACTCTTACTAATTGTTGCGTTTTGAAACATCACTATTCTACCATATTCAACGGTCGCTGTTAATAATAATGTCATTCTATCATCACTCAATGTTTATATTATCCCACATTTTTCTATCGTCAATCTTTAGAGTATTGAATTCTTCAATTAAAATCGTACCCTCCTGATTCCACATGTTATCAGTTACACAATGCTAACCGTTTTTTTGTCAAGAGGTAATAAACTACTCTTTACATAAGGACTGCCTGACTCCGACAAGCGCCCTCCGAATTGATCGCGATCTCTACCTTTTGACCGCTTTGGTAATGTTATTACTCGTAATCGTTTTTATTAAAAAAACACTTCACTGACAAACCTGTAATCTGCTATTATTATGAGTAGCAGAACGTATCAAACTTCCGTAAGGCAAGCGGTATACGCCACAGATGATCTAAGAATGGAGATGTAGCCAATGAGTGAACACACCAAGAAAAAGATAGCACCTATTATCATCTCGGTTTTATTGGTAGCTTATTATCTTATCTATTTTTGCTTTCTTATTGCAATGCTTCCCGGGATCGCGAAGATCTTACTTGGCATTATACCTTTAGCGTTAGCCGTAGTTGTGATATATGTCTGCATAGAACGCATTAGGGAAATTGATGGAGGAGAAGAAGATGATCTTAGTAAATACTGATTATATCAGCGGCAAAGAATTGGAGATGTTAGGACTCGTTAAAGGCAGTACTATTCAGTCCAAGAACATCGGTAAGGATTTTACACAGGGACTTAAGACTATTGTCGGAGGAGAGCTTAAGGCTTACAATGAGATGATGAATGAGGCACGCGCACTCGCAACAAAGAGAATGGTAGCTGAGGCTACAGAGCTTGGTGCAGACGCAGTTGTTAATATTCGCTATTCTTCATCTGCGATCCTTCAGGGCGCAGCTGAAGTTATCGCTTACGGAACAGCCGTTAAGTTCGTATAGTATGTAATGATCAGAGGCTGAGAGAAACATGTTGATCTCTCAGCCTCTGTTTATTATTATTTGTCGATTCTCAGCCTCTGTTTAGTATTATTCGTCGATCCTCAGCCTCTGTTTAGTATTATTCGTCGATCCTCAGCCTCTGTTTAATACTATTGTCGATTCTCAGCCTCAGTTTAATATTATTTTCGATCCTCAGCATTCTTTAATACGCACCGTCTACACCGATTATCTGTCCCGTAAGGTATTCGGGTGCATTGCCGAGATAGAAGGCCACCTTTGCGACTTCCTCGGGCGTTCCCAAACGTCCCTTCGGAATCTCTTCTATTATCTGTTTCATCTCTTCTTCCGAAAAACAGCTGTTCATTGAAGTGTTGATAACCCCACACGATATCGCATTGACGCTTATGCCACTCGGAGCCAACTCCTTAGCCAGTGCCCTGGTAAACGTATTAACGCCGCCCTTAGAAGCAGAGTAAGCGACTTCCATTGAAGCACCCTGATCGCCCCATATGGATGATATATTGATGATACTGCCCGCATGCTCCTTAAGCATCAACCCGGAGGCCTCTCTGCATGTATAGAACACACCACTTAAGTTGGTATCTATCACACGCCTCCAGTCAGCATCCGTCATATCCTGAATAAGGCCGATATGAGATACTCCCGCATTATTGATCAGCACATCAAGATGCTCAACGGATGAGAACAGTTTCCTTACATAATCCGGATCGCCTATATCTCCTATGCTGTTGATACAGTTGATCCCATACTGGGTTATCAGTTTGAATGCCAGAGTATTAAGGTCTGCCGAACTCTTGGATGTATTAAGGATCAGATCATATCCGCCCGCGGCATATTCCGTCGCAATTGCCGCTCCGATCCCACGCGAAGCACCTGTTATCAATACATTTCTGCCCATTATCCATGCCTCCATACGTAGATAGAATCTCTCAGGTACAAGTATAGCATAGATACAGACATAATGTACGCTTAGATGCCCACAGTCTCACTACCGCCATGCTCTTGGGGTGCACCGTTTTCTCCGTGCTCTTCTTCCGAAGGCTCTACCTCGATCATTGTCATATTTGTTCCGACCTCGGCTTCTACATCAGTTTCGGTCTCCGATCCGGATTCAGTGTCCTTATTTTTTTCAGTATCGGATTCAGTATCGGTTTCTGTATCCGTCTCAGTATCCGCCTCAGTATCCGCCTCGATGTCAGCTTCCGTATCCTCTTCCGTCTCGATCTCCCCGGGTTCTTCTTCCGACTCATCTTCAACGGCTTCGGTTTCTTCCTCATCGTTTTCGGTCTCTTCTTCGTCTATGAGTTCATCATCGGGCTTAATCTTCTTAAGTTCTCTGATAGTGCTATTCTCAACTCCCATAACCGAAGCTCCGCCGTTATTGGCGATCATAAGTCTCTGACTCATGATCACACCTTGGGTATCATTCAGCATCCTGATCCACTGACCACTCAAAAGATCCGTATAGCCATAGCCCTCATTAATAAAGACTATTTTATATCTACCCGCCGGTAACATATTTCGGTCTAATGTAAAAGTAACAGACCTGCTATTACCGTCCGTAACAAATGATGTAAAGGGCACCGACACTTTATAGAGACATTCCGTACGGGAACCGTCGGCATCTGCCTGTATCACACTATCCGACAGGGAACCTCTGTAGATCAGTGCGGTAATGGCAGATGATACTCTTGTAGTATTGGTGAATGTCACGTCAACTGTCATATTAATATTCCCACCGTTATCAGTCGTCCTTAGATTAGCAAAACCGGGACTTGCCGGAGAATACTTATAGCTATTGATAACAGACCTTGCGTTCTGAAGGTTATCACCCCAAACCAATTGCAGATTCATAGCGCTGTTCAATCTGTTAAGCGCACCGTTATCCCATAAAAAATTATTATTATTTATACCATAGTTAAGTCCGGTCCACATTTTTCTGCCGTCACTCAGTCCTATTGAAACGGCATTATTGGTAGTCCCGTTCATAACCGTATATACGTCTATCATATCGGTCCTGGCCGAACTGTTGAAACATACCAGACTCTTATTATTACCACTGATCGCATTAATGACACCAAAATTATAAGAATCCATGATCATACCGTAACTAAGTGTAGATATAATACCGCCAACATTATTATATCCCGTGATCTGACCGTTATTGATGCAATGGGCGATCACCATCTTACCTCCATATGCTGACTCTGCCGCACCCACGACACCGCCTGCACAACTGTCATAACCGTTATAACCATCTCCGCTGCTATTAGAGTTGATATTAGCGAGATTCTCGCAATTGGTTACAAGGGCATCATCACAATAATTCATTCCGCCAACAATACCTCCGACGTACTTAGAAGCATTAATGATACCGCCGCTCGCTGAATGAACACATCCCTTCACTATGATACGGTTCTCACCCACATATCCTACCGAATTATAGGTATAACCAAGAATACCTCCGATATACTTCGCACGTCTGTTATTGGTAGCCGCAAAGCAATTTATAGGCGAGTTATTGTTGCAGTTAGCTATATATGTTTCCTTATTGGAAAACAGATCGCCCTCAACGAGCGTACAGCCCCCGACTATTCCGCCCACATTCTCATAAACAGCATTAGATGCATCAGCCGTATATCCTATCTGAGCATTATTGGTACATCCGATAACATACAGGTAAGTCCGGATATTTCTTATATCATTGGCATTCCTCTTAGGTGATGCCGAATTACCTACGATACCGCCTATGAACCTGCTGCCGAGATAAATGATCCCCGAATTGGTACAGTTCTCAATAGTTCCTCCGAATGATCCGACTATCCCGCCGACTTCATTACTATAATTGCTGACGCCAACCGCTCCAATGACGCCATTATTACTGCAGTTAACTACATAGACATCGTCCCTGTCCAACGAATGATCTGCATAATCTTCATAAGGACATATCCTGCCGCCGATACCGCCGATACAATTATGATCCTCTTCATGTGCAGCATTGCCGCCTTCTCTAAGGATCCTTCCGGAATTACTGCATCCGGATATATTCACATGATCACAAGTCGCTCTGCCTATGATACCGCCGATAAATGAATAATTGCCTCGTCCGCTTCCGATATCAGACATATTGGACGAGTTAGATAATGTAAGGGTCCCCTTACCGCTCATATTACCTATGATACCGCCAAGCCTGTACTCATCAGCCGTACTGCTTATCTCGTAATAATTAGTTGCACCTGACAATGATACATCAGAGTCATATACCGTTCCGATGAATCCGCCAGCCATATCCAGTCGCTTGGATGCATTGATGGCATTATATCCGCTCATGGAAGATATTGTGACAAACGGTCTGACCTGTGATGCGCTGTTTTTATGAACTGCTCCTATCACTCCGCCGATCGCATAATTACCGTCTATAGATCCTGAAGTACTGAGACTGAGAATGGGTGTCCATGTATTGGTCGATACAATGCAAGCGTATATATTAACGCCCGTTGATGAAGTTCCCAATATACCGCCGGTTCCTTCGACATTAGCCTCACTGTTACCGTATCTGTTATCTCCGCAGTTAATGAGATGTCCGTAGTTCTCGCACTGCCATATCGAACAGGTATTATCTCCGTCATTGACATATTCGGCTGTTCCCAGGATACCGCCTACCGAAGATGTATTAGTCTTGCCCGATACTCCTATATCGCCTGTAGGCTGATTGATACAGCTCTGGATCTTAACCTTCCTGCATGACATTCCGGCTATACCGCCCAGATTGACAGCTGACTGCCTGTTATTACAATCAGGTGCGATACTTCCGTTATTGATACAGCTATAGAGATAAGTCTCTTTAGTCGGTGTACTTCCTCCTGCGCCCTTGGCATTGGAATACAGATATCCCGTAATACCTCCGACTGCATTAAATTCCGTAACACCGGAAGTTGCATTAATGGCACTGTAGTTAACACAGGTGGTGTAATTGGCTACGGAACCGTCTCTTCCATAGATACCGCCTACATATCTGCCCTGAGTACCTTCTATGTAGATGATGCCATAATTAGCATTACTCGTATGTGCGAAGTCAGCTTCAGTTGCCACGCTGGGATAACAGATCGTTCCGCCTATACCGCCTACACATTCTGCACTTCCGCTTATATGTATCTCACCGTAATTGGCATTACCGGTGATCGATCCTCTTACCTTCTCTGCTCTTCCGAAGATTCCGCCAAAGCCTTCGTTGGTGTTCTTTACATCCAGTCTCGAATAATTGGCATTGGATACAATAGAACAATACGCCGGTGAAGCTTCATTATCGGATGTTGAGTATATTCCGCCTACAATACCGCCGACAGGAGTGGTATTGGCACTTGTATCAATAAGACTGATATTACATTGTATATAGGGGTCATCACACTGGTTACGGCAACTAGTGACCTGAATCGATGTCGCTGCTGCCATAAGACCTGCAATTCCGCCGATATTGTTCCTGCCGTATTCGATAGATGAATGCTGATTACTGTTACTTATATGAAGACTTCCGACATTAGCACTCTTATCGGAACCGCCGAGGATACCGCCTGCCGAATACAGACCCTCTGAGCCTGCCTTTATAGAGCCGTAATTCTCAGCATTTCTGATGTTGGTACTACCGGTTCTTACATAACCGACAAAGCCTCCGATATTATGTCCGGCTATTTCCACTGAGATATTACCGGAATTGGTATTACCGCTATTACTCTTCTCAATGTGAAGTACCACATCCTTATCAGCGGAGAACATACCAACCAGACCGCCAATATTCCTACCGGTTCTGTTCGTCCTGATATTCATTGAGTTAATACAGCCGTCAAGAGTGATACCGTGTCGTCCCATACCGGCGTATCCTACGATACCGCCGACGATCTCAAATTCTCTGTTCTCATTGGTCTCAAGAATAATGACATCCTGAGAAATCGCAGGAGAATTGATACAGTTCAGATACTGTGAATTCATCGTATCCGCTCCGCATATACCTCCGACATTATTATAGGTCTTGGACAGTCTTCCGTGATTCTCACAGGCATCGAATACAGATACCGGAGTATCATTAGCCGTGTTGCCGGTGTTTTCCGCAGAGAAATATCCTATGATACCTCCCAGATAAGAACCCATGGGAGATGTAAGTTCACTATCGATATCAGCATTATTGACGCAAGCGGTAAAATCACAGATATTGAGAACAACATAACCTGCAATACCGCCTGCCTTACCGGCTGTGGCCTCGACATAACCGTAATTGACACAAGTGTCGGCACTGAATGCAGGCAGGGTTGACTTACTGCCCACAGCCTTACCTACAAGTCCGCCGATAGTATCATGACCGCGAACAACACCGTCCGACGTATTCTGACAGTTGGTGAGCGTGATGTCTCCTTGGGATTCACACTGACCTGCAAGACCGCCGATACAGTCATTACCCTTAACCTGTGCGGCATTATAACAATCCGTCATGGTAACCGACTTATCGGCCTGTCCTATGATACCGCCGATATTATTATTGGCCGTTACAGGCCCTTTATTAGCGCAATTAACGAATGTGACATTCCTGTCATCTTCGCCTACAAGACCTCCACTTCTACTGCTCCTGGCGCCGTCCTCACCGGATGCGACCTTACCTTCATTGACGCAATCGGTCAACTGTAATACCGAAGCTCCGCTGCCGCCAAAGCCCGAACCACCGATAAGACCGCCCACTCTTGCGCCTTCAGCTCCCGGATTGGTCGCTGAGAAGATGTATAATACCTCTCCCGCATTCTTAAGCTCGTTCATCCTGAGAGGGAGAGTTCCGCTTCTCTTATCTCTAAGCTGACCTATGATACCGCCTACATTGTAGAAGCCGTATACTTTGCCGCTATTGACAGGCTTACTGATAAGGGCGTCCGTACCGATCTCATAATGACCTGCAATACCGCCGACTTCTTCACGTCCCTGAACACGGACCGAATTGTTCTTCTTACCCGATATATTGAAATAATAACCGTCATTAACGTAGCCTGCGAATCCTCCGGTCTGAATGCCGGTGCTGACTACAACTGCGTAATTATACTCAATATCCATACAACAGTCGGTATTGTCACAATATACAGCTCCGGCTATACCACCTGTACGATTGCCTGTAGTCTCAATATAGGTATCGCCATTATTAGAGCAATCGCTCAATATGCGTCCTCTTCTGAAATATCCTACGATACCGCCCGTATTGTATATATTACTCTGTATATCACACCTGACATTACACTTGCTTATAGTACAGTTAGTGTTATTGAAGTAACCTACTATACCGCCTACGGCAGTACTTCCGTTATCGGACTTATACAGACATCTGATCTTACCTGTATAATCCATCTTGGACACGTATTTATTACCCGATCCGGTGATCGCACCCGCAATACCGCCGAGACGGGCTCTCTCATTGACTACGATCTCATAGCCGTAATTATGATCATCACACATATACAGAGGTATGGTGACCGTCTTGCCCGAAGGTGCCGTGATATCACCGTCTCTTACATATCCTGCAATACCGCCCGCATATGAATTGTGACTGACTATCACCTTATTATCCGCAGAGTTAACATACTCTGAATTACAATCCTTTACAGCTCCGCCGGCATCCAGATATCCGACAATACCGCCTGCATATACAAAACCGCGGTAGATTGTATATCCGTCGATATCCTCAGGTATAGTCCTGTCGAGCAGTCCCGGATACAGATACTGATTCAGAGTTCCTATATTACGACAATCGTCTATGATACCTGCCGAATAACCTGCGATACCACCCATGTAACCACCGTTTTTCATGCCTCTTCCGTGAATGACTGCACGATTCTCACAACCTGTCAGAGTGACTGTTTTATTATTCTGACGGCCTATTATACCTGCCGCAGTTGATCCGAAGATGTTGGCTTCATTGACGAATCTTCCCGTTAAGCTGCCGCTGTCAGCCGCAACAACACCTGCAACGCCGGCTGCCTCCGCCTTGTCGTTGGCCACGACTCCGCTAATGATAAGTCGGCTACGCAGACAATTCAGTTGCCCGTTTTTTCCGATAATCCCTGCTATTCCGCCCGCCGTATCGTATGCCTTGACATTAACTTCAAGTTCATCCACGCCAAGGGTATCGCTGAGTGTAAGGTTACCGCAGAGCATGCCGACAATACCGCCAACATACTTGCCGGTATAATAACCTCCATCACCCGTGAGCCTGTTACGATAATCCTCAAGCTCCGCTTCATAAGTATCATAAGATGCGGCATCGCTGTAAGAATCTATGACATTGCTTCCTGCCTCGGCATATCCGACTATACCGCCAATGTATCTGGGCGATGTCAGCGACTTGGGATTGACTGCATAATTCTCGTCCGTCACATTATCCTTATGATACATGTAATCTCTTGCTTCGTCATCCGTTGCAACACTGCCGTCTCTCTTAACGAACTGAAGACCTACCGGCGCGTAATTCCTGCAATCTCTGACAGTTTTACCGTTTTTGAGAATGCCTGCTATACCGCCGTAATTAACATAGATATTCTCGTTGCCCGTATCCCCGCGCTGTGTGAACTCAGCCGCAGGTATCATAAGCGAGCTTACTATCGAATAATTATACAGATGTGTGGCCTCTCCGCTCATGGCGCTGATATCACCTGCAACACCGCCCACGTCACCGATACCTGCCACTCTGCCGCCCGTAATATCGGCAAGAACTGCATCGAGAATCTGCTCGTCGGTTATGATCTCCGGAATACCATTGGCATCAAGCCTTACTCCGCTTATATTCTCCGTAAAATAGCCCGCACTGACTGTAACGCTTCCGGCAATACCGCCGACAGCCCTCGCAAGACCATTGCTCTTAATATTGTCATTGCCTGCCTCGGGTGCAGCGATACAGTAAGCAGAACTCATGCTATTGCTTACTTCACCGTCAGCCAGACCTGTTATACCGCCTACCTGCGATATTCCCTTAATGTAACTGTCCGTGCCGTCCCTGTATCCCGTAACCGCACAAAACTGAATGTAAGAATCATCGCCCGTAAGCTCTCCGCAGATACCGCCGGTCTTCTTACCGCCTTCCACCTTGGGATCGATAACTGCGATATTACTGATCCGGCCTCTGGATATACCGGCAACGACACCCGTGTCATCATCACCTGTAACCTTGGCATCCTCGAAGATGATATCACTGATAAGCGCGCCGTTTTCAACAGCATAGAACATACCCACCTGGGATCTGCCGTCTTCTGAGATAGTCAGTCCGGATATGGTATATGCATTATAATCGGCATTGGATTCCCTGCTGTTTCTGTTATCGATATAACGATACAGATCAAATCCCTCACTCGCCGCATCGGATTCAACCAGCTCCGCAACGTCCTTATCTCCGGTGAGCACTCCGCCAAAGCCGTGATACAAGCCGGGTGTAACCTCATCTTCATACATTACTGAAGCGAAATTGATATCCCTGTGCCTGTTCTCAATATTGCCCCAGTCGATATTGTCGGTCAGACAGTATGAAGCGTTGAACGGATCACCGTATCTTATGTTATTAAGATGCCTGCTGCATGCGATCGAAACAGTATCATCATACACGTAATTATAGAGCGCACTTTCCATATTGGATGTAATGCTCTCGGTACTTACCCTGTCAGGCTTATTGATATTACCCACCTGAAGAGTTGCATATATACTGTCATCGTACTCAAAGTCGTAATCATTATCAGCGAATACATGATCAGGACATTCAAGCAATGCAAAATAGAACTCACCTGACTGTGCGGTAGGCGACTCTGTATAATCAAGATCCGCATAATCACACCAGATCTGCTTGCTGCTTCCTGCCATCGAATCGCTTATGGGTACGGATGTATCATCCATATAATCAAGAGCGGATGTTAATACACCTGACAATTCCTTATGAATATCTGCCCTGCTGATATCATACTCGGCGATCGCATCATCGTTGCCGTCATATACGGTAACCCTGTAGAATATGTCATCCACATCAATAGTGCCCGCAATAACTGACAGATTCTCATGATTGACTTCCTGCCACCTGAGATACAATCTGTCCTCATTAACGAGTTCGATCTTATCGGGCAGTTCGAAATTGTCTGATTCCACCTTGTCATAATGCAGAGACGTATTGATAAGTCCGAAGTAACCCTGACGCTTCTCCAGGAGGCTGTCAGCATCCCTGTAGAGACAATCTCTCTTATCATCTCTGCTTCCGCTTCCGCTAAGATCAAGACTGCCGACCGATGTCGAGTAGAACAGACTCCTTACGATACCTGTAGAGAGATCCACCTCAGCAAGGAAGCTTCCTGCCATAATCTCGTCATCATTAAATGCGGCACTTAAGATGGGATAGATCGGATTGTCCGTAGTGGAAGGCGTATTACTGTCAATAGTTATATAGACTATCTCACTCTCGCCATGCTCCGGAAGATATTCGTTATTGTAATAATTCTCATCATAATTGGATACAATGACAGACTTGTTAAGCTCAGTGTCCTCACTGTGACCATGAGCCCGCAAAAGAGCGGCAAAATCATTCAATCCGCCGTTTCTCTTAAGGTAATTGATATGGTTTTGCAGACTATAGAAACCGGTCTCTGCCACAGCGGATCTCTCCATCTGATCGGCAGCATCAAAGAACCCTGACATTCCGACTGTCACAAGTCCAAGGATTATCGATATAAGGCCTATAACTATGATTATCTCAATAAGGGTAAAGCCTCTTTTGTCCCAATTCCTTTTTCTGCTCATATGCATTCTCCGTAATTACATAATACCCCTATGTCTATTATCGGATATTTGGGGCGTTTCCTTAACCCCTAATGTGTTTTTTTTACTTTTTGGCAATGGCAATTTATATAAAAATCATTGCCGCTCACGGCTTCGGCCTTGGAGAAATTCAAAGGCGTGGCCGTAAGCCACGCCTTTGTTAATTAAATACCCGGGGTATTTAATCATCACGTCCGTAAGCCGGACATGTTCAGTAGAATCTTTAACCTGTGCACAGATAGAAATTCGGCCAACCGATGATCCTCATATAAGGATCATCACAGCCATTCATCTTAAGTTAATTATTACTCTACTTCGTTATTCAAAAGGGATATCAATTATCATCAATGTGCTGTTTCAATAGCCCAACGTTACCATTGTCTACTGCGATCATTCAACAATAGCACGTACCACGACGGACTATTGTCCATAAAGTATTAAGTTTGATTAGATTATCACCGGTCCGATCCGTGACCGGACCGGTATATCACAATAAATCAGTCGAACCGTTCGACGTTATTGCAAGTTGTTCTTCCGCATCCGTGCGCTTACAAAGGTGCTAAATCAAAAAATATCCAAAAGCGATCACGATTACGGTGTAGGTGCAGATGTAGGTGTAGCTGCAGCATCGGGATATGTAGATGATGTGCCGGCTTCTGCCCATACAACATTTGTTACAGCCCAGTTAGCATCAACTGTAACTGTTACAACTGTATCCGCATTAAATTCACCCGCATTAAAGAGATCTTCAAGAGCAGGCTGAGAACCTGTAGGTGCTGTAACGCCTGTATAAGCAGCCTGAAGAACATCGCCGTTAAGCTCAAGTGTAACTGTTCCGGCTGCTCCTGCTGCTCCGGAAACTCTCATCTGTGTTGCCCACGCATTGGAAGCTGTAAACGCTGTCTTGGCATTAGCTCTGAAAGTTGTATCACTTGCAGTGCCAAGGAAGCTTGTAAGATTAGGTGCGATCATAGCAATAAGTAAAGCAATGATTGCAACAACTATAATTAACTCAACCAAAGTAAAACCATCATTATTTCTTTCTTTACGCATACCCTTTTCCTCCTTAATCTAAGAAATTAATTACTTTGCACATCTCTGATAATGTCGTCTTTCCCTCCTTGATCAATTCTTTTGCATTGTGTTTCATGTCGGTAAATCCTGCCTTAACAGCTTCCTGTTTGATGACCTGACTGGAAGCATGTTCCATGATAAGATCTCTTATCGGCTGATTGACCATTATTATCTCATACACGGCTATTCTGCCTTTATAGCCGGTGTGATTACATTTACTACAGCCCTTGCCCCTGTAGAATCTGGGTCTGATGGGCTCATCCCAGTATCGAAGTTCATTATCGTCAGGCTCGTACTCTTCTTTGCAGTCCTCACAGATAAGCTTCAATAATCTCTGTGCCACAACTCCGATAACGGAAGAAGCAACGATATAAGGTTCGGCTCCCATATCTACCAGCCTCATGAATGCACCGGGTGCATCATTGGTATGAATGGTACTGAGTACCAAATGTCCCGTAATAGCCGCCTGTGCAGCTATTACAGCTGTCTCCGTATCTCGGATCTCACCGACCATTATTACATCGGGATCCTGTCGCATTATGGAACGAAGACCACTTGCAAAAGTGACTCCCGCTTTTGCATTGATATGAACCTGAGTCAGAGCATCCATCGTCTTCTCAACAGGATCTTCTATTGTGACAACATTCACATTCGGCTTGGCTATCTCATTAAGTGCCGAATAGATGGTAGTTGTCTTACCGCTTCCTGTAGGTCCCGTAACGAGGATAACTCCGTTGGGATTATGTATAAGTCTGTTAAATTTCTCATTATCGGAAGGTCTCATTCCCAGCATTGAAAGAGGAATAAGATCCACCTTATTATCACCAAGGATACGGATAACTATCTTCTCGCCGTATACACTCGGAAGAGTTGAGATACGGAAGTTAACTTCCCTTGTACCCATCTCTATACTGAAACGTCCGTCCTGAGGTGCCCTCTTCTCGGCTATATCAAGATTAGATATGATCTTAAGTCGGGTCACCAGTGACATATGTATCGCCGCATTCAGAACCATGACTTCCATAAGATCGCCGTCTATTCTGAATCTTACGATAACATTGTTCTGCTTGGGTTCGATATGTATATCCGAAGCCAGCATCGTAACAGCCTGAGTGAGGATTGAGTTAACCAGCTTAACAACAGGTGAGCTGTCTACTCGATCCATCATCTGCTGGTAAGATTCGGAAGTATCCTTCTCCTGATAATCTTTACCGTAGAGCTGATTGGCTTCATTAACTACGTTGAACAGGCTCTTATTGGCGTAGAACTGTTCGATAGCTATATTGATATTCTCTTTTTTGGTAAGGTAAGGAACGATCTGCTTACCGATCTGTTCCTCAAGTTCCATGAATCCGTAATAGTTAAGCGGATTATCCGTAGCCACATACAGATTGTCATCGGCGATCTTAAGAGGTACAAGACTCTGCTTCATTGCAGTCTCACGAGGGATCGTTGCGATAACCTCTGCGGATGGTGTGATCTGATTAAGCGTAAGCAAGGGAACCTGAAGCTGTCTTGCCAGCTCGCCCAGCATATCGTCTTCTGTTACAAAACCGAGGGTGATCAGAACTTCTCCCAGTCTCTGACGATTCTCATTAGCCTTCTGATAAGCCAACGCCTGATCCAATTGTTCTTCTGTTATATACCCGGCTCCGATAAGAGCCTCGCCAAGACGGATCTTCTTGATCATTAACTGCCTCCGTGTAACGATGGATATTCCTTTATTATCTGTTATCGGACTACACAGATGTAACTGCCCGCATTTTTACATTAATTCAAAGAATCAACAAATTCGCTTTCCCCTATACCGTAGATGATGATCCCAATGGTTGCCGTCACGGGATTCTTACCTTCAGTCACGCGTTCATCCCTGGTAAGGTTAAGACTTGTAATATCAACGCAATTACTCTCAGCCTTCAATCTGCTGATCAGATTAAGGATCTTATCATATTCTCCCGTTGCCGTTATACTGACGTCACATCCGAGGAGAAAGTCTCCGTCAAGTATTATATCGGCATCTTCGCTGTTTCGCTTTAGATTACTGAGAGGAATTGTTTTATAATCTCCTATCTTCATCGATACAACATCGACACCTGTGTCAGTAATGATACCGTTGATATTCTCATCCAGAGAATAACTATTGAGCTTACTGTAGAAATATTCGTAATTGGTACGTGCTCTGTCCTTCTCTCCCTCCAATGCCTCATCTATACCGGGAGCATCCAGTATAGCCTTCATCTCCAGCATCTGAGTCTCTATCATCTCCTGCTCTTCTACTGCTGCCCTGTTATTCTTGATAACAGGCATCAACAGATAGATTGAAGACAGGCCGACCAGAGCAATACTTATACATAATTGTAATAACAATTTCTCTCTTTTGCTCATTAATACTCTCCAAAAATCAGGATATAATAATACAATACACCATCTAGTGTAATAAATGTCACACAATTTGAAAGCTTTTTTATATCTTTAATCAAAAGTTCCTTAATGATCAATCCCATATAGCCACTGAGATATTAAATGAATATATATCTTCTCCGGCGCTGTTACGATTACCTGAGAATCCGTTATACACGACAGATCTGTAATTGCCGGATTCTTTTATCTTCTTGGCATATTCCGCAGGGAGATACTGATCCTTGCTGTAACAGCCGAGAGTGATCACACCATCATTGAAGGATATACCGGTTATATTCACTCCGTTAGGCTTCATCCTGTCAAGATCCCTTACCATATTGCTGTTAAAAGCGGGCATATTCTCAAGGAGTTCGATCGCCGTCTCAACCTGAGCATTATATGTTCTGTAGGAATCCGTAATAGCCATCTTCTCATTGCGCTCGACATACTCGGTGACATTGGCCGGATCATTAAGCCAGTCATTGATCTCATCATTTTGTCTCCTTAATTCCTTAAGCTTCGAATACTGGAAACCGGTAATGATCAGAACTATGATACATATGACGCCTGCGCACATGAGCATCGCATATTCCCATATACCCTTATTATCCTTATCCAGAACTTCAAGGCGACTGAAGATATCATACTGGGCACCCTTATCCTCCCACAGGACCGTAGGAGCCAGAGCCGAATTGAAGCAGATCGCTTCATCCCATGACTTAAAGGTAACATTGATCCTAAGATCCTCGCTCCTTAACGGAACCACGATGCCTCCAAAGAAATCATTGAGAAAACTGTTCAGTTCATCCATTTTTTCATAACTGCCGTAGAGGAACACGTTCGCAAGTTCTTCGCCCGGGTGTCTCTGTGAATGGAAACGTGACAGCCTTGTCAGATCTTCATTGACCTTGAGTCTTATATCCTCATCGCGATCACTGTCAACGCCCATATGATTGAGGCTTGATAAGACAAACAGATTGTCATCCATGCCCTTCTCGCTCGTCAGCTTGCTGTATCTGTAATAAGACTCCTGCGAGTGACCCACATAGAGATAGTGCGCCTCGGTAGGTGTGATAAAGGCAAGAATGGAACTGAACTGTGCATTCAGCAAACGGCATCCGCCGGCCACACGCTCCATAGCCGACTTAACCGACACGAACTTATAAGGTATGAGTC
This sequence comes from Lachnospiraceae bacterium, assembly GCA_024684085.1. GTDB lineage: Bacteria > Bacillota > Clostridia > Lachnospirales > Lachnospiraceae > Colinaster. Next base: position 112,339 of record JAIKXM010000021.1, on the reverse strand, counting down.
CGGCCTTACGGATGATGTTATAGGCATTCTCAACAAGTGCCTTAACGCATAAGGTTACCTGAATATTGACAAAGCCCTCTTTTGTGAGATCTTCGCCCAAGATAATGTAATCGTATATATAATCAGAATTAAGCTTATGTCTCTTTCTTAATTCCTGTTCCACCATGCCGTCAAGCTGCTTCTTGGGAGCCTTGAGCAGGGAGAACTCTTCTATCATACTGTCGGTATCAGCCACCGTCAGGATGACCTTCTTGGTCTTGATCCCGTTCTCATGGATACCGTTTCTTATGGCATCAGAGATACCTCTGTCATTGTTGATCAGAACTCTGTTGACATATGAATTGGGCGGCATGGGGAACCTGTAATCCTTCAAAACCGTCAGCTTATTCTTACTGATATCCTGTTCATACAGAACTATATTGTCTGACGTGAACTCCAATGACAAAGCTTTCATCTTCTACATCCTTTCAGGGTCGGGCATCTCTATCAGGAATAAATACTGTAGATCGGCAGAAGCACGCTTACCATTACGCCGCCTATCAGCAGACCGATAACCACCAGAATGGCCGGTTCAAGAATGGCCATAAGCTTCTGCGTAGCGATCTCCGACTCGGATTCATAATATTCATATAACTTGGCATACATCTCCGTGATCTTACCGGTCTCTTCGCCGGTCGCCAACATAGACCACACCATATTTTCAAAGAGGTTCTCCTTCTCCATGGATTCGGATAAGGTCATACCCTTCTCAACTTCTTCTCTTATCTTCTCCATCCGCTCCTTGGTATATACATTACCAAAGGTACCGGCGCATATCCTGAGTGCATTGAGTACCGGAATACCGTTACCGATGAGTATACCCATGGTATTGGAGAATCTGGAGATAACCGTCTTCTCCGTAAGCTTACTGACAACCGGGATATTGCATTTGAACTTATCGAAAAAATACCGTCCATTCTCTGTTTTGCCAAGCAGAGCGAATGTAAGAGCTATCAGCGATGTTCCAAGCAGGAGAAGATCCCAGTGATTGATCAGCAGACTCGAGACTCCCATGAAGATCCTCGTTATAAGCGGAAGATCATCACCCACGAACATCGTAAAGAATCTCGGAAGCACGAATGTGAATATCGCTATTACGATGACCACCGTTACTATAACGAGCATCACGGGATAGATCATCATGGTCGAGACCTTGCTCCTCGTGTTGTACTCCTTGGCGTAGAAGTCAGACATATCGGTGATAACCCTGTCCAGCGAACCACTCTGCTCGCCGACATCCACCATTGCTATGAGAATATCCGGAAATGTATTACCCAGAGTCCTCATGGCTTCGGCGAGGGAATTACCCTTACCGACCTCTTCCATAAGCACCATATAACAATTCTTGATCTTCGTATCGTTGCATCTTCTGTACATCGTGGTAAGGACACTTACCATCGGAACTCCGGCTGATAACATGATACCCAGTTCCTTGCAGAAGACGTTCAGTTGTTTCAAGGATAATCTGTGCTTGACTTTGCCAATGGCGTCACCAGTTATATCCTTATAATTGATCAGTTGAAGGCCTTTTTTATCAATCTCCGCATAGAATCTCTGCTCATCTGTACATTCTATCTTATCCGAGACTGTCTTGCCTTCCGGAGTCTTGGCTTTGTACTTGTAAGTTGCCATAATCGCGCCTTCCTTTTACCTGACACTGTAGAGGATCATCGGCTTATTCTCGGAGCACATGATCTTACCTTCGGAATTAAATACTTCAATAAGTGCATTGATATGCTCATCGCTGCCCGTTCCGTCCAAGACAAGCGTAATTGTGACACTCATGTCATGATAGAAGTCCGGATCGACCACGCTGCCGAATATGGCAGGCTGTCCATTTATGACAACAGTGTCAGAAGTCACAGTCACTGTACAGTCATCAGTGTTCGCGGGGATCTTCCCTATGCGGTCTTCCACAATGTACGAAAGCCCCGTTGCCTCTATCATTCGATCCGTAGAGTATTCAAGTTCCGACTGAACTCCCTGCCCCACAACATCCATGATGCCTGTGGCGGTGCCCAGCTGTCTGATATACAGATACTGATCCAGCCATTGGGGAAAAAGTACGGCGACTGCGCTCAGCAGTATGCCCACAAGTCCCAATGTTATTATCATCTCAATTAGAGTGAAGCCTTTGTTATTCTCCATCTTATCTATACCTGTAGGCTGCAAGACCGCCCTTGTCCGACTTGATAAGTTCGACTTCGGCCGTCTCCGTCTGTGCGCCGTTAGTCCATGTGATCACAACCGATTCAACTACGCTGACATCGGTTCCTCTTAAGACATCATCGACCTGTTCATCAATAAGACGCCTTGTCTCTATGGACTGCGCCATTGTGTTGCTCGATGAGGTGAATACCATCACTACCATCGTAACCGTCAGAGCAAGAAGTGCCAGACTCACCACCATCTCTACAAGAGTCTCTCCTCTATCATTCATGGTGACTCAACCTCCTTTGCCTCATTGCTGATCCTTCCTCCCGTTATAAGGGGATCTGAACCTGCTCTGACAGTGTATCTGTAGGATGCATATATCTTCTGCCCGGATACATCAAGGATCATATCCGCCCCACCTTTGGTAGGTGTGATAGAGAGTTCAACCGGCATTGAATTACCTTCTGTATCCTCGAAGCCGGAGAGGGTTATCACTGTCGGATGCCCGATCACGGGTTCTGTCTCGCCCCCCGGTCCGGGTGTCACTCCGGGTGTCACAGCAGGTGTGACTAAAGGGTTAGAGGCTATCACAAAATAGGAATTGAACTTCCCATCCATAACTGCTTTGTCAACGATCCTGAATATGGAAGACGAATATAATGCCGCCTGTTGCTGATCGTACAGTTCTCCGGTCGATACATTGCTTGCGTTGACCATGACCATAAGGGCAGCAGCCACAACGATCGCTACCATGAAGATAGCCAACACTATAAGCATGGATGCTCCACTGTTATCAAGTGAGCTTATGTATTTATCTATTTTTCCGCCACGCTTATGCTCTTCCACAACTCGCCCTCATAATGTAAGTATTTACCTGATTATTGTAATATTTTGAAGATTTCATGTCAACTTATTATATATACAGAAAATTCTATCAATTTTTGTATATTTTCAATCATAGGAGAGATAATTCCAGAAATATATTAACTCCCTTTTTACACTTGTGTTGCTCATGATAGAATAATTCAAATCGAGGTTTATGGAGCTGAGTACATCTTCTTGACCTGGCGGTCAAGAAGCATCCCTCGCTCTAAAGAGCTCGGTCAATTCAAGTTTGTGCATCAATTCCTACGCTTTTTGGTTTTTTCGCTGCTTAGGCCATCAATGCTTTTTTGTTCTGGGCATCGGAATTACAAGAATTGCAAAAATCGATGCCTAAAAATATCAAAATCCGACGTTCTGAGCATCGGAATTACAAGAATTGCAAAAATCGATGCCTAAAAATATCAAAATCCGACGTTCTGGGCATCGGAATTACAAAAATTGCAAGAATCGATGCCTAAAGCTATCAAAATCCGACGTTCTGGGCATCGGAATTACAAAAATTGCAAAAATTGATGCCACAACGTAATCAACAAGAGCTTGACTCGTCATATTCCAGTCTGTCAAGTAGAAACACTTTTGTAAAAAGGGAATATATTAATTAAAACACCTATACTCAATAAAAGTTGCCTATTTTGATCAGAAACTTATATATTAGTAACCGGAATTTCTAGTGTTTAAAACCTTCAATATAATAGGATCTTCCACCGCGTTTAACATGAATGCTTATGCAACCGCTCTCATCGGTTCGCAACACCCTACAGCCTGCATCATCAAGCCTGCTCAATGTACCTTCAGCCGGATGACCGTAGCGATTACCCTCGCCGACTGAGATCACTGCCACTTCAGGAGCGACCAATTCAAGAAATTCTTCGGTACTGGATGAATCCGATCCGTGATGGGCTACTTTTAATATATCGGCATTTTCATGTTGTTTATTTACGTCATTTCCTATTATATCATATGAAAGCCCCACAATCCCCATACTTCCTGAAATTCCACTTTCTGATTCGCCTCTATATGCATCCATACTTCCCAAAATCCCGCCCTCTAATTCGCCTCTATATGCATCCATACTTCCCGAAATCCCGCCCTCCATTTCGACTCTATACGTACCCAGGCTTGCTTCGGTCGGATCACCTCCATAATGCCCCGTTCCGGCTTCATTCCCCATGTCACCGTAATACGCATCCGGGCTTGCTTCGGTCGAATCACCTCCATAATGACCCGTTCCGGCTTCATTCCCCATGTCACTGTAATATGCATCCAACACCCCATCACGGACTATCTCGGCTTCAGCTTCCTTCTCGATATCCCCTGTAAACAACATGTCAAAGTCATCATACTGAAGGCTCAGCACAAGCGAGTGCTCATTCACATCCGACTCATCCGGAAGATCATCAAGCGCCGGATAGATACAGGTAAATCGCAGATCCCCTGCCACTATCTCATAACCCCTGCTGATATACACGACCTCTATTCCCTTCGTACGTGCCATATCCGTTATCTCCATCATCTTCTCATTGTCCTTGAAGCCTTCATATATATACAACCGGGTAATACTCAGCTTCTCCTGCGCGCCATTCTCCATCAGCTTAACAACGGCGCTGTAATGATCGTAATCGGGGTGCGTTATGACAATGCCGTCAATAACGTCAATGCCTCTGTTTTTCAGGTAGGGGATCAGAATATCCTCGCCGGCCTTCTTCCTGTCGGTGCTGCCGCCATCGATCATCATATTGCCATCTGCACTGCTGATAACACAGCAATCGCCCTGCCCCACATCAAGCATGACGATATCAAGCCCGTCGCCCCCGTGCCTGAACAGACCGAAAAAAGCCACCGCCATTATCGCGATTGCCCGCGAAAGCCTCCGCTTGCCCTTCTGAACACAGGCGACCATCATAAGCGTATAGAATATAAGGATACCAACGATCGACGGCTGCCCCACCACCATGCGGCCGGAGATATAGTTCTCCATGCTTGCAGTCACCCCCTTAAAGAGCCACAGAATGAAGGTTACGGCACCGGCAGACAACCTGACACCGGCCATTAGGATCACGTTAGCGGAACTTAAGCCCACGACCGATCCCAGCAACAGCAATAACATCCCGGACACCAGCAACGGTCCGAGAAGAGGTATTATGACCACATTAAGCAACACCGAGAAGAAATTGACTTCGCTGTAGATTCCCGCTATAACGGGCAGAGTTGACGAAAATATGAAAAAAGATGAGGCTATTCGATCTGTGACCCCCGAAGTCTTAATGACATGTTTACGAAACGAATCAAAGAAAGCACATATTCCCAGAACGGCAAGAAATGACAACCTAAATCCGCTGTCGCAGATGAATCCCGGATTGATGATCAGCAATATAATGAAAGCAAGACTCATGCCCGAGAGCATATCATAGGTTCTCTTGATGCACTTCCCGATCGCAGCGATCATGAACATGATCACCGCCCTTATAGCCGAAGGTTGGAAGCCTACCATCATGGCATACAGGAATACCAGAATCGTGCTGACTGCCACTCCGACGGGACGCGGAACCCTGATCAACAATAAGAAATTCAGAAGCATCATCCCCAGGAAGGATATGTGCAGACCGCTTATCGCCAATATATGTGAGATACCGTTCTGACTGAATAAGGCCTTTGTCTCGCGGTTTAGTTCGCTCTTATCCCCCAGTAACATCGCCCTCATAACGGATGCATCTTCCTCACTTAGGTTGTCATCCAGCACCTGTATCAGATTCATCCTGAGTCGACACAGCCCGTCCTTAATAAGGGAATAACCTTCCGTTCCTGCCAACACCTCAGCGTTATATACCGCGAATAAGATTCCCCGATTCTTGTAATAACTGTAAGTATCGAACTGCCCCGGGTTGGTAGCTCTCTTATAATATGTGAGCTTCCCCTTGAAACGTATCCACTGACCGCACCTTATGTATGAATCTATGGGAAAATATACTATGATCCGCTCTTGCGGGTCAGTTATGCAGGAATCGGATGCCCCCTGAAGGCGCACTTTTCGGACAGTAGTCTTAAGCAAAGTACCGCTGTAGGAAGATTCGTACTCCTCGAGATAATCTACCTTGCCCTGAAGGGTGATGATGTCGCCATCACTTATGCCATTGTCTTCAAACGGATTGTTCATGCCCGCAAGATATTCACGATCGTCTGCCGTGAATGCGGTTAAAAGATATGCCACGATCCCCATCAGGATCGCGGGCAGAAGAAGAGGCCGTACGCGCAAGCCTCTCGAGATCTGTCCGGCCGATCTACCGGCCATAGACTTGAGCCGATAGAAGCCGATCTTTATTATTCTTTTCATTGATTATAATGCATTTCTCTTCAATTCGCCTTGAAGTAACAGTTCCGGGCAGATCATTGAATGATCTCAAGATTACGTTCAAACGGATCATCGAAGTTGAACTTCTCGTCGACCAGAATATTCTGATCGTTGTCAATATTGATCTGAACCTTATTGACGCCCCTGAGATTGGTAAGCGAGTCAACGACCGAATAGATACTGCACTCCATCGATACATTCTCGGGGAAGGTAAGAAATTCCGCGCTGAGACTCACATAGCACACACCGTCCTTGGTCGTTACATTGATGATCTTGGTCTCGGGATTAAGTGCAGGCAACATCTTGTCATTGAGCGGTCCTTTTATCAGCTGTTCCACCACAAGCTTCTCCGTGGAGATATTGGAATTATATACGACCTTTCTCGTGACTCTGCTGATACCTGTTCCGTCTGCTATCGGAAAATACAAAGCCAGCTGAACCATCTCCATGGAATTGATCTCTTTGCCCTTATTGTCAAGGAACTCTTCCGCACTCATGAACCCAATAGGCATACCCGTAGAATCCGTAAGCTCCATGTCGCCCACCTTAATAGCCACGAGTTGTACATCCTCTATCTGACACAAGGTTCTTACAAGAGCGGCTCTGGTAAGAATTTCAGCATACATATCAAGCTTAAGATATTCTTCACTTAGCGTAAGTGTAAGCGCATTGCCTTCCATGGAATAATCGACAACATCAAATCCAAGGATCGTCTCTCTCAGCTTAACATCCTCCGGAGCCTTCTTTAGCTCCTCTATCATATCCTCTATCAACTGATCGGTATCCTTCTCAGCCGAATACCAGACAACGTCGACCATCTTATTAAGATCACGATCCGGATGAAAGATCTTATATTCAGTTGTCCCTTCGGGGTGCTTAGCTCCCCCATTCGTACCACATCCCGCCAACACCATCAGCAGGCTGACCAATAACAATATAATTCTTTTCATTCAACTATTAACAATACTACTCTTCTGATGCATCCATTAACATGAACGATACCGGTACATTTATTACCATGCATCTATTATCCTGCCGACAGCAGGAACATACATCTTCTATACATTCTTACTCTGCTGCAATGGGAACTCTACCGTGAACGACGTTCCCACATCGGGTTCGCTCTCTACCGTGACCCTGCCCCTGTGCACAAGTACAACATTCCTTGCAATGGCAAGACCCAGTCCCGTTCCACCGATCTCCCTCGAATGAGACTTATCCACGCGGTAAAACCTCTCGAAGATATTCTCGCGTGCTTCCTCGGGTATACCTATACCCGTATCTTCTATAACAACCGTGAAGCATTCGTGATCCGCATCAAGACTCACGATCACCGAACCGCCGGGCTTATTATACTTGATGGCATTCTCAATAAAATTGGTTATACCAAGCGTGAACTTAACCTCATCTATATCCGCATTAACGTCTCTGTTACTGATGAACGTTATGGTCACATTGCTCTGATCTGCTATGGGAGCCATTCGCTTCAATATCTTCTCGATCACATCATTGATAAGACAGTTCTCGATCTTCAGCTCACCTTCCGTCTTATCGAGCTTAACTAATTCCAAAAGATCGGTGATTATCTTATTCTCCCTGTCGATCTCACCTGTGATATCCTCCATGAAATCTCTGTAGACTTCGATCGGCGCATTCTCATCCGCAAGCAAATTATCCGCCAACAGCTTAACCGAAGTAAGCGGTGTCTTAAGCTCATGCGACACATTGGATACGAACTCCTGTCGGGTCTCATCCAACACCCTCATTCGCCTTAGCACAAGGTTAAAAGCAGCAACAATATGCTCTGTTTCCTTATAATCAGGTACATCGATAGCCTCGTCCGTATATCCGAGACGGACATTACTGATGGCATCCGATACCTTGTTGAAGGGAGCTGTTAAGAATCTTGAGAATCCCATCGCAAGTGCGAAGATCAGTACACCCAGGATAACATCGATGATCCACGCCGTCCGGCTCAACATATCCATCGTGGTGTTGATCGTATCGGTAGATACGCTGATAAGCATAACACCCTTTATAGCCTTGTCGGTCTTGGACATCATGTCATGTTCCGGCGACTGATCCGTATTGGTTCCGGTTTCCTTGATCGGAATGGTCATCTCGATAAATGCATAGGCCGGGTCGTAATTCGAAGTCACCTCTCCTTTGAAACATCGAATGACCTCTTCCGAGATGATCGTCCTGCCAACACTGATCCCGTACGAGTCCTTGATTATCTTAAAATCGCCGTTGATTATCAGTACTCGTCCGTCGTAGAGATTCGACAGCTGCTCAAGTTCGGCATTAACGACCTCGTTCGCCTGATCCGTCAGATAATTATAGGTTATCAGGTGGTCGGCAATGATCTTCAGCTGATTCTGCACTTCTGAGACTTTTACATCGACCGCTCTTTTTTCATAACCGGAGAGAATCTGCGCCCTGACGATAAGGCTGGGAATGATGCCGACGATCATAAGCACGAGGAAGATCCTCAGTCTGAAGCTTCGCAGCAGAACTATATTCTTGATCCTGTCTTTAAGTCCGTTAATCTTCATATCTATGCTTTGTAATAGTAGCCGGCGCCCCACTTGGTGAATACGTATTTGGTAACGCCATTGCCGGGTTCGATCTTCTCTCTCAGTCTTCTCACGTGGACGTCAACCGTCCTTATGTCCTCGGGAGTGTATTTCTTCCAGACGTTTTTGAGCAGATCCTCTCTGCTGTACACCTGCTCGGGATGCGTCAGAAGAAGCTCAAGTATCCTGAACTCCTTGTCGGTCAGATTGACCGCATTACCGTTGATCTTCACCGATTTGTTGACCCTGTCCATGCTGAGCCCGTCGATCTCGATCCGCGACAGTTCCTGCTTGGCGGGCACACGTCTTAGGATCGCCTTGATGCGCGCCTTTACCTCAAGTATATTGAAAGGCTTGGTTATATAATCGTCCGCACCGCACTCCAGGCCCTCTATCTTATCCCTGTCATCGCCCTTAGCCGTAAGCATGATTATGGGAACGTTGGAAGTCTCCCTGATCTTACTGCACACCTCAAGCCCGTTAAGCTTCGGCAGCATCAGATCCAACAGAATAAGATCGTACTCACAACTCGTGGCACGCATCACGGCTTCTTCGCCGTCGTAAGCCACATCGACTTCCATCTCATCCTGTTCAAGACTGTACTTGATTCCCTTAACTATCAGTTTTTCATCATCAACAACCAATATCCTGTTCATCTCTTCCCTCATTAAAACGATGCTTGTTAAATAATATATAGCATATAAGGATATATCTGTTCCAATGTTCAGCAAAACCGGTCACTTCACGATTATCTTATCCTTGATCTTATTGAAGCTGCTCTGCTTGATCCCCGGAACCTTCATAATATCCTCAATGGTCGCGAATCCGCCGTGTTCCTCGCGATAAGCTATGATGCTCGCCGCCCTGCTCTTGCCAATTCCTGTAAGCGTAGTCAGCTGCTCCTCACCCGCAGTATTGATATTAATTAGTCCCTTGCTATCGCCTCCGGCTGTAGTATTATCATCCGACTTTAAAACGCCTGTTGTATTACCGCCCGCTATTATGACACCTGTGTCATTAATTGTAAAATCGCCCGAAACACATTCTTCGACCGTCGGAACGTACACCTTCATCCCGTCCGCAACACTGAGTGCCAGATTGAGTGCATCCCTGCCGGCATCATCGGTGAATCCGCCTGCCATCTCTATGCAGTCGGCCACCCGGTCTCCTGCCTGTATCTCATACACTCCCGGGGATATTACAGCTCCGCATACGTGTACAAGATTTCGTTCCTGTCCGTTCTCAGTGCCGGCATCGCCGGCTACGTTTCCGTTTCCAACGCCACCCTGACTTACCTCAGCTGTCGCAAGAGTTCCGTTCTCAGTGTCGGCATCGCCTGCTTCATTATCCTCAGCATAACCGTCCTCACTCACATACAGAGTGTTCTTACCTGCGCAGGCCGCGGGTATCCCTAATATAAGACAGCATAGTAACAGAGCTCCCAGCTTCTTAATATATTCATTATGTATCAGCCTGCTAATGAATTCTTTATATGACAATTTCTCAATAAATTCATTATGCCGATCTGTTCTTCTCCTGTATGACATCATCATTCTCCCTTAGTCAAAAAGAGAGATTCCCATAGACGATACAGCTATATTAAACGCTCCGGACCCTGATTTCAATATAGTTTATAAAGACTTAATAATTATATGCTATTAACCGACTGTTATCACTCAGCCGGTTTGATCTTCTCCTCCAACTCCTCGAGACACTTTGACACATCCTTGCCCGACCAGATATCTGCGAAAGTACTCTCAAGCATGAGCCAGTAATCTGCAGTCGCCATCAGCTTAGGCATGGGGACTGACTTCTCATACTCTCTGGCAAATACTTCAAGAGTCTCATCGATATTCTTCATACTTGTAGCGGCAGGCATCTTGGATGCCTCTTCGTACAGCATGCGCGCCTTATCGATCGCGAGGTATCTTGCGAAATTATTCGCCTCTTCCTGCTTATCGCTGTAACCGTTGATAACGATACAGTTTGTAACCGACATTCCCTTACTTACCAATTCCTCATTAAGGTTGGGAATGGGTGCGATACCGTATTCATATTCGAAGTCACCGTTATCGGCAGCTTCCTTAAGCTTGGCTACGATATCCGAAGTGGCTGTAGCGAATACCAGCTTACCGCTTATGAACTCATTCACCACCTGATCGTAAGTAACATCTTCCGACTCAAATGAGAAGAACTGGTTCATATCCTGATACATCTGCATAGCCTTGACAGTATTCTCATTATATATATCTATCTTCGAAGGATCGTCTCCGTGGATCCCTCCGATATCCATGTAATTGCCGATAAAGAAATAATTGAAGAAGATATCTCTTACATCCCATTTGAAGACTGACTCAACCTGCATGGGAGCATCGTAATTGTCAGCGAATGACATTATTTCATCAAAGGTCGAAGGGATCGAATCGCTCATCATCTGCGCGATCACTTTCTCCCTTTCCACATCTTCTTCATCCATTATCATCTCATCATCTTCGGTATCGGTAGCATCTAGACCGTCTGAGTTATCCAACTCCCCACCGGCGCTTGTTCCCGCCCCCGTAGGATCAGTCACTGTTCCGTTCGTTCCGGATGCTCCATTCGCAGTACCGTTCGCCCCCGATGATGCACCTGTTGTACCGCTCGACTCCGATGAACTGCCGGACGAACCCCCCGTTGATCCGTTCGAATCCCCCGTAGCCTCCGCAGACTTATCAGCCCCGGACGAAGCATTTTTGCCGGAATTATCTTCCTCAGTTTCCTCAGACTCATTCTCGGCGATCACGATATTCTCCGCCATATCATGGAGATAGGTCTTGTTGTAGAGCAGAACGCTGGTCTCGAAGTAATACGGATAGGCAATTATGTCATTGTCATAAGTGACCGCGTGCAGAGCGACCTTGGAGAAATTCTTATCGGTCGTAACGCCCATATCATCGATCGGCACGGCACAGCCGGAAAGATAAGCCTTCTCAAGGGTGTCATTGCTTAAGATATAGAGATCCGGCGGATTCTCATCCTTGACGGAAGCCTCATATATCGACTCAATATACTCATCGCCGTTCATAAGCTTGGGGATGACCCTGATCCCGTTATGCTCACGATAATCAAAGGCCATGCGGTTAAGATAATCCGACATTTCCTCGTCCACATACCATATGACAAGTGAATCGGAATAGTCCTCCGAAGTCTCCTTTTCTTCGGGCTTAACGAACATTCCCATGCCTATTATCCCAAGTACCATGAACACGCATACAAGCACGCTCACTATTTTTTTGGTATTATTCATAAAACTCACAAAGGTTGCCGGCTTTTGCACTACGCGACTGCAACTTAACAGCGCCCGCGTCAAAAACCGCCAACCATTATCCTTTCACTATATTTGATCAAACTCCGCAAGAATGGAATCCAGAATCTCGTACATCTTATCGATCTCTTCCTTACCGATAGTCAGCGGCGGAAGCAGCCTCAGGACATCCGTGCCCGCAGTCAGAAGGATTATGCCCTTCTCAAGACCCTTATTCACCACATCGCCCGGCTTAACGCTTAAGATCAATCCCTGCATGAATCCGGCTCCGCGCCGCCCCAGTACACAAGAGTGCCTGTCCTTAAGCTCATCGAGCCTACTCTCAAGGTAAGGTGTGATCTCGCGCACATGCCTGTCGATCTCCTCCTCTCGGAAAATATCCAGCACTGTGCTTACGGCTGTCGAAGCTAATGGATTGCCTCCATATGTCGTCCCATGATCGCCGGCCACAAGCGAAGACTCTGCGACCCTGCCCGATAAGAGGAAGGCTCCGACCGGAATACCGTTACCGAGTGCCTTGGCACAGGTCATGATATCAGGCTTGATACCGTACTTCTGCCATGCGAACATGTAGCCCGTACGTCCCATTCCGCACTGCACTTCATCAAGGATAAACACGATGTCCTTCTCCTTGCACAGCGTACTCACTTTCCTAAGGAAGTCCTCATCTGCGGGGTAGATACCGCCTTCACCCTGAACCGTCTCCATGATGATCGCGCAGGTCTTGTCGTTAACAAGGCGCTCAACGCTTTCGAAATCATTGATGTTGGCGAAGTTAACCTTGCTGATCAGGGGCTCGAACGCCTCCCTGTATGCAGCTTTACCGGTTACAGCCAGAGCTCCGCAGGTCCTTCCGTGAAAAGAATGGTCCATTGCGATTATCTCATGATCGTTGCTCTTGTCCTTATTGTATGCGTATTTGAGGGCTGCTTTTAATGCTCCCTCAACAGCTTCCGCACCGGAATTGGTGAAGAAGACTTTATCCATTTGTGACACTTCTGTCAGTTTTGCAGCCGCCTCTGCAAGAGGTTCGGTGTAGAAATAATTGGATACATGAGTGATCTTATCGACCTGTGCCTTCACTGCATCAGCGAACTTCTTATTGCCGTATCCAAGTCCGAATACACCGATGCCCGAGAAAAAGTCGAGATACTCTTTGCCGTCCGTATCGAAGATACAGTTTCCTTCGCCGTGATCTATCACAAGCTGGAACCTGTTATATGTATGGAGCAGATTCTGCTCTGCCTTTTCAATCGTCTTATTCATAATATTCACCTCTGTCTATGCCGTAATTCCTTCGTCACTTGTAATTGCCGTTCCGATACCTTCGTCAGTGAAGATCTCAAGCAACATACTGTGAGGGATCCTTCCGTCGAGGATATGCACATTGCCTACGCCGTTCTTAACAGCTGAGGTACAGTTGTTAAGCTTGGGAAGCATTCCTCCGCCGATAAGTCCCGATTCGATAAGCTCCTCTGCTTCTGAAGCAGTGATCCTCGGGATAAAAGAATCCTTGTCCTCGAAGTCTCTGTAGAGGCCTTCGGTATCTGTTAAGAATACCAGCTTGTTAGCCCCAACTGCTTTTGCAATAGCGCAGGCTGCATCGTCGGCGTTAATATTGTAAGTATTGAACTCCTCATCAAGAGCGATCGGCGCTACGATGGGAAGGAAGTCATTATCCAGAAGATCGTAGATGATCTTGGGATCTACAGCACTTATATCGCCTACAAACCCGATGTCCTGTCCGTCGCTGTACTTCTTGTTGCACTTAAGGAGATTGCCGTCTTTACCGCTTATGCTGACAGCCTTGACACCAAGTTCCTCGACCATTCTGACAAGATCCTTGCCGACCTTGCCAAGTACCATCTCCGCTATCTCCATCGTCTCTTCATCTGTCACTCTGAGTCCGTTGATGAACTGAGGCTCCTTGCCGGCCTTGGCTACCCATCTTGAGATAGCCTTGCCACCGCCGTGTACGATGATCGGCTTAAAGCCAACAAGTTTAAGAAGTGTAACGTCCTTGATGACATTCTTCTGAAGCTCCTCGTTGCTCATGGCAGATCCGCCGTACTTGACCACAATGATCTTGCGGTTGAATTTCTGTATATAAGGAAGCGCCTCGATCAGCACCTCGGCTTTTTTCAAAACATCATCCATTGCTCTTTCCATCTTGAACCTCCGTTATCATATATAATAGTCTTCGCAACTAACTTCTGTAATCCGCATTAATATCCACATACTTATGTGTAAGATCGCAGCCCCATGCCGTAGCCGTAGCCTTACCCTCATTCATATTGATGAGGATTGTAACCTCGGGAGCCGACAGGATAGATGTCGCAACCTCTTCATCAAAGGCAAGCGGTACACCGTGATCGAACACCTTGAGCTTACCGTTGGTGCTCTCGAAATACAGCTCAACATCCTCTTCCTGGAAGGTAGCGCCCGAATAGCCCATCGCACATAAGAATCTTCCGAAGTTGGCATCATGTCCGTAGATCGCAGCCTTGGACAGGTTGGAACCAACAACCGAACGAGCCATCAGCCTTGCATCCTCAAGACTTGAAGCATTGATGACCTTCGCCTCAAAGAGTGCCGTAGCGCCCTCACCGTCACCTGCCATCTTACGGGCGAGGAACCTGCACACATAGAAGAGTGCCTCATAGAAGACTTCGTAATCACTGTCTTCGCAGATGATCTCCTTATTGCCTGCCATGCCGTTCGCCATGATGAGCAGAGTATCGTTAGTCGATGTATCACCGTCAACCGTGATCATATTGAAGGTGTCGCACACTACCGACTTAATAGCCTTGGTGAGCATCTCCTTGGAGATCGCAGCGTCCGTTGTAAGGAATCCGAGCATTGTACACATATTGGGATGTATCATTCCCGAGCCCTTGCTCATACCTCCCAAAGTGACAGTCGTGTCACCTATTGAAAAACTTACCGCAATTTCCTTATTGACGGTATCAGTTGTCATTATAGCCTTTGATGCCTCTGTACCTGCCTCGATACTGCCATCAAGCTTAAGACTGAGTGCCTTCACACCGTTCACAAGCTTATCAACCGGAAGCTGCATTCCTATAACTCCGGTACTCGCAACAGCAACCGAACCGGCACTTACGTTCATATACTCCGCAGCCGCCTCAGCTGTAGCCTTGCAGGCATCGAAGCCTTCCTGTCCTGTACATGCATTGGCGATACCCGAATTGACTATGACCGCCTGAAGCTTATCTCCGCTCTCGGTGATCTTCATATCCCATTTAACACAGGCAGCCTTGACCACATTGGATGTGAAGGTTCCCGCACACTCGGCAGGCACTTCGGAATAGACACATGCCATATCCGTCCTTCCCTCATACTTGATGCCTGCTGCCGTAGCTGCTGCCTTATATCCCTTGGGAGCCGTAACTCCGCCTTCTATAATACTTATCTTCTCGCTCATAATCTTCTCCTCTGCAAACTCCAGGATCTTTTCGAACCTATTCATTAAATCTGATTATATTTTCATTATTAAGAGTAAAGTCATAATAATTAAGGTCTTCTCTTTTGGTCCAGCCGATCGTCTTCCAGAAAGCATTACCGATATCATTCTGGGTAAATGCGATAAGACTGACTTTGTTGATATTCTCTCTGTGAAGCGCCTCCATGGCGAACACAACCATTGACTTACCGATACCCTGCAATCTGTAATCGGGATGAACGCATACATGATACAGACAACCTCTTCGACCATCGTGTCCGCAGAGGATGGCTCCGACCACATGATCATCTTCCACAACCACTACGCTCGTAGAAGGATTGCGCTTAAGAAAGCGATCCACGCCCTCTCGCGAATCATCTATACTTCTTATGGCAAAACCCTTAATAGTCTTCCATAAGCTGTATACTTCATCATAATCTTCTATCTTCATCTCCCTGATCATGCATTACCTCATTTCAATATCTCTAAACAAAAGCCCTAAGTTAATATTTTACCTTATATATAGAGGCTTTTCAACTTTTCAGCCACTAACACCGGATGCGAATACTATGGTCAATCGGAAAACTTAATTCCGGCACCTCCCATTACTTTTACAAACTGAAAATCAGATTTCCATTTCAGCATGCGAATACTTTCTTCACATATGAGATTGCATAAACTTAGCATGTTTTTGCATATTATGCAATTTAAACTTTATAAAATAGCATTTTTATGCATTTATAAGTGCATAAAGCTGAGTTTTTCAATGGATTTATGCATAATATACCTTTCGCGCGAGTGCGCATCCTTAGCGGAGCGTTTTTTTGTAATGGATTTCAGCGGCTTACGATATCAATGACGCCCTGAATAATCTCCGGGTTGGGATAGCCCTGACCCTCTCTGCCATCCATACCATAAAGCATTGCGAATGCAAAATTATCAGCCATACACTCCTCCGGATCAATTACATAACCGGTATTGGTTCCAAACACATCATAGAAATTTGATGTCTGTTGGGGGGTATAATAAGTATCCGTCCCATCAATCGGGATCAATGCAGTTGTATCAAAACCGTATGTCGATTGCGCCTCAGAATAGTTCATGGTGGTAATCCATGCGGTAAAACAGTCTTTTTCCTGACCGTCGATCATAAAGGTTGCATAGGAATCATGGTGTTCCACATCCGGATTGCTTAAATATTTCTCCCGCACACAGGGCGGCAGTTCAAACTCAGCATCCGTAACAGTAAAATGAATAAGGGAGTACATCTTGGATCTGAATTCCGGATTATTTCTGGTAAGACAGTGGAACAGCTCATGCCATAACAGCTTATCAAAATATTCACCGGCTCCGGGAATCACGCTAAACATGATATTCGAAGAATTCAGATAGATCTGTGTTCCGTGCGTATATCCGCTAGCACCCATTTCCACTGTCATGTCTGTCTTAATGTACACAATTTCTCCGATTTGCGGTAATGTATAGCCTTCCTTTTTAAGGGTTCTTACCATTTTTGCGATGCGGCGATCGATCAGATATTTTTCGATAAAATTGAAATCACGTATCTCTTCAGCAGATGTATTCAGTAATTCGTCCATTGTGCCGTCGCTTTTCTGCAATCTGAAATCAATATCATTCTGTGTAAATTGCCCGTAATATTCGGTGTTAGCCAGTAAAAACTCCCGTCCTTCTTCCGCTTGGACATAACGATGCGGGATTTTCTGAGTAAATATTAATGTAACACAAATATCGCATACCATCCAGATCAGAAAAGCTATCGCGATAATGAGCAGGATTCTCTTCAATACACCTTTTTTCTTTTTCACAACTTGCGCCCCTTTTTTGCTTTTGCGAACTTAAGTTCAATATTTGAAAGTTTACTTTCAAACTTATACTCCGCTTTGTCTATTTTTTCTCATATTCCAGCAGATCACCCGGCTGGCAGTCCAATACTTCACAGATTGCGTCCAGAGTCTCAAATCTGATTCCCTTCATCTTACCATTTTTCAGATTGGAAAGATTTACATTGCTCATTTCAACCTTTTCTGCCAGATCGTTCAGGGATATTTTGCGATCTGCCATCATTCGATCCAGTCTAACGATAATTGCCATATTCCTCTCCTCCCTCTTATGCAATAGAATCCAACTCTTCCTGTAATTCATGACCATAATAGAAAATCTCTGAGATAATGCCTACGATTACGCCGGCCACTCCGTAGACAAAATCAGACAATTCAAATGTTAATTGGAATGTTGCCTGCGGATCAAAAAAACCTGCAATAGAAGCTACCAGTATTCTGCTCACGGAACAAACGATCAGAAGAATCGCCATTACTCTGAATTTCATCACGTTCTCTTTGGTAAAGGGTCTTCCTGTATTTCTGATAGAGGAAAGCACCAGTGCCAATATCACGATTGCTGCTGCCATCAACATCTCACGTACACCATCGGCCATCACGAATGCAGGTGATCCTTCCAGAACTCCCTTCATCACGCCGCCATTACCGAATCCGCCAATGGCGGTAAAAATCTTTGACAAACCCAGAACTCCGATAAATCCGGCAATTATCCATGTGCAAATCGCATCACCCTTTAATCTCATTTTCAAATGCTCTTCTCTCTTATTCATGATCTCATCCTCGCTTTTAAATTATTACTTTAATTTTTTTAAGTTTCCTCAGCTGATGAGATCAGTTTACAACCAAAAAAATGTGTTGTCAACACATTTTTAAAGTTTTACTTTAATTTTTTAAAGCTCTCCGTAATCCATGTCCATCGCCAGCGTACCATGGCATTGATCATTTCCAGCAAACGTAACAGACGTAACAGACATGTCTCGGCAATGTTTTATTTGTTACAAGTTGAGTATAAAAAAGAGAGGATGCTAATACCAGACCCTATTTCATACCCTCAAGTTAGCCCCTCAACAAGTTTGGCAAACCCTCAATAACTTTGATTATCCTAAAAAAGACCACCTACATTAGTAGGTGGTCTAATATCTCTAACCCTGTAGAGCAGCTATGATGTTCGGTAATTCTCCATCGACCTTGTCATTATCCAGCTGACATGTACCTGCATTGGCATGTCCGCCACCATTATATGTCAGACACAGGTCTCCGATGTTAACCTTAGAGTTCCTGTTAACAATGGATTTGCCGATCATAACAGCGGTATTCTGCTTCTTGAAGCCCCAAGCCACGTGCACGCTTATCTCAACCTCAGGATGCATAGCATAGATCATAAAACGATTGCCGGCGTAGATGGTCTCCTCATTACGAAGATCGATCACAACAACCTTGCCATCAATTCTGGCAATACGCTCCAACTGCTTCTTAAAGAGCTCATGCTGTTCGAAATAGAAGTCTACTCGCTCCTTAACATCGGGAAGCTGCAGAACATCCTCGATCGGATGCTCAACACAATAATCAATAAGCTCCATCATCAGATCGTAATTGGAGATGCGGAAGTCATGGAATCTCCCAAGTCCGGTACGGGCATCCATGATGTAGTTCATAAGAACCCAGCCCTTGGGATTCAGGATCTCATCCACGGTAAAATCAGCACTGTCGCCCTTGTCTACCGCTTCCATGATCTCTTCGGAGATACGCTTGAATGTATTGGCGCCTCCGTAATAATTATATACCACGCGGGCTGCGGACTTCGCATTGCCCTCGATGATAAACTTATCTTTCGCCACTTCGAGATCAACTCTTCGAAGTTCTGACTCATGATGGTCAAAAGCCAACTTTACTCTCGGATCAAAAGGAAGGTTAGTCGTAATATCATCACCTGTAAGATCCACCTTGCCGTCCTGCACGTCCTTCGGATGCACAAACTTAATCTCATCAATCAATTCCATTTCCTTCAACAGCATGGCGCAAACCAACCCATCAAAGTCGCTTCGTGTAACCAGTCTTCTGCCCATAGTAAAATCCCCCTTGGTTATTTAATCGGAATCTCTCTCCGACTATTAGCTTTTAACTAATTCTACTATAATTTTGATTGTACGACAACATCATGAATACGTTATAAATCTATAAAATCTTTCAAAAAACACTGCACTCGATCCGTGGCACACCTTCTGTCCGGTAAGCCCCAGCCGATCAAGAAATCGATCATTTAGCAGCCTAAATGTCTATGTCTGAGATATCGAGCTCGCCAGACATTAACTTAGGCAAGAGTGTATCTCGCAGTTCAGCTAATCTCTTGTTTTCTTCTGTAAGATTAGTAATTTGCATAATTAACGGAACCACGATGCTGTTGAAATCGTTTAGCTGATTCTCATCAGGAAGTATAATAGGCATTTTACGTAACTCGCCAAGGCTTATATATTTTTGCGTACTACCAGCCAATGTTTTTTCAATATGATGGGTAGTTTTTGTACTTCTTAAGTAGGTCAAAATGTAAGCATATAGCTCAGGGCATTTTGAAGTTTTAAACAAACCAACATTCTTTATGGCAAACGGTACAGGATTATCAATAACTAAAGATATTAAACCTACGGTTCCTATCATACTTATTAAAATGTCATGGGTTTCAACGATGCTACGTTCGTTGGTTTTATCAAAATCTTCTTTTGAAATAAGGTTTGCATTTGATAGATCAACGCCATATGGTAATAAATGCTTTGAAGTAACAAGAGGAAATCCTTCATCAACTGCTTTAGGCGAATCATGGGTTCCATCTCTTACATCAATAATAGATGAAAGATTAACCGGATCTCCAGTAAGGCCATCAGCAAGATTATCATAGATAAGTTGTATTTGCTGAGATAAATTATCGTTTATCTCTTCATTTAACTTAATTCTTGTATATATTGGTTCCAACACCGCCAATACTTTTCTCTGATCATCTATGCTTGGAATTACAAATTCAAGCCTATTCAAAGTCTCTGTCCTTAGACTAGGAATGGTCGTCCCCTCATTATAAGCATCTAAATTTAACAAAGACATCCGATAATATAAATACTTCGGGATTACCAATTCTTCATTTATAATCGTATAAAACAACGTGTCTACTGTCCAAAATGGATGGTCCACATATCTAACCTTGTTAATCGTCCCTTTACGTCCGATTAATACAGATGGTTTATCATATAATGCCTCTGTAGCGTACCCCATAAGACCGCCTGTTCCATAAATAGGCACCTCTCCTTTATCTGATTGTACCCTTTTTTGATTTTTTCCGTATTTAATCGATACAAGGTCTCCGAGCGTATATAGATTACATTTCATATCCAATCGCCCCCAGTTTTCTTCTAATCTCATCTTCAAGTTCATGAGACTTTGCAAACATATCCGAAAGCTCAGATGTCAGTCTTTCCATCTTTTCTTCAAATGGTTCACCATCATCTTCTCGTTCTTTAATACCAACATATCTACAAGGAGTTAGAATATAGTCTTGCTTAGCAATATCCTCTAAAGATGCTACTGCACAGAATCCTTTTTCATCTACAAGTCCACCATTCTGGAACGCTTCAAACGTATCCGCCAGTTTCTGAATATCATCATCTGTGAAATCTCTATGTTTGCGATCAACCATGTGTCCCATTTCACGTGCATCGATAAAAAGAGTCTTCCCCTTTTGTTTCTTTTCCTTAGTAATAAACCAGAGTGTAACCGGGATAGTAACGCTATAGAACAGCTGCGTTGGCATGGCAATAATACCTTCAATCAGATCATCCTCAATTATTTTCTTACGAATTTCACCTTCGCCACCGGACTGAGTTGAAAGCGCACCATTCGCAAGCACCAATCCTATTTTGCCGTTCGGAGCCAAATGATGAATCATATGCTGAATCCATGCATAGTTAGCATTACCTGCCGGTGGAATACCATACTTCCATCTTACATCATCAAGGAGCTTATCCTGATTCCATGGATGATAGTTAAAAGGTGGATTTGCCAGAATAAAATCCGCCTTGAGTGTCGGATGCAAATCATTCGTGAATGTATCAGCCTGATATGGTCCAAAATCTGCATCAATACCGCGAATAGCCATATTCATCTTTGCCATCTTCCATGTATCTGCATTCGCTTCTTGTCCATATACAGATATATGACCTCTATTTCCGGAGTGTGCTTCAATAAACTTCGCACTTTGAACAAACATTCCACCGGAACCACAACAGCAATCATATACTCTACAATTGTCAAATGGCTTAAGAACAGAAACCAATGTTTTAACAACACTTGAAGGCGTATAGAACTCACCACCACCAACGCCTTCTTTTTCTGCAAACTGGGCTATACAATACTCATATATTCTTCCGAGCAGATCTTCACTACCCTCAGTATCACTCATATCGATGTTGTTAGTGAATATATCTACAACATCACCGAGAACTCTTTTATCCAAATCAGGACTTGCATAATTCTTTGGTAATACATTCTTGAGAGTTTTGTTCTCTGCCTCAATCGCTCTCATAGCATTATCAATAACAGTTCCGATTTCTGCTGTATGCGCAGAAGAAGCTATAGTACTCCACCTTGCTTCCTTGGGGACAAAGAAAACATTCTCCTCAGTATACGCATCGCGATCATCTTCAAAACCGTCCCCCTCATCCACAAGCTCTTGATATCTTTTATCAAAGGCTGCAGAAATATACCTCAAGAATATTAATCCAATTATTACTTTTCTGTACTCTGCTGCCGGAATATGTCCCCATAATACACACGCTGCATCCCACAGTTGTTTTTCGAATCCGATATTTGCATTAGTTTTATCAGCCATGATAATGCTCCTTCACTATTTATTGTCGTCTTTATTCTTACTTATTCTTCGATCTACAGACATATTAGCTGCGCCCGGTATCAACCACATCTTGCTCCTTTGAATTGCGACATCTATGCAGTCTTCATCATATAGAACATTTACTCTTCTTCACATTATATTCCACTTTATAGCCACTTCAGAAGAAGTTAAAAATTATATATATACCTCATAAATTCAGTGTAAAATAAACCCATTTTATTTTATGTCTTTCGAGAAACAATATCAATGCATACGAAAAAAACTCGAAACCTTATTTCCTTCTACAATACTCTCACATATGTACGTTAAATATACCAGCTTAAAGAGAAAATAATTCTAAGTTTTCCATCACAATTCCGACCGCCACAAGATTACTCGCTCTTTCATCTTTTTTTACCCTGCGCCCCCCGAACATTCCTTTCTTTCCCACCTCTATCCCCTTGCCCGCGACCCGCTTTTAAGGTATATTTAAGCTAATATTTCAATATATCTGACAGTCAGCTTTTGGGATATATAACCTTTGAGATCATTACCCTGTCGGATAGTTTTCATTTTGTGATTTACATACGGAGATCAATATGACAGTAAGACTGATCATCATCACTTACTTAATACTTATCAATATACTTGGATATATCATGATGTGGACGGATAAGAGAAGAGCCGTGAAGCATGCATACAGGATACCCGAAGCCAACCTTTTTGTTATAGCACTCCTGGGTGGTTCGATCGGTTCCATTGCAGGTATGTATATCTTCCATCATAAGACAAGACACTGGTATTTTGTCATTGGGATGCCCCTGATACTGCTCATTCAGATCATCCTGATACTTCTGCTCTTATTCAGTCCGATCGAGATCGTTACACTTTAGTTGATTTTAGACGACCAGACAGAGGATACTGTATGAACGCATCACTTCACGTTGCCATATGTGACAGTAGTCCCGGCGACAGGAAACAAACCGAACGTCTGATAGGACGCGAATCCGACAGACGTCTCCACACGACAGGAGTACTCTTCTCCAGCACCTTCGGAAGCATTGATTCCATTGATGCTTCTCCTATGGCTTATGATGTCTACTTCCTTGACTCGACAGAGCCGGGTGGTGATTCGGTGGATATCGCGAGGATGTTAAGAAATAAGGGGATCCAGTCCGCTGTTGTTTTTTGCGTGGGAAGCATAGACTACAGAGCTTGCGCATCGGATATCAGCAATGCCTATTTCCTTGATAAGCCCATTACGACGGAGGCTCTGAGCGACCTTATCACGATCCTTGTGGATAAGAAGAGTGCGGCTTCCGGACACAGGATAGAACTGCGCAACAAGGACAACACCGTCTATGTCACGGAGGAGGAGATCGAGTATATATACGCTCCCGAGAACCGTCTTGAGGTTCACCTTTATGACAAGCGTGTCATTCCTGTGGATATTCCGATGGATACGATGTGCATAGATCTGCAGAATTATCCTTCGCTTGTGCGTGCCGGCAGGAACCTGATCATCAATGCAAGACACATCGATAAGATCACGCTGAACCGTGTGCACCTAACATCGGGAACGGAGCTTAAGGCAGATCTTAAGAACATTCCGGACATCTGCCTCACACGGCACGACCTTAACAAAGAACACTGAAACGGAGCATATATATGCGCGCTTTTGATATCAACAATCACAGAGGATTCATGCAGACACTTCTGTGCACGGACAAGTTCGATCACTTCCTGCTGAAGGAAGCCGAACTCAGATGTGGTAATACTTACAGGATCGACGGATATGAGAATAAGGACTTCTGGGGCAGTGATCCCGATATAGTCGCCCTCTCATCTCCCTTCGAGTACGCTCCGTGGAGCAGGATGCGTCAGACGATCTTCCAGCTGATCAAGGGACACAACACACCGCTGTCCTTTCGCATAACGTTGTATCTCAATCCTGAGCTGACTGCGAACATTATAAAAGACAATGCCCGGGATCTGGATTACCTGATCCTTAACATTGTCTTTGATGATAAAGGTATGAGACTGACTACTGCTGCCGCCTATCGCAGCTTCACCCTTGATAAGTCTCCCGAGCAGATCTGGGACGACTATATGGGGCGTTTTATTAACGAACACTTCTCCGACTGAAGTCGATCTGCGCCAGTATAACACCTGTGAATACAAGCCCCGCTCCGATCATCTGATCGCGCGTCATTGTCTGGCCTATCAGAAGCCATCCCGCAACAGCTGAGAAGACCGATTCCAGACTGAGTACCAGTGAGGCCACGGCGGGATTAAGCCCCCTCTGACCCACTATCTGCAGGGTATAGGCCACACCGCATGATAAGATACCGGAATACAGTAGCGGTATCGTACAATCTCTTATATTATCTATACTCACTTCCTCGAAGATGATACCACCGATCAAGCATATGATGGCACTGACCAGGAACTGGATGCATGATATCGCGACCGGATCGCCTTTGGGTGCAAAATGGTCGATCACCATTATATGCACAGAGAACACACAAGCTGCCACAAGCACATAGAGATCATATCTGTTAACGGACAGCGTCTCCTTAACGCACATTAGGAAGAATCCCGCTATAGCGATAAATGCACTTACCCATACATTAAGACGTATCTTCTTATGAAGGAACAGTCCCAATATCGGAACGATTATTATATACAGTGCTGTAATGAATCCTGCCTTGGCAACGGTAGTACCGATTATACCGTACTGTTGCCAGAGCGATGCCGTGGCAAGGCACATACCGCAACAAACTCCCCCGAGCAGAGTATATCTGCCGTAGGGAGTTAATTTTACGACACTTGTGTCATTATTCTTGATATGTTCAATGTAGATGCCTTTGCCTTTTCCCCTGTTAAGAAAAGCTATTACGGGTATAAGGACAAGAGTTCCAAGTGTATAACGTATCGCGTTGAAGTATAAGGGTCCCAGATGATCCATACCGACACTCTGTGATACGAAGGCTACGCCCCATATGAGTGCCGTAATCAGAAGTATTAATACAGACACGCAATGACCTCTACTTCGCAGAGTACGTTCTTAGGGAGCTGCTTAACAGCTACACAGCTTCTTGCAGGCTTATTGGGAAAGTACTTCTCATATACACTGTTGAATGCTGCGAAGTCATTCATATCAGCGAGGAAGCATGTTGTCTTAACAACGTTCTCATATCCGCATCCTGCCTCAACAAGGATAGCGCCTACGTTCTTCATTACCTGAGTAGCCTGATCCTCGATTGTCTCGGCTTCTACCTCACCTGTAGCGGGATTAATGGGTATCTGGCCTGAAGCGAATAACAGCTTATCGGCTATTACTCCCTGTGAGTAGGGTCCGATCGCTGCGGGTGCCTTATCTGTACTTACTTTTCTTATCATGATTTCCTTCCTTTCCTGTTGTCTTACTTCACTGATCATATCACTGATCGTATCGCTGACAACATTAACACATTTCTTATCATCGTCGCCGTTAACCGAATACCGGCAAGGGCATTAAAGACAGCTTTATTCTCACTGTCAGCCGTTTATCTAGTCAGTCCGGTTCATTAAAGGCGACAGTCACATAGTATCCTCTCTGATTACGTACTATCTCCACCACATCGCCTTCCGATACCTTAAGACGCTGTCTTATGGGGATATTCGGAGACATGGCAAGTGAGGGATTGATAGTATAGTAATAATTACTTGGCAAAACGCCTTCGGTAACCGTTACATGGTCTCCTTCCTTAAGGAGTCCCGGACGTTCCATTTTGAATTCTATTTGTCTTAAGCTCATATTCCACCACCTATTGAATGACCTGCGGAATGTATCCGCAGGTCAATTATGTCGATCATTAATATCATTATCTTTGCCTTACTGATCGTGCGCTTTAACCGGAGTGCATATCATACCTGTTCCTTAGATCCGGAATTTTTTCCAAAATCCGTAATTAATTGATCTCGCTGTGATATGTCTGAAGCGACTTAACACCGGCTGAAGGATTGGTCTTAACATAGTGGATACCTTCAGCAGTAGCTCTTGCAGCTGCGATCGTGGTCATGTAAGGGATCTTAGCCTTGATAGCTGCCTTACGAAGGTAACTGTCATCAAGTGCGCTTGCCTTGCCTACAGGTGAGTTAACGATCATATCGATCTCACCGTTAAGGATCATATCCTTGATATCAGGTCTTCCTTCGCCGAGCTTATTGACACGCTTGGCTGTGATGCCTGCTGCCTCAAGAGTCTTCTGTGTACCCTCTGTAGCCAGAAGCCTGAATCCGTCATTAGCGAACTGTCTTGCTACCTCAACACACTCATCCTTATCCTTCTGGTTAACAGAGATAAGAACTGTACCTGAGAGAGGAAGCTTAGATCCTACGGCTTCCTGAGCCTTATAAAAGGCCTCACCGTATGAGCTTGAGAGTCCGAGTACCTCACCTGTAGATCTCATCTCGGGTCCGAGGATAGGATCTACTTCAGGGAACATATTGAAAGGGAAGGCTGCTTCCTTAACACCGAAGTTAGGGATCGTCTTCTCTGTAAGTTCCGGAACAGGTGATGACTTACCTGTGAACTCTGCCGTGATTATCTGTGTTGCAAGAGGAACCATTCTTATATCACATACCTTGGATACAAGAGGCACGGTTCTTGATGCACGAGGATTGGCCTCAAGCACGAATACCTTGTTATTCTCGATGGCATACTGCATATTCATAAGGCCTCTTACGCCCATCTCTTCTGCTATCTTACGTGTATATTCCTTGATGGTCTTAACATTCTCTTCTGAGATATGAAGCGAAGGAATGATACAAGCAGAGTCACCTGAGTGAACACCTGCAAGCTCGATATGCTCCATAACAGCAGGAACGAATGCATGAGCACCGTCTGCGATGGCATCTGCCTCACACTCAAGAGCATGATTGAGGAATCTGTCGATGAGGATGGGTCTGTCGGGTGTAACGCCAACAGCTGCTGCCATATACTCTCTCATGCTGTCATCATCATATACGACTTCCATTCCGCGTCCGCCGAGAACGTATGAAGGACGAACCATTACGGGATATCCGATCCTTGCTGCGATAGCAAGTGCTTCGTCTACATCAACTGCCATTCCTGACTCAGGCATGGGGATCTCAAGTTTATCCATCATAGCGCGGAACTGATCTCTGTCTTCTGCAAGATCGATGACTGCGGGAGATGTACCCAGGATCTTAACGCCGTTCTTCTCAAGCTCTGCTGCGAGGTTGAGAGGTGTCTGACCGCCGAACTGAGCGATAACACCAACGGGCTTCTCTTTTCTATAGATACTAAGAACATCTTCAAGTGTCAGAGGCTCGAAATAGAGCTTATCCGATGTATCATAATCCGTTGATACAGTCTCGGGATTACAGTTAACGATAATGGTTGAGAATCCGAGTCTCTTAAGCTCCATGGCAGCATGTACACAACAGTAGTCGAACTCGATACCCTGACCTATTCTGTTGGGGCCGCCGCCTAAGATCATTACCTTGGGCTTCTCTGTCTCTGAAGGTGTCTCATCTTTTTCAATATTGTAACTTGAGTAGTAGTAAGCACTGTTCTCGGTACCGCTTACGTGTACGCCTTCCCATGCTTCCACAAGACCGATCTGCTCTCTGTGCTCTCTGATATCGCTCTCAGGTATCTCAAGGATCTTGCTTAAATACTTATCTGAGAAACCATCCTTCTTAGCCTTGATAAGAACCTCATCCGAAGGCATGCTGCCCTTGCCTGCCGCAATGGCTTCTTCCTCTTCAACGAGTTCCTTCATCTGCTCAATGAAGTATGTCTTAACCTTGGTAAGGTTGTAGATCTCTTCAACGGTAGCGCCCTTTCTCAAGGCTTCATACATGATGAAATGTCTCTCACTTGAAGGATTCACAAGCATTGATAAAAGCTTGTCCTTGCTGAGAGTGTCAAAATCCTTGGCATGACCGAGGCCGTAACGACCTGTCTCAAGACTTCTGATAGCCTTCTGGAAAGCTTCCTTGTAGTTCTTACCGATACTCATTACTTCACCAACGGCGCGCATCTGAGTTCCGAGCTTGTCTTCAACGCCCTTGAACTTCTCGAATGCCCATCTGGCGAACTTGATAACTACATAATCTCCGTCCGGAACATACTTATCAAGTGTACCGTACTTACCGCAGGGGATATCCTTAAGTGTAAGACCTGTTGCAAGCATTGCCGATACCAAAGCGATCGGGAAACCTGTTGCCTTGGATGCAAGTGCAGATGATCTTGAAGTACGGGGATTGATCTCGATAACTATGATTCGGCCTGTTTTCGGATCATGAGCGAACTGTACGTTGGTACCGCCGATAACCTGTACCTTGTCAACGATCTTATAAGCCTGACGCTGAAGTTCCTTCTGAACGTCTTCTGATATTGTAAGCATGGGAGCTGAACAGAATGAATCACCTGTATGAACACCAATGGGATCGATATTCTCGATGAAACATACCGTGATCATATTGCCTTCACAGTCTCTTACGACCTCGAGCTCGAGTTCTTCCCAGCCAAGTACTGACTCTTCTACGAGTACCTGACCTACAAGGGAAGCCTGAAGACCTCTCTCACATACTACCTTAAGTTCTTCTTTATTATATACGAGTCCGCCGCCGGCTCCGCCCATTGTATATGCGGGACGAAGTACTACGGGATATCCAAGTTCATCGGCTATCTCAAGTGCGTGCTCTACCGAATAGGCAACATCCGAACGGGCCATTCCGATTCCGAGTGAGTCCATTGTGTTCTTGAACTCGATCCTGTCCTCACCTCTCTCGATGGCGTCAACCTGTACACCGATTACCTGCACATTGTATTTCTCAAGAATACCTGCCTTATTAAGCTCTGCGCAGAGGTTAAGACCTGACTGACCGCCAAGATTGGGAAGCAGGGCATCGGGACGTTCCTTAGCGATGATCTGCTCAAGACGATCTACATTAAGAGGCTCAATGTATGTAACATCTGCTGTTTCGGTATCTGTCATGATGGTAGCGGGATTGGAATTGACCAATACTATCTCATAACCTAACTTTCTCAGAGCTTTACAAGCCTGAGTTCCCGAATAGTCAAACTCGCAAGCCTGACCGATGATAATAGGACCTGATCCGATTATCAGCACTTTGTGGATATCTGTTCTTTTTCCCATAAATTCTCCTCCATGTTCTTTTAAAAAAGAGAACATGTACTGTATGCATGTTCTCATTTTATTTGAATCAAAACTGAAGGCTATTCGCCATTCAATTCATTAATATACTGCTGTGCCCGAGTCGCGGTCTCTGTTCCCGGGAAATTATCAATAACTGCCTGATAAGTATCAACAGCATTGACCTCATCGCCGTATTTACGATAAGCATTACCCAGATTATAGAGTGCATCGGCATTGGTATTGTCATAAGAATAAGCCTTGCTTAAGTCACCTATAGCTGACTCGTACTGCTCAGACTGATAATACTTCATGCCTGATTCATAATATTCAAGAGCTACTTCTCCGCCTACGCGAGAGAGCAACAGCTGATATACCGACAGGAACTCTTCTGAAGCCTGGTCAAGAGCGTCAACAGGGATCTCGTCCAGACTCTGCGCAACTTCCGTCACATCAGAAGGATCATTGATATAGACACTTACAGCGTTAAGAAGATTGTCCATCGCTGTCATAGTGCCGTCTTCACCTATATATAATTCAAGCTGAGAAGAAAGCTTCTCATTCTTGGAATCCGCAGTCTTAAGCTGCTGCTCAAGCTCTGCTATGGAAGCAGTCTTGGCATCAAGCTGTTCATTAGCCACCTTGAGACTCTCGTCAAAAGACCCTCTTACCGAAGATATCCTTGCAGGAAGGATCATAAAATAAGCTACCGCAATACCGATAGCCACACCTATGAATACATTAATAAGAGTCGAAAGAGTCTTATTGTCCTTACGACCTACAGGTTCGATGATCGTCTCATTATGCAACTTATATGTAACGGTCTCGGCGGCCTTCTTACGGGTCTTGAAACCGAATCCGCTGTTGTCATCGATATCAAGAACGGCACGTACTTCCTTAAGGTATCTTAAGGTAACGGTGTTGTTGATATCAATCCTCTTACATACCATCAGCTCACGCTTGGCATCTTCCCACTGTTCGGATTGTATGAACAGAAGTGCCAGCAACTGATGTGCCTGCACAAATCTGGGATTGAGATTGATGACTTTCTTAAGCTGGATCACTGCAAGATCAAGGCTTCCCTGATAGCAGTAATTCAGTGCAAGATTGTATTTCTTAACAGCCTGTCCGATAGAATCGAGACTGGCGGGATTATTCTGGATGATACCGATGTAATCATCGGCGATGTTCTTATTCGGGCGAAGATTCTTACTGATGACCCACTCACTTAAGGCAGCAACATATTCACCCATTTCAAAATAGATAAGACCGAGAAGATTCCTTGCATCAACATGATTCTTGTTCATCTTAAGGCACTGTCTTAAGCAAACAATAGCCCCTGACAGATCACGGATAACAGCTTTTTCAAGGCCTTCATTATAATAAAGGTTGGATAAACCTATTATTTTTTTATATCTGGCAACATCCGCCCCACAATTGGTACAAAAATCATTATGAGTCAGATTAGCACCGCAATTATAGCAGATCATCTTCGCTCTCCGTTACTAAATGGCTATTCTTTCTCTTTTTCCTCTTCCTTATCTTCCTTAACAAGACTTACAAGCAAGTCTGCCATATCGGTAAGATTCTGATTATATATAGCCGTCTCGGCATCCTCTATCTCAAGAGAAGGATGAAACTTCTTAAGCTCTTCTTCAAAATTAATCATTAGCGACTCCGTTCCTGATAGCGTCATTTAATTCACCTATCAAGTATAATGAACCACATACATACAGAATATCTTCATCGGTCTTAGCCCCCAGCAATTCTCTGTAAGCTTCATATATACTGTCGCCGATAAAGAGATCCGGAAAGATATTCAGTATCTTCTTAAGAGACTCTGCCGCGAGCCCCCTGCTGTTATCGATATGAGCAGATGCAACCATAGAAAAAAGGCCGCTGTCATTGATGATCTGCGCCATCTCTTCCACCTGCTTGTCCATAACCGCAGAAAAAAGCAGCAATCGCTTTCCTCTGCAACCGTCTCCGGCTACGCTCTTAACAAAAGATATTATTCCGTCAACATTATGTGCTCCGTCGAGATATACCCCCGGCTCAACTTCTTCCATCCTGCCGGGCCACTTCATATCGAGCAGTCCCTTCTGCATGATCCCGGGTGTAAGCTCACTCCTGTCACTTATAAGTTCCATGACTTTCAGAGCCACACAGGCATTCTCAACCTGATACACAGCCTGCGTTCCTATCTCAAACGTAACATTATTATAATAACGAGATTCATATGAAAATGCAATCCCCTTATTGAATAGACGCACACTTCCCTCAATCCGTTCAAAAATTGGGGCAATTATCGGATAAATCGGACAATTTAATTCCCGGGCGCGTTTTTCGATCACCTCAGCCGTACCTTCATCGCGCCTCGCATAGACCACCGGAATGCCTTCCATAAGTATGCCAGCCTTCTCCGAAGCGATCTTCTCCTTGGTGTCTCCAAGGTACTCCATATGATCAAGTCCGATCTCGGTGATAACGGTCACATCTTTCGCAGGAAGCGTATTGGTGGCATCGAGCCTGCCTCCGAGTCCCGTCTCCCAGATGACCACATCGGGCCTGTTATTGGCGAAATATATGCGAGCCATGAAGAACATGAACTCGAAGAATGAGGGGTGATAGTCCGGTCGTACATTAGGATCGGTACGCGTGAGATCTGCGAAGTCTGCCGGAAGCTCGGTTGCATTCCCTGTAGCAGGCGCGATATCTGCTGAGTCTGACACATCCAAGATATCTTCCCCGGAGGCTTTATACTCTTCCAATGCTTCGATAATAAAGTTGGCTGCGCCAAGAAATTCTTCCTTAGAGATCATCTCTCCGTTAAGACAGATGCGCTCTCTGATATCGCTCAGATGAGGGGACGTGAAGGTTCCGACACTTTTTGCAAGATTTCTGTTAAGTGCCGTAAGATAAGCACAGACACTCCCCTTGCCATTGGTTCCCGCGATGTGGATGTTGATAGATCCTGTCACCTCTGACACGCGTGTCATAAGGTATTCACCGAAGCTCTTTGTCTCTTCAATTGTACTCTTACCCGAAAAACGCGGTATCGACAAAATGTACGACACCGCATCTTCATATTTATTAAATCTTGTTTTATTTTCCATCCTGATACTAATCTCCAAGATAAGCTCGTCTTTCTATGACACCGTCCTTATTGACATATCGGCAGTGTGCCTCATATGACGGTATCCTCATAGATACAAGATCTATGGCAATGACCGTGTTGGTAAATATGTCATTGCTTATCTCTATGCATGAATTAAAGCCAAGCGCCATTCTTTCACTTAAGCGTTTCTTCTCTTGACTGTTCCGGTCAAGATCCTGACACTTCTCGCCTTTTATCTTATTAAGCTCATATATACGGGCTTTCTGGTCTGCCGTAACGCCCATGGCATTGGCTACATTCAGAAGTTCCGACATCTCATCGACAACCTTGGCGATCTCATCCTTGATCTCATTGGCTTTCTTATTCAGAAGAATGAATCGCATATGATCATCCTCGGTGAATCCGCAATGAAGTATGGTCTTGGGTTCATTGCTGTTACCGACCGACCTGATGCTGACACCCTGAAGGCCGTGAACGTAACCGCCTCTGACAACTCCCTTGCTTCCCTTTACCATTACCTTACCGACGGCACTGACCTGAGAATCGATAATGGAATTGGCCTGTACATCCTTACCTGCCTCAACCGTTGCATACTCGATAAATTCTGCGAATACATTACCTCTGGCGGATATCTTACCCTTATTATTGCCCTGAATACCCTTGGCTAAGACTATATCTCCGCCTGCCTGTATCCTTGCAGCCGCAATCGTTCCGTTAACGGTTATATTACGTCCGGCTCTGATAAAAACGCCCGACTCTACATTACCGTTAATGATTATATCGCCGTAGAACTCAACATTGCCGGATGTCATATCCAGATCGCCGTTGACTTCATGCACCGTAAGGATCTCTACATTGAAATTATTGCAGGAAATCTTGCCGGATGCTGTCGCGAAATACTGTCTTGTCTCTTCATTGTATGATATATGCTTGCCTCTTAACTGAGGCTGTTCCTTGGCATACTTGGCGAGAAGCTCAGCTCCGTTAACATTGTAACCTTTTTCGCCCTGAACCGCTGGATAATAAGTAGCTATAAGTTCGCCTTCTGCTATATTGGACAGACGTCCCATGGCGGAATAATCAACACCGCCGTCTTCTCTGATCTCAGGCTTTCTGTGTTCCGACAGATCAACCGCGAACTCGTAGTAACCTTCCTGTCCCGGTGTTACCTCACGGCCGACAGCCACTTCAACGGGTTCTTCATAGATCTCTCCGGATACCATATCCATGATCTTGGTAGTCTGAATGCCGAGAACAACTCTTTCCTTCCTGAGCGCTCCCACTATCTCGGGAACAGTATATCTTTCGCCATCGGAGGGAACAGAGAGTGTAACGGTGGCACTCATCTTGTCATCCGCAATATTCACACGGATGACTTTCGAGGATTTCTCCTCAGCTGCCCCTTCGCCTTCTCCGCTTACTGAGTCCTGACCCGCAGTGGCAGCATTATCCGCTGAAGCCTCTCTCTTAATCTCTTCACGCAGTCTCTTAAGTTCTTCAATTGACAACTTTTGAAGTTCTGCCATACAAGGTCCTAACTTTCCGCCGTAATCACAGCATTAATCCGTTACACATAATCTCAAATAAAAATTACTTTATATTACAATTTAGCAAGCTGCTTGCGTACTTCTTCAAGCATCTGCTCATACTTGGCAAGTTTTGCCTTCTCTTCCTGTACCTTAGCTTCGGGAGCTTTTGAGATAAACTTCTCATTGGATAACATACCGGATGCTCTCTTAATCTCTCCCTGAAGTCTCTCTTCTTCCTTCTTGAGACGTTCTGTTTCCTTGGCTATATCTACAAGTTCCGCAAAAGGCATATAGATATTGGCCTCAGGTATAACTACGGAAACCGCATCCTCGGGGATGCCTGTCATATCCGACTGAACACTGACCTCAGAAGCATAAGCGAGAGTACCGAAGAACAAGCTTCCCTTTTCGAATGTCTCTCTTACTGCCTCATTATCGCTGACTACATAGACTGTTGCCTTCTTGCTGGGTGCAACATTCATTGAAGTTCTTACATTTCTGATACTTCTGACTGCTTCCTTGATCCTCTCGATATCCTGCTCTTCCTTAACATAAGCATTATCGGGAGTAAACTCAGGCCAGTCAGAGATCATGATCGACTCTTCCTCTGACTGAAGCGTGCAGAATATCTCTTCTGTTATAAACGGCATATATGGATGCAGGAGCTTGAGCGCAGATATAAGGACTGTCTTAAGAGTGTAAAGCGCCGCTTTTTTGCCCTCTGTATCATCTGTTGAATAGAGACGGGGCTTAACCATCTCGATATACCAGTCGCAGAACTCATCCCAAACGAACTCATAAATCTTGTCTGCCGCAATACCGAGCTCGTACTTGTCAAGATTCTCGGTCACATCGCGCGATAAAGTATTAACCTTGGAGAGTATCCACTTATCGGCAGCCGTAAGACCTGCGGGCTTAACATTAAGATCGATGCCTTCCTCAGGCATGTTCATCATGATGAAACGTGAAGCGTTCCACACCTTATTGGCGAAATTCCTGCTCGCCTCAACTCTCTCCCAGTAGAAACGCATGTCATTACCGGGTGCGTTACCCGTGATAAGCGTGAATCTGAGGGCATCGGCGCCGTATTTGTCGATAACTTCAAGAGGATCGATACCGTTGCCAAGCGACTTGCTCATCTTGCGTCCCTGCGAATCTCTTACAAGACCGTGGATCAGAACGGTATCAAAAGGAACCTTGCCTGTATGCTCAAGTCCCGAGAACATCATTCGCATTACCCAGAAAGGAATGATGTCATATCCGGTAACAAGTGTGCTTGTGGGATAGAAATAATCCATCTCTTCGGTCGCCTTAGGCCATCCGAGTGTTGAGAAAGGCCAGAGTGCCGATGAGAACCATGTATCAAGTGTGTCTGGATCCTGTCTCATCTCCTTGCCACACTTGGGACATACGGCGTGATCGTCCTTGGTGACTGTCATCTCACCGCAATCGTCGCAATAGAAGGCCGGTATCTGGTGTCCCCACCATAACTGTCTTGAGATACACCAGTCGCGGATGTTTTCCAACCAATGGAAATAAGTCTTGTCAAAATAGCCCGGAACAAACTTGGTGTCACCCTTTTTAACTGCTTCGATAGCCGGCTTAGCAAGCTCTTCCATCTTAACGAACCACTGCTTGGATACTCTGGGCTCGATCGTTGTATGACATCTGTAGCATGTTCCTACATTGTGGTCATGATCCTCGATCTTAACAAGTGCGCCCTCAGCCTCGAGATCCTTAACGATCTGGGCTCTTGCCTCGTATCTGTCCATTCCGGCGTACTTGGGGTAATCCTCAGTGATCCTGGCATCATCGGTCATTACATTGATGATGGGAAGGTTGTGTCTGAGTCCAACCTCGAAGTCGTTAGGGTCGTGTGCGGGAGTGATCTTAACAACACCCGTACCAAAGTCTATTCCTACATAATCATCAGCAACTACCGGGATCTCTCTTCCGACAATGGGAAGGATAACGGTCTTGCCGATTATGCTCTTATATCTGTCATCATTAGGGTTAACGGCGATAGCTGTATCACCGAGCAGTGTCTCAGGTCTTGTGGTAGCAAGTTCAACCGATCCGCTGCCATCCGCAAGCTTGTATCTCAGATGCCAGAACTTGCCGGCCTGATCTTCGTACTCAACCTCTGCATCGGAAATGGATGTAAGGCAGTGAGGGCACCAGTTGATGATCCTCTCGCCCTTGTATATCCAGCCCTTGTTGTACATGTTAACGAAGACTTCCTTAACAGCATCGTTACAGCCTTCGTCCATTGTGAATCTCTCTCTGTCCCAATCGCAGGAAGAACCGATCTTCTTAAGCTGGCTTACGATACGTCCGCCGTACTGTCTCTTCCACTCCCAGGCTCTCTCAAGGAAGCCGTCACGTCCGATATCATCCTTGGTAACGCCCTCTTCGCTCATCTTCTCAACGATCTTGGCCTCTGTAGCAATGGAAGCGTGATCTGTTCCGGGAAGCCAGAGAGCTTCAAATCCCTGCATTCTCTTATATCTTATAAGGATATCCTGCATTGTATTGTCAAGAGCATGACCCATGTGAAGCTGACCTGTGATATTCGGAGGCGGCATCACGATGGTGAAAGGCTTCTTACTTCTGTCAACCTCAGCATGAAAATATTTCTTGTCCATCCAGTTTTTATAAATACGATCCTCTATGGACTTAGGATCATAAGTTTTAGCCAATTCTTTACTCATTTCTTCTGTCAGGGATGCCTTCTTGATACAGGTATCCACATTTCTCCTATTTAATCATCTATAAAAAAATAATATTATTTATGTTAACTTTTGTCAATTCGCTTTTGCTGTATTTGCGCGCTTTTTGGGGCGTTGGATAATAAGAAAGAATTTTGCTTGCGACATTCCCGCGCCAAGTGCGAATACCTTGCCATCATCCGCCTTTCACGCCGGGTGCGTATAACTTGGCATCTCCTGCCTTTCGCGCGAGTGCGTATGACTTGGCATCTCCTGCCTTTCACGCGGGTGCGTATGACTTGGCAT
Source organism: Lachnospiraceae bacterium (assembly GCA_024684085.1). Classification (GTDB taxonomy): domain Bacteria; phylum Bacillota; class Clostridia; order Lachnospirales; family Lachnospiraceae; genus Colinaster. Next base: position 75,007 of record JAIKXM010000021.1, on the reverse strand, counting down.
CTCCTGCCTTTCACGCCGGGTGCGTATGACTTGGCATCTCCTGCCTTTCACGCCGGGTGCGCATCCTTAGCGGATCGTTTTTTTCGTAATAGGAAGCAATTTCCTATTACGAAAAAGAGGCCGTGCCCTAACGAGCACAGCCTCTTGAAATTTCTGTTTGGATCGCAACTGAATTATTCAGCGTCAGCCTCTGTTGTCTCCTCAACTGTTGTCTCCTCAGCTGTTGTCTCCTCAGCTGTCTCCTCAACTGTTGTCTCCTCAACTGTTGTCTCCTCAGCAACTGTCTCCTCAGCAACTGTCTCCTCAGCAACTGTCTCTTCTGCAACTGTCTCCTCAACAACTGCATCTTCAACTGTTGTCTCTTCAACAACTACTGCCTCTGTAGTAGCCTCAACATCTGCCTCACTACCACATGCTACTAACATAGAACCTGCTACCATAACTGTTGCTAAAGCTAATGCAAACTTCTTCATAATTTTTTCCTCCTCTTTGGTGATCGATCCGATTCGATCTACCGTTCTTTGACAATTTTTTCATATCGAAGTTCCCTTCGACAATTTGGAGTATACATCAGTCATTTTGAAATGTAAATAGATTTTGACCTAATTTTGAACGATTTATGAATTTCTAAAGATTTTGTTCATAATTTATTCATAATTACGTCATTTTGCACAAACGAGCCCGTTCTGAATTGGTGGTTATTAATACATTTCGCTCAATTGCCCGCATTTTTTCGAGGATAAAAAACCTCTGAATTGTAAAAATGTACAATTCAGAGGTTGGTCATCCTACAGAAGTTTGATACCCTTGTCGGCGCAGGCCTTGACTACATTGTCGGGCCAGATCGAACACTGAACCTCACCGATGTGGGCCTTTCTTAAGAAGAACATACAGATCCTTGACTGGCCGATACCGCCTCCTATTGTATAAGGAAGCTCTTTGTTAATGATCGCCTTCTGAAAAGGAAGCTCGGCTCTTTCCTCGCAGCCTGCCTTCTTAAGCTGGCTTACCAGCGAATCCTCGTCAACTCTGATACCCATGCTCGAGAGCTCAAGTGCGATATCAAGGACGGGATAGTATACAACGATATCCGCATTAAGTGCCCAGTCATCGTAGTCGGGAGCACGGCCGTCATGCTTCTCGCCGCTCTTTAAGAGGTCGCCGATCTTCATCAGACAGACAGCGCCTTTCTCCTTGGCGATGATGTATTCTCTCTCCTTCGCTGTCTTGTCGGGATACATATCTTCAAGCTCCTGAGTTGTGATGAAGAATATATCCGGCGGAAGGATCTCTTCTATATAATCATATTCGATCGCCATGAACTTCTCGGTGTTGCGGAGAACCTTGTATATCTCCTTAACAACGCTCTTAAGTGTCTCCTCGTTACGGTCTTCCTTGGCGATGATCTTCTCCCAGTCCCACTGATCCACGTAGATCGAATGGATATTGTCGGTATCCTCGTCTCTTCTGATGGCACTCATATCGGTGTAGAGGCCTTCACCCTCACTGAAGCCATACTTCTTAAGAGCGAATCTCTTCCATTTTGCAAGGGAATGAACGATCTCAGCTTCTTTGTCACCCAATTCCTTAATGCCGAAGGTAACCGGACGCTCCACTCCGTTAAGATTATCATTAAGGCCTGATTCAGGCTTAACAAAAAGCGGTGCGGAAACACGCAAAAGATTCATTCGCTCAGCCAGAAGATTCTGGAAGCAGTCCTTAACTGTCTTAATTCCAATCTGAGTATCATACAGATCCAAAGCTGAAGTATAATCCTCAGGAATAATGATACGTCCCATATTCACTCCTATCCGCGGTTTATAACCGCATTTTCTGTCAGATATGACGGCAAAAAGCCAAAAAGAGCCGAAGAATCCTCGATCCCTCGGCTCCTTTGCCACCACTTAGTACAAGATAACATTATAATCAGTATAAGTCAATATTTATCTCCCTTTTTACAAAAGTGTTTCTACTTGACAAACTGGAATTGACCGAGCTCTTTAGATCGAGGGATGTTTCTTGACCGCCAGGTCAAGAAGATGTACTCAGCTCCATAAACATCGATCTTTGCAATTTTTGTAATTCCGATGCTCAGAACATCGGATTATGATAGTTTTAGGCATCGACTTTTGCATTTTTTGTAATTCCGATGCCCAGAACGTCGGATTTTGATAGTTTTAGGCATCGATTTTTGCAATTTTTGTAATTCCGATGCCCAGAACTTCGGATTTTGATAGTTTTAGGCATCGATTTTTGCAATTTTTGTAATTCCGATGCCCAGAACAAAAAAGCATTGATGGTCTAAGCATCGAAAAAACCAAAAAGCGCAGGAATTGATGCACAAACCTCGATTTGAATTATTCTATCATGAGCAACACAAATGTAAAAAGGGAGATATTTATTTGGCCGGCTTCTCGGCAGGCTTCTCGGTCTGCCTGATCTTACCGTCCTTAACTTCATAGATTATGTCGCAATTCTCGATAGTCTTAAGCCTGTGGGCAATAATAACAAGTGTTTTTTTACCATGGAGAGCATCAACCGCTTCCATAATTGCGCTCTCAGTATCATTGTCCAGTGCAGAAGTAGCTTCATCGAAGATAAGCAACTCAGGATCATGATACAGCGCTCTTGCAATTCCCAGTCTCTGGCGCTGGCCACCCGATATCCTGACACCTCTTTCGCCTATGGCACTGTCAAGTCCGTCAGGCTGATCCTGAACAAATTCCTTCATTTGCGCCTGTTCAAGCACTTCCCATACTCTCTCATCATCGATCTCGTCAGCCGGGATACCGAATGCTATATTCTCTCTTATGCTCGCATCCAGCATATAGATGGTCTGGGGGATGTAGCCCACATGCGAGAGCCATTCGCTGTAATTCTCATGAATATCGGTTCCGTCACAGGTGATCTTGCCTTCGCGGACTTTGAGAAGTCCCAACAGAATATCGATAATGGTAGTCTTGCCGGAACCGGAAGGGCCGATCACACCGATCGACTTGCCTATGGGTATCAGCATATCCGCATTATCGAAGATATCCCTGTCGGTATTGGGATACGCAAAAGATATATTGTCGAGCCTGATCTCCTTATTAAGAGTCAGTGCGGGATTTTTTGCACGAGTGTTGTCTTTATTTGGAGCCGGAGTATCGTTTTTGGTCGGAGCATTGGCCTTGTTGCAAGCCGGGGCTTCTGCGTAAGCCAAAGTATCGGTCTCATTTGTGCTAAGCATTTTATCCACAGAAGGCTTTGAAGCGGACTTTCTGTCGGACTTAAGCTCCCCAAATTCGTTCATGTCGCGGATCGACGCAGTGTCGACATTCTCATATATATAATTGAGCGCGGGCTCAAAGTAAGCGATATTGGCCATGTAGGTGTTCACGCGGTTAACGCTCGGAAGGAGTCGCATGGCCGCGAGCGCAAAAGCCGAGATCAGCGGAAGCAGGGTGCTCATGTCGGTTCCTGCAGCCATCGAGATGCCGATGTAGGCGAGAACGCCCACGATAGTGATCGTCTCAATAAGGAAACGAGGGAGGTTGGTGAGCACGTTGTTGCTGACCTGATAATTGGCGTATTCTGTTGCTTTCTCCCTGTACATGTCCGTGCAGAAGCTCTCCTTATGGAGGACTTTCACGTCTTTGATGCCTGTAACGGGCTGGAGAATCCACTTATAGAGGCCTGCCTGCGCATCTCTGGACGCATCGCCCACGTGTGAAAGCCTTGGCTTGATGACCTTCATGATGATCAGAGTGACGATTCCCAGGAGCCCGACGATCACGACCATCATCTTGAAATCGATCACTAAGAGGAAGATCCCGAGGCAGACGCTGACTACGAGCTCAGCTGCGAGGTTCATGCACTGAAGCAGGAGGTTGAACACGTTGTCCATGTCGCCGTACACGGTTCTGACGATGACCGAAGTCTCGGCGTAGAGGTAGTATTCGTAGGGTCTGTTCAGAAACTGCGCCAGAAGGTTGGTGGTGTACCTGCTCCTGTTGCGGTTGACGAATCGCGACTGAACGAAGGTAAGCAGCGTAAGATACGCATTCTTGATCACGAACATGGATGCGAGCGCGAACAGCAGAATGTAAATGATGTTTCTGACATCCGTGATGCCCATTATATCCATGGCCCTGATCACATATTCATTGGCCGCGAAGCTCTCCTCGTCGAGGATCGCCGATATCAGAGGCAATACGAGTGACACTCCGGCAGTCTCAAGAAGTCCGCCGATCAGGATCATGAACATCAGCCCCACGATCCTTACCTTCTGCCTGCTATCCAGTATTGAATTTAGTTTCTTAATTATCTGAAGGTTCATCACAATCTCCTACTGAAGGATTCTCTGATCATTCTGCGCACAAGCTTCTTTGTCCGCCCGTCCGCATTACGATACATCTTGCAAAAACGCCCGAGTCTGAATCCGGGAACCCTTTTAAAGGCTCGTTTGCCATAATCCCATATGATGTCCGACCATTGTCCGGAATAGTCAATGGCTCCATCAAAGTACTCATTCAGCATATATACATGGTTGGCCTTAGTGAACAGATCCAGTTCCATATTGGCGTTGGTGAGATTCCTGCCGTTCGTTGCATTCTCATCGAAGAACCTGCGATAAGCGCTCATCGTATCCGGCAGAATATAGAAATCCCCTCTGTTAAGCAACAGCGACAATATCGTCTTATCTCGTATCAGCCTGTCGGCCTTGTAGATAATACTGTAATCTCCGCCGTCGCTGTAGATATTCCTATAGAAATGCGTTCCCGTCTGGAACACGAATCCGTCTCTCAGGAAATCCTCAAGTGTGAATGATTTGTTAAAGTATGGTTTAATTTTCTTGTTATCATCATTGTCGATCACATTATCATCTTTATCTATGATCGCAAAATCATGGGACACTCCGATATACTCATCATGAGCCTCAAGGAAATCATACTGCTTCTGAAGCTTATGATCGTCGAGCCACAGATCATCAAGCTCAAGCGCCGCTATATACCTGCCCCTGGCATCCATCATGAGCTCATACTCATTCCGAGTCGCCCCGAGATTAACATCCCTGTAATACATCCGGAAAATATCAGGATACTTAGCTTCGTACTCCTTCAGGATCTCTCTCGTCCCATCAGTCGAACAATCCTCCCCGATCAGTACTTCGAAATCGAAGTCGGTAACCTGGGCAACTATGGAATCGAGTGCCTTCCTTATATACAGTTCGTGGTTGTAGGTTACACAAATAACCGATACTTTGATGTCTTTTTCCACTTCCGCTGTCATTCTCTCTCCATAACAAATGAAGATTCTCACAGACGTAAGAATCTTCATCCTACAAAATATAAAGCAGAGTACGGGAATCGAACCCGCCCCCTAAGCTTGGGAAGCTCATGTACTACCGATATACTAACTCTGCAATCAGATCATCCTTGAATCCGATCATGAGGATCAGATATTTCAATCCCAAAACTCTGATACGGATCATCTCAACCCTAAAAACATGATGCGGACATCTTCCTCAAGAATCTGTAGACATTATATAACCTTTGCCCGCAATGCGCAACTTGAAGATATCATGTGGTATAATTACTTTATGATCACAGCGTCCACAAGCGTCCGTTCCCTCGTCGAATTTATCCTGAGGGAAGGCGATATAGATAACAGACAACAGCATAATACCGAGAACTCCATGCAGGAAGGCGCACGGATACATCGCAAGATCCAGAGCATGCAAGGCCCGGAATACAGAAGTGAGGTCACTTTAGAGACCACCTATGATTCGGCGCAACACGATATCCGCATTATTCTCGATGGTCGTGCAGACGGTATCATCGATAATACCGAGGCCGATCCTGCACTTGCGCTCCCGCCCTTTACCATAGATGAGATCAAGGGCACTTACCGCAAGGTGCAGTTCATTGATAAACCCGACAACGTTCACCTGGCTCAGGCCAAGTGCTATGCCTATATATACGCAGCCGAATCCGATCTGGACTGTATCGGTGTCAGGATCACATATTGCAATCTCGAGACCGAGGATATCCGATACTTCGATGAGATCTGCGATTACGGCGACTTAAGCGAGTGGTTCAGCGGTCTTATGGAGGAATACGCCCGCTGGATACGAATGCAGGAAGACTGGAAGGTCACACGTGATACTTCCATCAAGTCTCTTGACTTCCCTTACGAATACCGAAAAGGTCAAAAAGAACTGGTGACTCACGTATATCACACGATCTGCCATGGTCGTAAGCTCTTTCTCGAAGCACCAACGGGGGTCGGTAAGACAATCGCCACTGTTTTTCCAACGGTGAAAGCGATAGGGGAACAGAAGGCCAACCGGTTCTTTTACCTGACAGCCAAGACCATTACGCGGACGGTCGCCGAGAATACGCTGAATCTGATGCGGGATAAGGGGCTTGACTTCAAGAGCGTGGTGCTGACGGCCAAGGACAAGATATGCTTTCTCGAGGAGAGGGAGTGCAATCCGGAGGCGTGTCCGTACGCCAAGGGGCACTACGACAGGATCAACGAGGCGCTGTTTACGCTTCTGACCGGCGAGCAGATCTATTCAAGACAGGTCATTGAAAAATATGCCGCCGACTACAAAGTCTGTCCGTTCGAACTCTCACTCGATGTCTCGCTGTTCTGCGACGGGGTGATATGTGACTACAACTATCTCTTCGATCCACACGTGAGGCTTAAACGTTTCTTCGTGGAGGGCGGGGTGAAAGACAGCATCTTCCTGATCGACGAGGCGCACAATCTGGTCGACAGAGGGCGGAATATGTTCTCCGCCACCCTGATCAAGGAAGACTTCCTTGCGCTCAAGAAGACGGTCAAGGTATATGATCCGGTCATGTATAAGCGGCTTGAGAAGTGCAATCACGAGCTTCTTGCCATGAAGCGATCTTGCGAGGAGCTTACGGTGCTCGAGGATATCAGTAACTTCATCATATATCTGGAGAGGCTATACAGCCAGATCTCCTTCTATCTCGAGAATCACGAAGCGTCGCCTGTGAGGGACGAGGTGCTTGATTTCTTCTTTGAGATCTCACATTTTCTGCTGATCTACGATCTGGTAGACGATAATTATATAACTTATTGCTATATCCTCGACAATGGGGACTTTGCGATCAGGCTCTTCAATGTTAATCCGGCTTCCAATCTGAAAGCTTGTATGGAGAAAGGTGTCAGTAGCATTCTTTTTTCCGCGACACTGCTTCCCATAGATTATTACAGGCAGCTGCTCGGAGCCGATGATAAGGACTATGAAGTCTATGCGGAGTCGACCTTCGATCCGTCAAGGCGCCTGCTTACGGTCGCGGAGGATGTCACGAGCAGGTACACGGAGCGCGGAGCCACAACCTACGCCCGCGCCGCCAGATATATACACAATATAGTAAGCTCCCACACGGGCAATTATATGGTCTTCGCGCCTTCTCACATCTTCATGAGAAAAGTAGCCGAGGAATACGACATTCTGGTGAGCGAAGATCCCGGCATCCGCAGGCTGATACAGGATGAGCACATGAACGAGGCCGAGCGTGAGGAGTTCCTGAATGAATTCTCATCCGAAAGCGAGACCTCTCTCGTCGGTTTCTGCGTTTTGGGCGGGATATTCAGCGAGGGGATCGACCTTAAGGGCGAGGATCTGATCGGCGCGATAATAATAGGTACGGGGCTTCCGCTCTACTGCAAGGAAAATGAGCTGATCAAGGATTATTTCGACCGGATGGGATACAACGGGCGCAAATACGCCTATACTTATCCGGGATTCAACAAAGTCTTACAGGCTGCGGGGCGAGTCGTCAGAACCCATGAAGATACGGGAATCATCGCCTTGCTCGATTATCGTTTCAAATATTCGGAATACAGGGATTTGTTTCCGCGCGAATGGAACAGCGTCGCGCTTACGAACGAAGAAAATATAAGAAATCTTGCTAAAAATTTCTGGGACGGGCTTTGAGAGGTAAAAGCTGTTTCAAATACAGGAGGGATATATTATGTGGGCATACGAATCGGTTTTCTATCAGATCTATCCTTTGGGCTTTTGCAGCGCACCCTTTGAGAACAACGGCGTTCAGGCCGAGAATATCCTTAAGATACGCGACTGGATACCGCACCTTAAGAGCCTCAATGTCAATGCCATCTACCTGTCTCCCATCTTCGAGTCGGATACACATGGCTACAACACCCGGGATTACAGGCTTATCGACAAGCGTCTCGGCACCAACGAGGACTTCAGAACTCTGGTGCAGTCCCTTCATGATAACGGCATAAGAGTCGTGATCGACGGTGTCTTCAATCATGTCGGCAGAGGATTCTTCGCATTTCAGGACGTATGTGCCAATCGCTCAGGCTCCCGCTATGCCGGCTGGTTCCACATAAGCTTCGACGGCAACAGCAATTACAACGACGGTTTCTGGTACGAAGGCTGGGAGGGCAATTACGATCTCGTTAAACTGAACCTCAACAACCCTGAGGTAGTCGACTACCTGCTTGAGAGCGTCAGCTACTGGATAGACTACTTCGATATCGACGGAATCCGTCTGGATGTGGCCTATATGCTGAATGAGAACTTCATGAGACGGCTTCGGGGCCACTGCGACAGCAAGAAGGAGGACTTCTTCCTCTTGGGCGAGATGATCCACGGAGATTATAACCGCCTTCTGGCCCCCGATATGCTCCACTCTGTTACCAACTACGAGGCATACAAGGGGCTTCATTCCAGCTTCAACAGCATGAATATGTTCGAGATCAACCACTCGCTGATCCGCGAGTTCGGCTCCGATCCCTGGTGTCTGTACACCGGACGTCATCTCCTCTCTTTTGTAGACAATCACGACGTATCAAGGATCGCGAGCACATTAAATAACAGCCGTCATCTTCCATTGATATACGCCATGCTCGCAGGTATGCCGGGCATCCCATGCATCTACTACGGCAGTGAATGGGGCATAACCGGTGATAAAAAAGATGGCGATCCGGCTCTTCGCCCCGCCATTGATAACCCCGTATCCAACGAACTGTCAGAGACGGTCGCTTCCTTCATGAAGTTAAGACATACGGAGCGCGCACTTAACTACGGCGGCTTCAGATCGGTACTGCTCACCAACCGCCAGTGCATATTCGAAAGGCGTGTTGATGATGAAAGAGTCTTCGTCCTGATCAATGCCGATGAGAATGACTTTGATGCATATGCCGACTTCGGAACCGCAGAACTGACTGATCTGGTCAGTGGTGATATCGTCTCCGGCGCCCAGCCGTTCAGGATGAAGGGGTATGAAGCCAGATTCCTTAAGGCGAAATAAATTGGACATGGTGTAGCCATACCATTGTTATCAATAGTCTCTTAAGGTACAAGATATAATACAAATACGACCCTCCAAATATGGAGGGTCATTCAACTAAGCACCGGAATTTTGATAATCTCGTTTTCCGATGCCCTTTTTCCCTTCTTGCTTTCTAAATAAACACCGGGATTTCAATAATCGCGTTTTCCGATGCTCTTTTTCTCTTCTTGCTTTCTAAATAAGCACCGGAATTTTGATAATCTCGTTTTCCGATGCCCTTTTTCCCTTCTTGCTTCCCTAATAAGCACCGGGATTTTAATAATCTCGTTTTCCGATGCTATGTTTCTCTTCTTGCTTTCTAAATAGGCACCGGGATTTTAATAATCGCGTTTTCCGGTGCTCTGTTTCCCTTATTGCTTTCTAAATAAGCACCGGGATTTCAGTAATCGCGTTTTCCGATGCTCTTTTTCCCTTCTTGCTTTCTTAATAGGCACCGGGATTATAATAATCTCGTTTTCCGATGCTATGTTTCTCTTCTTGCTTTCTAAATAGGCACCGGGATTCTAATAATCTCGTTTTCCGATGCTCTGTTTCCCTTCTTGCTTTCTAAATAAGCACCGGGATTTCAATAATCGCGTTTTCCGATGCTCTGTTTCCTTTCTTGCTTTCTAAATAGGCACCGGGATTCTAATAATCTCGTTTTCCGATGTTCTTTTTCCCTTCTTGCTTCCTAAATAAGCACCGGGATTTCAATAATCTCGTTTTCCGATGCTATGTTTCTCTTCTTGCTTTCTAAATAGGCACCGGGATTCTAATAATCTCGTTTTCCGATGCTATGTTTCTCTTCTTGCTTTCTAAATAGGCACCGGGATTCTAATAATCTCGTTTTCCGATGCTCTGTTTCCCTTATTGCTTTCTAAATAAGCACCGGGATTTCAATAATCTCGTTTTCCGCAGATACGACCCTGCAAATTTGGAGGGGCATTCAACTATGGAAATCCCACCGCTGCATCATTTCCGCCTCGTAAACGTCAGACGCATGGTTTGACGTTTACTGTAGTTTAGAAGTGCTGTGTCAATAAAGATGAGTGAAGGTCCGGGAAGTCCTCGGATTTTCATCCACACTCCCCCAAAACTTTGCGCTTACCTAAATAGAGATGTCGACACTCCCGACATCTCTATCTATAAATAATATACGATTAATAATTTACATAATCTATAATGGGTCCATCATAACTGATTGTATAAAAATAGACTTTATTATCTATTTTTCCCCTTTATATTTTACATGAACTATAGGATTAGATTCGTTACCAAAGTAGTAGAAAAAACGTATTGGTTTACCCCATGACACCACTATTCTTTGATTATTTTGCATTTTTTCTAACTTTCCTTTTATATTCTCCGTTTCACCAATAACATCTTCTAGAATAGCTTTTTCAAGATGTTCTTTTGTTGTTTGAACAGTCAAAGTTGCATAGAAACCTGGCGTAGAAACTGAGCGATTCTCAACAACATATCCTATATATTTAATTGGAATAAATCTATAATACCCAAAAAATAATATCACCGGAACCATTAAAATACCCAAAAAGATAGCTACTTTGATACCCTTTCTCCGATTCACCCTTGGCATCCTCCTTCACCATGTATTATTAGTTTATCTCTTCCTGTGTATTATAGCTCAGATTTACCCGTGCAGTGTGTAGAACATTACAAATACGCCCCTCCAAATTTGGAGGATCATTCAACTGATACTTGACAAGATAGGAATTAATGCAGACAATGTAGGATTATATGGAGGCATTGGACATGAATAATGATGGTACTATTAAAAAAGCCTTTAGGACAGACCGGGGGTATCGTAACAACTTGCAAAGCTATACAAAAAAGGATTCATATATAGCTCTTGCTTTCTATGCTTTTAACATGCTCCTCCTTTATGCTACAGGAAAAATTCATTTTTATACAGGTAAATATTTGGGGATAGTGATGGCGATTGTTAACATCGCTGTTGTGCTATTGATAGCGAGAGCGAGACATTCCGATGTAGGAATTTGTGTACGCGGAATAATTCCCGGTATAGTCACCGGATTTATCATGGGAATCATTTTCATTCTTGGTTACACGATACTTCCGGGGATAGCAGCGGGAGCAAGTTTTCTTCCGGTTAGAACAATCTTATATAATGTATTCTATTACTTTGTAATAATTGCGTTTGAAGAAGAATTGTCATTTAGAGGATTTATTCAGCCAAGATTGTTTCCGTTGTTTAAGAAAGAATGGTTAACTTTATTGGTCGGCGGAATAATGTTTGTGCTGATGCACTATCCATATCAAATGGCAGCAAGAGGTATGGGGATTACAGACTACTTTCCGCTTTTTATTGCAGGTGCGCCAATTCAGCTAATGTGGCACTATGTGTTCAGTTGGTTCTACGGAAGATTTGGAAACATTTATGGCGGAACAGTTTTACATGGTTTTATAGATATGAGTATGGGGATTTTTGGGTAAACCCTGATCAAAAATACTGATAAAAAGTATGTTTCCGGCGTCACTTTTCCCTGGGGCCCCAAGGAGGGAACCCAAGACCTCAATCTCATGATTCTGAATGACATTTTACAGTGACTTTTACAGTTGACACCTAGTTGTAATTACTTGACAAAAAGCCTGAAATGCCTCATAGTAAGGGCACATTAGGAAACTGATTTGGGCTGACCGAAAGGTCCGGGTCCACCGACAGGCGCTGGGAACCGGCGTCATTTTTTTATGAAGGTAATACAGAAGATACGCAAGCTTTTTATGAGCGAACCCAAAATAGTTAGCCGCTTTGTAGATGAGACCGGTGACTTTGGCCAGTACGATCCGCACTGCCCTTTCCATAAAGATACCGATTGATTGTTCTTTAATACTACATTACTCCATCCATTTCCTTATCATAAAAGTCCTGAATTTCTTTATCATACTCTAATACATAATCAGGAGTTCCTTCTTTAAAAACTCCACAACCGATCAAGTATTGATATACTATTCGCTGTTTTTTCTGAAGATCATCTGGTAAAATAGGCATTGTTTAAACTCCTTAATGTCCGTATATCTGTTTCCAACTGTTTTGTTCCCTGATAATTCATTTCAATTCCTTCCCATTTCTAACTAAGCACCGGGATTTTAATAATCTCGTTTTCCGATGCTCTGTTTCCCTTCCTTGCTTTTCTAATAAGGATTAAAATGGCATTAATAATAAGTGCCTCCTTACAGTACGCTAGATAATTTTACCAATTATATGCCATAGTACGCAAGATATTAATTTTTATTTTCACCGACAGTACGCAAGATAAAGCAAAAAAATAGACCAGTACTATCGCTGGGTGCCCCCAAGGTACTGGTCTATGTAAATTACTTATCTTTCTACAGGTTAACTCTTTCCCATTTCCATTTCAATACATTTCCACTGCTCACCCATACATTCAAAATAAAGTGTTTCGTCAGTTTCTTCAAAACCTACAGCCTTATAGCAACGGTCGCGTTTAACCACTGCTGAGGGGTCAGGGCAAATGCATTGTCACCGGATTCATCTTCTCGCCTTATATACAGGATCGGCGGGGAATCCGCCCTTTAGCTTCTGCATACAATTCTGTATTGCATCCTTACTGTTCTTCCAGTCCGCATTGGCATTGCGATAGTCCTTCATCTCAATGAACCAGCTCACATCCTCGAAGAGTCTGTCCATACTACCTTCCATTACAGGGAAGAAAGTAGCTGCGAACTCATTCTGAACCTTCTCGCTGAGGTTATTGGATGCATAATCCATGATATCCGCAAAATGCGGCAGGCAGAACCCCTTGCTCGCATTGACCTTACCGGCAAATTCCTTATCCTTGGTATACATTTCGAAGAATGTCTTCATATATCTGTCATAATGATCCTTGAAAGCGTTACATATATAACATGTATTATCCGAAGCATATACCCACTCACTTATACTGTTAGCTCCCTTGACATTACTCTTCTTAAGCATGGCAAAGTGTCCGTTCTGGGTAGCCTTATACTTATTCATGGCATCCTTCAGTCCCTCGCACTTACGCATCATATGAGTCTTAAGTATCCATGCATTCCCAAGAGAGTTGCCGTAATCGAACATCTTCTTGAAATGCATACGGCAAAAGCCTGCCTTATCGGTCTGCTCTCTTACATCACTCTCCATATATGATGAACCCGATCCGAGTACAAAATCCATCATATCCTGTTCTATCTTCCTCTCAATATTGCAGAAGGGGCATTCGCCACCCTCATTCAGCGCATCATTGATCGGAATGTTGTACAATTTCTCCTTCATTAAAACCAGTCCCTCCTGTATATCGTTCTTCTACTATTACCCTATTATTTCGCAAGCTTAGACTATACTCCCGCAAACAGTCTGAATCTGCCGGCTGTGAAGCCTCACACGAGTAAAGCCACGTGCTTCCTATAGGTGTCTTGCGACACCTGTTTCCCTGCTGCCGGCAGGCTTCTCTATTGCAATTAATATAATCATGATTAAACAAACAGCTATTGTTATTCCCAAACCGACCGCTGTTCCGATCTTCTTATTGATTGCATCGATCGACATGACCACATACACCGATATATTGGCGGCGGCATGCACAAGATAAGGATACAGGGCACTTCCGTAACGCTCATATATCCAGCATAGGAAGAGCCCCATTACGGTTCCGTATATAGCCTGTACATAATTCATATGGTATATGCCGAAGATCAACGGTGCGATCACAAGCGCCATTACCAGTCCGTACATCCGTCTTAAGCGGTTATAGACTATCACTCTGAATACCAGTTCCTCGGCAAACGGCGATATCAGACCGTACATAAGTATTCCAAGTACCGGATTCAGCGACAACTGATGAGAAGCCACTTCATCATAAGCTTCACTTCCTGAACTTAAGCCTGTAACTGCCATCAACAGATTAACGGTTATCGCAAGCGATACACCAAGGAGTATCGTCTTAAGCATCCTTGATCCCTCACCCTTATTCGGTAATACCACAGGATACTCCGACTTAGCCACAGGAATAAGGCACAATGCGGCTATCACCATTCCCATCATACTGATACAGGCAGCTATCGTCTCCGAATGTTCCCCAATGAAGGTTGAGGCACTTCCCCCTCTCCTTATAAGCTCTCCGGCTATACTCCTGAATATATCTACAATGATCGTATTGATCAGATAATATATCAGCACCGGGGACAGGACTTTAATGGCCTTCACTATGCTCCTGTCTTCGGATGGAAGCTCAGTCGCCACTCTTTTTCCCAATGGATGTAACCATTCAAACGATCTCAAATCATATCTCCCTTACCGCAGTCCACAACGCATCCGAACTTAAACGACCAGATCAGATTGTCCCTGACCTTAAGCCCCGTGATCCTGCTGACTGCTTCATTATAATATTTTAACTGAGTGGCATATCTGTCGACAAGACTTTTCTCATTGGATACATTATCGGTTTTGTAATCGAGCAGAACGATCTCACCGTCTTCTATGAAGAAGACGTCCACGATTCCCTGTATCAGGACATTCTCGCCCTCCGGATATTCGGTTCGCAGTCTACGCGCATCGATCCCAAGCACAAATGGCTGTTCCTTGTAGAGATTGCCCGCGACTGCGGCATCTGACATCCGCCTGCACAGATCGCTCTCAAGGAAAGTCCTGATCTTACACAGATCCACGAGCTCATAGTCATCCCGTGCAAGAATTCCTTCATTAATTAAGGTCTCCATCTGTGCTTCGAAGGTATCAATCGGCCTGGTATAATCCATCAGCTCCAGAACCCTGTGGTAAGCCGTACCTCTTGCTGTGCCCTTGACCTCAGTCTTATCTATCGCAAAAGAGGGGACATACACATCGGCATCCTTATCTTCCGCTTTGAAGAAATCGTCCGGAACGTCAGTGACGACGCCTTCATCCATTCCTGTATGAATGGCAGCCATCTTAAGTTCGGATACCGTAGTCTTAACAAAGAGTCCTTCAAGCTCCTTATGAGGATAAGAGAACGACAACCTCTCGCGCAGTTTCTCATTCTCTCCGGACTGTGCTCCTATAGCTTCAATAAGGCTCTCTTTTCGTTCCGCAGCAGTCAGAACTTCGACAGCTTCCTTCGCAGTCTCTTCCTCGACGGTCTGTACCTTAAGTTCTATTTGACCGTTCCAGTCATTATTTCCTCTTGTCTGTAACAGCATCTGCAGGAAAGACTCGGATGACCTGAGGATAGTAACAGGCACCATCATACCTCCGCCCTCGCCGGAAGGCTTATTTTGCAGGCAATCCGCGTATTTCTCAAGAACAGCCTCATCATTAATAACACCTGTGATTATAAGTTTCTCTTTAGCCCTTGTGAAGGCCACATAGAGTACTCTTATCTCTTCCGCAAGATTATCATCTCTGATGACATCTGCGATGAACTTCCTCCTCAGATCACTGTATTTCGCCCTGTGTACGGGATCAACATAATCAATACCCATACCATATCTGATATGATATACGCTCTTGGCTTTGGAATCCATCGTGTTGAACTTCTTGCTCATTCCCGCCACGATACAGATCGGAAATTCCAGACCCTTGCTCTTATGCATGGTCATGATCCTGACAAGGTTGGCATTCTCATCAATGGTCAGAGCATCTCCCTCATCAAGGCTTAATTTCCTGATCTTCTCTATATAATTAACGAAATCATACAGCCCCTTAAAGCCATTCTCTTCGAATCTCTCAGCCTTTCTAAGAAGGAGCATAACGTTAGCCTTCCTTCTCTCACCCATGGGCATGGCAGCAACGTGGTTAACATAATCTGTGAGATCGAGGATCTCATACAGAAGCTTATGGATAGGTTTGAACTTAATACCCTTCCTTAATTCAAGGAAAGCCGTAAGAAATCTGTCTGTTTTGCGAAGAAGATCCCGGAAGAGTTCTTCTATACTGTCCTTATCTTCCGGCTCCACACGCTCAAGTATGGCCGGTAACAGTTCCTCACCCTTCTCATGGACCAGCTTAATGACCTCTATAAGCTTCTCTTTATGTCGTTTACCATCCTCATCACAGGCACCCCAACGCTCAACTGCCTTGAGCATGGCAAGATCAGAGTCCGTCATATCGGCAAAGACCGACTTAAGCACTGAGCAAAGCGCTATATCATTCCTCGGATTATTGAGTATCGCAAGGTAATCAAGCAATATCTTAACTTCCGACCTGTCGAAATACCCCTCGCCCGCAGCCACATAAGCCGGCACGCCTTCCCTGTTAAGCACAGTCTTGAAGGCATCCGCATATCCCGCGGCAGATCTGAGAAGAATAACAATATCCCTGTACTGACAAGGACGAAGCCCTTTGGTATCCTTGTCCATGACCTGATAACGGCCTACAAGTTCTTTGATCCGCCCGGCTATCATTCCGGCTTCACGCTCGTGATCTGTGATATCACCGTCATTGACCGCAAGCAGAAACTCCGTTTTGTCTCCGCCCTCCTTAGGGGGATAATCCGCTCCGAGCTTAAGTGCCGCGCCTTCGTCGTAACTTATACCGCCCAGTTCAGGGCTCATTATCTTACCAAAGACCTCATTGACCGAATCTATAACTTCCGCTCTGCTTCGATAATTCCTGTTAAGGTCGATACGTCTGCACGCACTGCCTTCAAGCGGGCTGTAAGTATTGTACTTATCGGCGAATAACTGCGGTTCGGCATTACGGAAGCGATAGATACTCTGCTTCACGTCACCGACCATAAAGCGGTTATAGACACCTTCATCCTCACCGGAAAGACTCTTAAGTATCCATTCCTGAATATAATTGGAATCCTGATACTCATCTATCATTATCTCTTTATAATCATTACGGTATTCTCTTGCCACAGCCGACGGAACATAAGTATCCCCTTCTTTATTAAGAAGGATCTTAAGCGCCAGGTGTTCCATATCGGAGAAGGTGATCATGTTGCGGGCTCTTTTCTCAGAGTCCATATGTCGCATATATATGAGAACCGCATCCCACAGGCCGTTAATGATCTCGTGATTAGCCCTTATCCCCGGCAACATCTCCTCAAGACTATATGGAAAAAAATCGGCTTTTAGCTTATCAAGCACCTTCTTATATACTGTCCGGTTGTTCCTGAACACTTCCTTGACCAGAGGATCGTCGCCCTTAGACACACCAAGCCTTGTAAGCGAGGAGGTCTGAAGCTTCTCACGATAATCGGCGTAAGTCTTACATTCCAGAAGAGCTTCGAAGAGCTTCCTGTCTTCATGAGCATTATTCATGTATGCTCCGATCTCATTATCCATTGCAAATCGCTCATTAGCCACGACAAGACTGCCTGCGTGCTCCAGCCTGCGGTGAGCATGTTGCAACAAATCTTGCATCCATGGTGCAGCATCCAGCTCCTCGGGCGTGAACATCTCGTAATCTCTGCGTCTCTCCGCTATATAGTCCTCGGGAAAAGGCGCATTCTCAGCATTGGTAACAGCTGTTATTATAATATCCCGAACCACTCGAAGGTTATCCTTGGCAGTAAATCGATCCATAAATGCAAGAATCCTGTCATTACTGTCGGTTAACATCTCTTCGATAGTATCATCCAGCGCCTCTTCGCTGATCATCGCGATCTCATGCTCATCAGCTATGCGGAATCCGGGCTCTATCCCCACAAAGGCAAAATTATTCTTGATCAGATATAGGCAGAAGCTGTGGATCGTAGTGATCTGGGCATTATGAATAAGAGATACCTGCTTCCTTAAGTGCTCATTATCAGGATCTTTCTCAAGTGCCTTACTCAAGGCCTCCTCTATCTTCGCTTTCATATCGGCTGCCGCCGCATTGGTGAATGTCAGCACGAGCATACTGTCTATATCAAGACCATCCTCTATAACACGACGTATGATCCTCTCTACAAGGACAGTTGTCTTACCCGAACCTGCTGCCGCGGATACCAGTATATTACTGTCTCTTAAGTTAATGACCTTCAGCTGGTCTTCAGTATACTTTATCTCTCCCATGTCGTATCCCTCATCCTGCTGATCAGCTCACCTTCATCTTCACCCAAGTAACACTTGATCCCGAATCCGGGGATATTGGTATCAAAACCGCAAATGCCCTTGTAATTGCAGTATTTACAGCTCTCTGTCTGTAGATTATTCGAAGACTTACCGATCATTACAGGGTTGATATCCACCTTGCCGTCCAATATCTCGCGCCCAAGCTCCAGTATCTTCCTGCCTGCATAATCGGAGATCACCTTGAAGTTCTCGGCGGTAGTAACCTGCGAGCCCTGAGAAAAACCACCGTCCTTGTTACGCTTAACCCTGATGACATCCGAATCGGCATCGCCGGAAGTATCAAGACTCAGCAATATCTCATCCTCGCCGGATATAAGTCCGTTGCCCCTAAGTTCCTTGCGAAACTTAAGCTCCAGCATCTCTATGCTATCATCCTGCTTACCCTCTATAACCGGTTCATCTATATGATAATACAGCATGGCTGCGGGCTCTGCCGTGGAGCTTCCGTCAGCAGAACTGAACTCATCGATCGCCTTCCTCATATAGAGCGCCATCTGTAGCTGAACCCCGTGGTACAGGCCTGCAAGCGAGAAATCCTTCTTCCCCGACTTATAATCCACGACCTTGACAAACGTCTTATCGTCGCGTCTGCATATATCAAGACGGTCTATCTTACCCGTAAGCTCGATCCGCTTCTTCCTGCCCGAATCCTGCAAGATCTCATAGCTCTCCCTGAAGGCATGCTCGTAGTCAAACGGCACGAAAGCACCCTTCTTAAGCTGATAGCTTAAGGTCATAACAGTCGTCAGCATGATCTTCTTCATTCTGTCCATGATATAGCGGTTGGTAAGATTCTCGAAAAATATCGCATCTGCATGAACAGCCGCGGCTTCCTCTACGGCTTCATCTATTATCTCCTTAGCCGCCTCTTCATTAACATCAAGCCATGTTAAGCCACGTTCCGCAAGCTTCCTGATGAAATTCTCCAGAACCATATGGTAGATATTGCCCATATCCCTGGCTTCCACGCCATATTCCCTGTCCTCATCAAGTCCGAGTCCGTATCTTATGAAAAAAGAATAGGCACAGGTTGCATACTGCTCCATCCTGCTAACCGAAGCGCGTAAGATCTCTCCATAGAGAAGAGCCGTCACTTCGGGCTTCAGATTCTCGGGACTGTAAGCAAGAAATGCATCTTCGATAACCCTGTCTATGTCCAGCCCCTCAGCCTGTAAGAAAGCGCCAAGTGCCGCCGCAGTATTCAGATTATCTTCGGTGCAGTCCTGATCCGCATATCTTCTGACAAGAGTGCAGAAATATGAATAAGCCTCCTTGAGCGAATCCACATTCATCCTATTAAGTACATAATTCTTCTTATCAAGCTCTGAGAACATGAGCGAGATATCTCTTATAACCACGGAAGGTCGTATAGCCTTAGACTCACAGTCCATTGCGGAATAGGACATATATATACCGTCTGAAGGCTTAGTCAGGTTGGAATACATATAGAACCTGTCTATATATATCTGTTCACGCGGAGACGGAGCCATGGTAACACTGCTGCCTGCCAGGAACTCCCTTTCGGCATCGGATATGATACCGCCCTTGCCTGTATTGCCCGGAACCCAGCCTTCGTTAAGACCAAGGAAGAATAGATATCTTACCGGCTTAAGCCTGCTTCGTAACATATCGCCTATTATCAGCTTATCAACTCCCTGGGGGATAATACCCACCTTGATCTCATCGATACCCGCATTAAAGATCGCAATAAACTCCTCGAAGTCCATGGGCTCTGTGTCGCACAGATCATGAAGCTTCTCAAGCAGTATACATACCTCGCGATATACCTGCGAATACTCACTCTTCATCTTATGATCGTTGGCATCGGCAAAATCCTGCGCATAGACCTTAAGCCTGTTGCCACAATCATTGACAAGTAAGAATTGATATATCGCCTTAACAAGGTCCTGTACGGAAGTCCTGCTTCCGCTCCTAAGCTTAAGTTCCTCAAAGGGCTTAAGACTTGCTACAAGCTTCTCACGGATATCATTGATAACATCAAGTCCCGAGTCATCCTCGCTCTTCTTCATACTCTCGGTACGGCGGGTGAAAAGAGAATGATACGCCTTCCTTCCTCTGTATCCAACTGCCTTTATATACTCTTCGAATATATCACCTTCCGTGTCCGTAATATCGGACATTCCGGTTCTAATATACTGCATTACAGTGGAAACTGTGTAATCTTTCAGATATATATTAAATGCTGATTTAATAAATTCTATAAATGGATTATTTTTCAGTTTCTCAGTCTCGTCAAAGAAGACAGGAAGTCCCGCATCCATACAGGCTTTCTCTATGACTGAGCGATATTCCGGCAGATTACCGGTTATCACGGCCATATCCCTGTAATATACGCCCTGCCTGTTAAGCTCCCTTATATTCTTAAGGAGAGCCTGCACCTCGTCTCTTGGACTTACGCAACCTGTGATATGTATATTGGTTGAGGGAATCTGAGTCTCATGATTTTTGCGATAGAGATTCCTCTCAAGAAAAGCCAGATCAGGATGCTCTCTGAATCTGACTCCGCTCTTAAGGTGAACAGTCTCCTCAATGGGGCAGTCGATCTTAACGGCGATCCCTTTCAGCTTATTCATGGCACCGACGGTCAAGCGGAAGAGATCCGTGTCCGAAGAAGTCCCGTTTGCTTCGGAATCCTCATCCATGGTAAGAGTTATCACAACCTTACGGCACACCTGCATAAGGGCTTCCACAACCCTGTCCTGAACAGGTGTGAATCCGGTAAAGCCGTCAAATACCACTACACTGTCCTTCAGAAGTGCCGATCTGTATATGTCTTCCCTGAGTACACCAAGCTGTTCCTCTGTGGTGATATAGTTGTCAGATATGTATTTCTTAAATGCAGAATAAATAAATGATAATTCTCTGAGCTTATTGCCCAGAAGCTTCTTATTGCCCTTCTCTGCATAATCTATCAGTTCTTTCAGATTGTCATCGTTGATATCATACTGCATGAACTCACTCAGAGCCGACTTGATCTCATGGATATAGCCCGGTTTATCAAGCTTATCCGCCAGGAACGGCAGCTGATCCCTGATCTCATTCACGCAACGCATCAGGATAAGGTTCTTGCCCGTGTCATCGAGCACCTTAAGACCGGTATGCCCCAGCTCCTCGAATATCCTGTGAGCCAGTCGCGAGAAGCTTAAGACATCGATGTTCATTATCCCGCCGCACTCGCTCATGTTCACGAGATCCTGCTGGGTCTGCATGGTGAACTGATCGGGCACGATGATAAAGAACTTCTTCCCGAGGTCGCCGGACGCTTCTTTCAGAAGCTTATCCAGAATATATGTACTTTTTCCCGAGCCACTACCGCCCGTAATAAACTGTAGACTCATGTTCCCCCCTGTGCAACTTCAGAAAACGAAAGCTTATCGTCGCTACTCCTAAGCCGGATTACCGTTTTGACCCCTGCATATCTTTCACATCCGTATTATTCAAATAACCTGCCCGAAGGCAGGTTATGATGCCGTTTAAATACCGCTCAGATGCCGTTTTTAAGCTGATATATGCCGTTCAGATACCGTATGCAGGCTATTATATACCGCTCAGATACTTCTTTGCAGGCTGATATATACCGATAGCGGTACCAGGTCATTAAAGAGTCATCTCGCGGATATAATTGATATACTCACAGATCTGCTTGTTAAGCTTATCCGCCTTGACCGTTCCGTTCCTCAGCGCCTTCTCCGTAAGACCCGCAGACGCATAATCGATCAGATCATTGACCACTCTGATATCTGCATCCTTCTTAAGCTCCGGAAACTCCAGCCTGTTCCAGTAATTCTCCATTACTTTGAAATAATTGGCGACTGACTCTTTGGAAGCCTCGTCCATCTCATCCTCATTGCTCTCAACAAATCTGTCCACGAAACTGAACATATAAGGGTAATTGCGAAGGATATCATTCTTCGCACTCTCCTGCTTGAGCTTGAACTCGAAATAGTCCGTTTCCTTCAAGATCGTCCTCTCATACTCATTACAGATATATCTTATACTGTATCCTATAAGAAAATTAAACAATCCGTTCTTACTGCCGAAATAATGGAACAGCAACCCCTTACTGATCGAAGCACTCTTAACGATATCGTCCGTACTTGCGTGCTTATAACCGTTTATCGAAAAATGCATGAGCGCTGCATTGATCATCCTGTCCTGCTTCTCACTGCTCAGATCAAAAAACTTAACATTCATACTTCCACCACCTGAATACACTTTTTTACTTCGCTCCCAGCATCATAATATCACAATTCATAGTAAAAAAAAACAGATTTTAACCAAAACGGTCAATGATTTTCAGCACCATTATCCTTGCTTTTTCAAGCGGTAACATATAGAATATATGATATACAGAGATTTCGAGAGACTCTGCCGTTAATATCAATGCAGAGTCATTTGATCATATTTTGAAAAGAGGTGTTTTTATGAAAAAATTCATCAGTTTTCTTTTGGCCTTTATTTCAGTTATTGCCTTTATCGTCGGTGTCATCGCTCTGATCGACTACTACACGGGCGGTTCGATCAGCGATATGTTCGGTAAGGGCGCAGCTAAAGATCAGGAAGGCGACGGCGAGGAACCCACCAGAAGACACTACACAAGGCTTACTCTCCCCAAGGACTGATCGTAGGGATCAATGATGCAGTGCAATAAAAAAAGAATGTCAGTGGACATTCTTTTTTTATTGTGTTTAATAATAATTAATGAAAAATAGTCAGAGCTTAAAGACATTTTTTGTATGCATCAGCTCTTCACCTTATGCATCAGCTCTTCCTTCAGATCTCTTGCTCTGTCCTTAACTCGCGGCGGAACTGATGACGATGACAACAAGGTCGAGATCACCTTCGCACTGACATCATAGAAGCCGAATCTGCACGCAAGGCAGGCCACCAGGTAATCTACCGTCGCCTTATCCATACCACATATCGGGAAGATCTCATTATTCCTTGAGTTAACGAAGCCCTCGTACGCGCCCTTGAGAAATTCGTCCTCCAAAGCCTTAATGGACTTATATTTTTCATCATCCCTTACTGAAGCTGATGCTATCTCCTCAG
Source organism: Lachnospiraceae bacterium (assembly GCA_024684085.1). GTDB lineage: Bacteria > Bacillota > Clostridia > Lachnospirales > Lachnospiraceae > Colinaster. The sequence continues at coordinate 51,551 of JAIKXM010000021.1, read as the reverse complement.
CATAGCTCCTGCACAACCAGCCTGCTCTAAGGCAGATATATGCCTTCTCACTGTCGGGGCCTTTCTTGACAACCGTATTGGCAAGGGCAAGCTTGTACCTCTTGATCGCCTCATCAAAGTCGATCAGACTCTTCTCGCCTTCCTGCTTCTTGTAATTCGCAGATATTTTCTCCCTGATGAGCTTAACCTGTCCGGGAGAAAGCGGATTGAAGAATCTCGTCGCTGCAGCGAATCCGCACTCTGGGCAAGCAACAATATCATATTTCAGAGGCTCGATGCCCTCATACTTCTGCCTGAGATCCGTATCCGTCGACAGAAGCTTGGCCTTACCGCTTCTCACCGTCTTACACTTGAAGTCCGATGAGCAGACGAAGCACTCGTAGCTCTTATCGATGAGCATAGCCTCCTCCTGAAGCTCAGCCACCTTCTTACCGCCGTCATCTCCGAAGATACTGACATCCATCATATCTCCAAGACCCAGATCCTCCAGGCCGTCAAATAAGTTAATATCCATTTACCCCTCCACAATACACGTCAATTCTTAGGCAATACAAAGGAACTCTTAAGTGATACTATTCTGTTAAAAACAAGGGCGTCCGGGGTTGAGTCCTTGCAATCAACACAGTAGAAACCATTACGAACAAACTGGAAACTATCGAATGCAACCGAACCCTTGACATAGGTCTCAATGTAACAATCTTTTCTCACCTCGATGGAATTGGGGTTGAGGTTAAGCGATCCGTCCTCATTATATACACCCTTTTCCTCATCGATCAGATTCTCATACAGACGACACTCCGCCTTAACGGCTGTCTCTGCATTAACCCAGTGGATAGTACCCTTGACCTTACGTCCGTCAGGGCTGTTACCGCCCTTTGATGCGGGATCATAAGTACAATGAACGGCTGTTATATTACCGTTCTCATCCTTATCAAAACCGGTACACTTAACGAAGTAGGCATGCATCAGTCTTACTTCATTACCCGGGAATAATCTGAAATACTTCTTGGGCGGCTCTTCCATGAAGTCTTCTCTTTCGATGTAGAGCTCACGAGAGAAAAGAACCTTTCTTGTACCAAGTTCCTCATTCTCAAGGTTATTGGGAACTTCAAGAACTTCCGTCTGTCCTTCGGGATAATTGTCTATGATAAGTTTGATAGGATCCAAAGCTGCCATTACTCTGGTCTTCTTAAGCTTAAGATCTTCTCTTATACAATACTCAAGCATAGCGTAGTCAACGGAAGAATTGCTCTTGCTGACACCGCAGAGATCAACGAACATCTTAATAGACTCAGGTGTAAAACCTCTTCTTCTGAGAGCTGCTATAGATACAAGTCTCGGATCATCCCATCCGTCCACTATATTCTCTTCCACAAGCTTCTTGATATATCTCTTACCTGTTACAACATTGGTAAGATACATCTTGGCAAATTCTATCTGTCTCGGAGGATTGGGATACTCAAGTTCCCTTACAACCCAGTCATACAGAGGTCTGTGATCTTCGAACTCCAGTGTGCAGATACTGTGTGTTATGCCCTCGATCGCATCCTCGATAGGATGAGCGAAGTCGTACATCGGATAGATACACCACTTATCGCCTGTATTATGATGATGCATATGAGCCACACGATAGATAACGGGATCTCTCATATTCATATTGGGAGATGACATATCTATTCTCGCTCTGAGCACCTTGGTCCCGTCCTCGAACTTACCGTTCTTCATATCTTCAAAAAGAGCGAGATTCTCTTCGATGCTCCTGTCCGAAGCAGGATCCTTCTTACCGGGCTCTGTAAGCGTACCTCTATACTCTCTGATCTCATCGGCTGTAAGATCCGATACATAAGCCTTGCCCTTCCTGATAAGCTTAACTGCCGCTTCATACATCTGATCAAAGTAGTCTGATGCGAAGAAAAGTCTGTCTTCCCAATCAGCGCCAAGCCACTGTATATCCTTCTTGATGGATTCAACGAATTCCGTCTTCTCCTTGGTGGGATTGGTATCATCGAATCTCATGTTGAATTTGCCATTATATTCGCATGCAAGGCCATAGTTCAGAAGTATGCTCTTTGCATGACCTATATGCAGGTAACCGTTAGGTTCGGGAGGAAAACGTGTATGGACATTGTCGTATACGCCTTCCGCCAGATCCTTATCAATGGCCTGCTCAATAAAATTCCTGCTTTCTGTACTCATAATTACCTAATAACTCCTACTATTATATTAGTCACACCCCGCCTCACCATTATCATCAACGCCTAGACGCAGTATGCCGTTTTTAAAAAATATACCGGACTGAGTTTTCGTCCAACGTCACCCGGCTCTCCGCCACTCTTACGACCCACTTCCAAGTCTCATGTTCCTGCCCTGAAGCGGCATAAGCGTATGCTCGAAGACCTCAGCGTCCATTATACGGATCTTATTATCAACATCCGCCCTGATGACAAGATAATCGCCCGGCTTGCCGAGTATATATGCATCCGAGAAATCATCACTGAATACCTTCACATATCTGTCCAAAGGCTTAACGTACATCCTCACCTGCTTAGACGAGGTACATCTGTGAGCATATTCAGTGAGCACTACCGACTCACCCGTATCCTTATTGGTTACCTTAGGGATATAAGTTGTCTTGATGCAACTGTCTTCCAGTGAATAATTGCCATCAAGTTCAATGTATTCTTTTGCAAAATTGCTCTCTGTTTTGTGATAGACCTCTCCTCTGACGCCTATCATCAGTATAAGATCATCGGTTATATCCACTTCCACGTCGCCTTCAAGGGAACGTATCAGGATCGGTGTATTGATGGGGAATATCTCCTTGGCTCTGACGTAGCCTACGGTATAATCCTTCCTCTTGTATAGCTTCATGCCCCTTAAGTCAGCTTCATACTCGCCCACACGTATGATCTCGGTATCTTCGAAATAACTGTTGATACGGTCTCCGAAGTAAGATTCGCTGTGGATGGACGGATAATTCTTCTCATAGAGGCTCTTGGCGATGAATCCGCCGGCCTTCTCGTGATGACCGCCACCGGTTCCTATCTCACCGCAGATATATTCTGCAAGCTCATCAGCCTTAACTTCCCTTACACAGCTTCGTACCGATACTTTGAAGCCGTCAGGCTGTTCATTATATACAACGCAGGTATCCACATCATCCACCTGCAACAGGAAATCGGCTATAAGTCCCAGAAGATTGGGATCACAGAAGCCCGCCCTGACAACCGCAAAACGATGCTTCTCATTGTAGATATTACGGATAAGCGCAACTCCGGCCACTTCCAGTTCCTTACGCGACAGATTGCAGTTCCTCAATCTGCTGAATAAAGCCTTATCGAACTTAAGATAGTCTCGCATATCAAGGTCGAGAGGATTGTACAACTCAGCCATGGAATTGGAATCCATATACAGGCCGTAGTAAAGTGCCGTTGCCATTTTAAGATTGGAATTAACCTCGAATCCTTCGTCCATCAGAAGTTTCCAGCACAGAGTCGAAGCACTCGCAAGATCCGGCTGAATCTCCGTAAGCTCGCTCTCCTTCATATTCAGCTGATGATGATCGACAACCGCTATATGATCGGCAGTGAACTTCTGGGCATTACCCGTACCGTACTGGCAGTCCACCATGATCAGAAGTCCTTCTATATGTCCGGCATTCATCGCCCTGTATTGCAGGGGGATATCGAGCCAGTTCACCATATATCTTATATTGGATTTGCTGATATTATTATGACCCGAATAGATAAGCCTTACTCTGTTACCCTTGCTCAGGAAATAATTATATAATGCAAAACCGGCCGCAACCGTATCAGGATCGGGATTATCATGACATTGGATAGTTATCGGATCATATGAACACAACGCACTAAGAATCATAGATATTTTTCCTCAAATTCTTCTCTTCTAATAGGTTTGCTAAAATAATAGCCCTGAATATAATTAACTTTCATGCCTGAGAGCACATCAAACTGTTCTTCGGTCTCGATACCTTCGACGCAGACACTCACGTTAATGGCGCCCGCAAGCTCGGCCACCATCTTGATGAATGACTTGGAGTAATCATCATCCACAAGTTCCTTAACAAATGACTGATCCACCTTGATGATATCGAGAGGTATCTCCCTGATATGATTGAGTGAGGAATAACCCGTTCCGAAGTCATCAAGTGCGATCTTAACTCCCGCCTGACGGATCTCGGACATGATCTTCTTCATTCTCTCCATATCATTGATGGCAAGACTCTCCGTAACCTCAAGAGTAAGATTGCGGGGCTCGATGCCCGTCTCCTCAATGATACCCATGATACTCTCAACTATATTATTCTGCATAAGCTGAACAACAGAGAGGTTAACATTGACCTTATAATCGGGATGCCCCTTGTCGTTCCACTTCTTACATTCCTTGCAGGCTTCCCTAAGAACGTAATCTCCGATCGGATTGATAAGTCCGAGATACTCTGCAAGCGGAATGAAATCCGCCGGATTAACGAATCCGAGTACCTGCGAATCCCATCTGATCAGGGCCTCCGCTCCTATACAGGGATTTCCTTCCTGGGTCACATCTATAACCGGCTGATAATAAACGATAAATTCGTTAAAAGCATCATTGGCGGCGTCACGCATATTCTTCTCCATATCCAGACGTCGGCTGGACTCGGAGAGCGACTTGCTGTTATAGGTCGCCACCCTGTTCTTACCTGTCTTCTTGGCCTCATACATAGCAATGTCGGCCTTCTTGATCAGATCGTCAACCTTGTCACCCTCATCCGGGAAGGTAACGATTCCCATACTCATGGTACAGTAATAATCAGCATCCTTAAGGTACCAGGGCTTGGCGAATATAGCCTTGATATTGTTGACTATCTCTTCCAGAAAAGCATAACTCTTAGGCGGAATGGCCAGCGCGAATTCGTCTCCGCCCATTCGATAACAGGTGTCTTCTATTCCTCTTACATCCTTAAAAGCAGCCGAAACAGCCTTTAAGAGCACATCGCCGTACTGATGTCCCAATCCGTCGTTGATATGCTTGAAATCATCAAGATCTATATAGCAGAGAGCACCTTTGGTGCCTGTTTTCTTAGCTTCATCGATGATACATGCAAGATCTCTCTCACAGCACATCCTGTTATAGAGCCCCGTCAGGAAGTCCGTATACGCCTGTTGCTCTATCCTGCGCTGATAATTCTTCTTATCAGTCACATCATATATCGCAAAAAGGGCAACAGGTCTGCCATCCACCCAGCTGATATCGCTATGGTGGATCTCATACCATGCTCCCTTATCATAATCATATAATTCGAGCTCATTGTCCTCGACGCCGTTTACTTCCCAGATAATGTCATTAAGTTCCCTGCCTAATCTGTCCAATGGGAAAACAGACCGCATTATCTTGTTCATAAAGAGAGTCTTGTGCCTCTGAATATCGTTAACGATTATCGCACAGCCAACATGCTCAAGTATCTGCTCCAGAGAGGCATACGAACCCGCAAGGGAATTCTTCTGCATTCTTCGCTCGACTATACTCTGAAGGATCCTTATGGCATCACTTAAGAACTGGAGATCTTCAACCCTCCAGTTCCTGTCCTCACGTGATTCGGTATATGTAACATACAGATTGATCCTGTGATTGACCACAAGAGGCATGGCTACAATGGCTTTAACACCGAGACGACTCTTGTCCCAGTCGTATTTGAAATTATTAAGAGCCATCGAACCGCTTGAGATGATGATCGGGCGATTTCCCTTAAGTATCCTGAATCTGGGGATATTGACAGTCTTATCAAAGAAAGCCGGCTGGCCTTCCGCAGTCCACGTACCCACAACATCCATGGTCTCATCCTCTTCGTTGTGTACCTTGAAGAGCGCAGCACCGTCAACCCGCAGATATTCGGCGGTCAGCTTAAGAAATTCGCCGAATATATACTCCAGGCTGTTATCATTATCCATATATTTCAGAAGATCCTTGATAGTCTCAACTCTTCTGAGTGAATCCTCAAGTCCGATCACCGAAGAATGACTCTTCTGGTTCTCTTCTCTTGACTGAGAAAGCGCATATTCATTCTCTATACGATACTGACCCATCTCCCTTACGAGATCAATGGCATCGTTGAAGCCGGAAGCCACAATATGGCGTGTAAGAGCACGATATTCCGGATAGATATCATAGACCTGATCAGCCATGGCACCACAAAGGAACCATACTTCACGACATCTGCCCTTCCACTTAAGAGCGATCGCAGCTATCTTGAAGAAAGGCGAAGCGGTATCTTCTATTATCTGATCCTCGATACTGTCGATGGTCAGTCTGCCAAAGATCTCATTCCTTATGCGCTCATCGAAGTATTTATCAATGACCGCCCTCTCTTCATCAGAGCAATCAAAGTCCTCTATGACCTTGCCATAGCTATCATAGACACACGAATAAAAGCCGATGACCGTCGACATTCTGTTCTTATAGGAAATAGGGTGTAAGTCTTTATTCTCTAAACTATCCATATATAGCCTCTCCAACGTATTAATTATACCATATCAGAGGGTCCACCGTATATAGCGGAACATCCTAACCAACGTCCCATTTGTTACTGTTCACAGGTGTCTGTCCGCTACAGGAAATATATTCACCGAAACGGCGCTCTCGCTCCGATGTGAGCGTAGCGGACACTAAGCTCGGCTTTGCCTCGCTAAGTGCCGACGCCCACATAGGCGTTTCATATGAATATATTTCCTGTAGCTATTTACAAAAACACGGGTGTGAACAGTAACTCTCATTTCCCCTTTTCCTAATATTTATCCCGTATTGCAAGACCAATAAGCCTATGCTTCGATCTATACCCGGCCATAGTACCTCAACATTGCAAAAAATACCGAATACAGCGTCATCAGTACGATAAGCGCATACATACCATGATACAGGAGACTCTCGAATATCTTCCCCCGTGAGAGTTTTCTAAACGGCATCGATATCAAAGCTATGACCTTCCTCATTCCGAGCGTCATGAGCAGCATGAACGGAATGACCATGGGAAGATAATACCTGCCCTGCGGCTGGAACTCCCATGTATATGAGTAATAGAGTGCCAGAACGACCGGAATCAAACCTGACACAAGCATCATAATCGTTATGACGCTCCTGTCACCTTGTGAGATCTCCCTGTTTTCGGGCATTTCAAGCTTCTTACGCGGTATTATAAGACCTGCCAGCGCCACTATGCACAGGTACTTGTAAGTCATGTAGATGTAATGGCTTGTAGGTATCCTCATAGGACCGAACATCGCTATAAAGCTCTTCCAACAGAGAGTATAATAATCTGTTCCCCAGATCATGGTAGTCAGAGGAATCCCAAGTCTGTAATATGTATCCCTTGTGAGCGGATTGTACTCCGGAAGGGCAGTCTCGGCAGCGCAGAGCTGTCTTGCCTTCAGAGCTAATATATCCCCATCATAGAGGATACCGTTTCGGATGAACCACCAGCCTGCGAGTATCATAACTCCGAAGATGATTATCCCTGCTTTACTTACAAGTTCAACTATCCCTCTTCGTCCTTCTCTGCAATAATATACGATCATGGTTATCGCCGCTGCCAGGACAACTCCGTAACAATTATAGTAAGACAGAGCGCAGATACTGATACCTAATATGAGATTGACCACCGAGGGGATATCATACATGGTCTTAATCCCCCTGATAGTGGCATATATGACGATCGCCACCGACAGCAGTCCCATGGAATCAGTATTCACATAGGTATGCACGAAGAGATTCTGAGGAAGCATAGTCACAGCCACTGTAAAAAGATATGCAACTCGCTTATCTTCAAACAGCTGCCTTCCAATAAGCCATGTATATACAACGGCCGTCAGCCCCGTTGCCACACACACAAGACGGGCAATGACCAGCATAGTCAACTCGCTTAGATCGAAGACTCTAAGAGCTCTCAACAGATATCCCTGTATGATATAGGTGAGTATCGGTTGAAAAGCATAAGAACCGCCGTATCCCTCGAGCAGAACCTCACTGTCATCTCCGACCGGAAGCGTCCCATGATTATATATATATTGAACAACCTTATATCGGTCGATCTCATCAGGCCCGTCGCCCAATGGCTGAACAAGAACAAAGGCCATCATACAGGCAAGGGCTACTAATAATAGTAGCCCCAATCTGACAAGATCCACATTGATCTTTTTCTTATTCATAAATATTATTACGCATCAACACTATAGTTAGGTGCTTCCTTTGTTATCTGTATATCATGAGGATGACTTTCCTTAAGAGATGCAGCAGTTATCTTAACGAACTTGCCGTTAACCTTAAGATCCTCAATATCCTTAACACCGCAATAACCCATTCCCGAACGAAGACCGCCGAGAAGCTGGAATACGGTATCCTCTACAAGACCCTTGTAAGCAACACGGCCTTCAACGCCTTCAGGTACAAGCTTCTTGGCATTGCTCTGGAAGTAACGATCCTTACTTCCGTTCTCCATACCTGCAATAGAACCCATTCCGCGGTATACCTTATACTTACGTCCCTGATAGAGCTCGAAGTCTCCGGGGCTCTCCTCGCATCCTGCGAACATACTACCCATCATACATACGCTTGCTCCGGCAGCGATAGCCTTGGTAATATCGCCCGAATACTTGATACCGCCGTCTGCGATGATAGGCACACCGTACTCTTTAGCAACTTCATAGCAATCCATAACGGCAGAGATCTGAGGAACACCGATACCGGCAACAACTCTTGTCGTACAGATAGAACCGGGTCCCATACCAACCTTAACCGCGTCAGCACCTGCCTCGATAAGAGCTTTCGTGCCCTCTCCGGTAGCTACGTTACCTGCGATAACCTGAAGGTCGGGATATTTTTCCTTGATCATTCTGAGGCAGTTCATAACGTTCTCAGAATGTCCGTGAGCCGAATCAAGTACAACTACGTCAACCTTAACTGCCACAAGAGCTTCAACTCTCTCAAGCACGTTGGCTGTGATACCAATGGCAGCACCGCAGAGAAGACGTCCCTGACTGTCCTTGGCTGCGAGAGGATACTTGATAGTCTTCTCGATATCCTTAATGGTAATGAGTCCCTTAAGATTGAAGTCGTCATCAACGATGGGAAGCTTCTCCTTACGGGCTGCGGCAAGTATCTGCTTAGCCTCTTCAAGAGTGATACCTTCCTTGGCAGTGATGAGATTCTCACTGGTCATGGACTCTTTGATCTTCTTATTAAAGTCTGTTTCGAACTTAAGATCACGGTTAGTGATTATACCTACCAGCTTCCTGCCCTCTGTTATCGGAACACCTGAGATACGGAACTTACCCATGAGCTCATCCGCATCCTTAAGTGTATGCTCGGGAGAAAGTGAGAAGGGATCTGTTATAACGCCGTTCTCGGAACGCTTAACCTTATCGACCTCTTCTGCCTGCTGTTCAATAGACATGTTCTTATGAATGATTCCGATACCGCCCTGTCTGGCCATCGCGATAGCCATCCTATGCTCTGTAACGGTATCCATACCTGCGCTCATGATAGGGATATTGAGCTTGATCTTCTTAGTAAGATAAGTTGAAACATCAATGGAATTAGGTACTACGTTGGCGTATGCGGGAATCAGCAGTACGTCATCAAAAGTAATTCCTTCCTTAACAATCTGACCCATAATGTCCTCCTAAATATAATGTATATTATGATGTCAGAGTGATCTCTCACTCCAACTGTTGATACCAACCGATCTGTCCGCCTATCTATGCCAACGATCACACAGCAGACTGTTGCCAACCGAGCTGTCCGCCTGTCTATGCAACGATCACACAGCAGACTGATGCCAGCCGATCCATCCAATCCGTCTATACGGATAATCACATAGCTGGCTGTTATACCCCCCCATCATGTTCCCAAAAAAGTCTTATTTATCGAATACCTTACGTGGTGCGATATTGTAAAAAGCCTTGATCAGTCTCTCTTCCGGTTCAAGAATATATTTGGTAGAACCGTCATAATATAATACATAGCGCTTATCTTCATTCTCAGGCTTCCTTGAGCTGTAATCCACTACTTTTACGTCTCTGTTGCGATACATGTCAAGCGCCGAACTTTTCTCAGGCGCGAATATCTCCATCTTAAGAAGATCGATAGTCTCAAGATGCTTCCTGCTCTCCTTACGGAAGACAACGTCTACGTCAAGCTCCTTCTCAACAAGAGTATATTCATATTCTATATCCACCCATTTACCGCAGAAATACGCACCGTATCCTGAAGCAACGGCTACAAGTGCGAATATCAGTCCTACAGCGATCCCAAGAGCCGCGAATATCGCTCCGAAACATCCGATAACGAATACTATCCACAATAAGACTCTGAGTACCGCAAACTTCTTATTCTGTGCCACGGGTACTAAAAATTCATAATGATCGTTCACTTCAATCTCCACTTCTACCTTCTGTATATTAGGTCAATTCTATCTCAGGAATTTATTTTTTTCAAGCCATAATTATAAGACTTTGTCATTTATTACGCGGATCCCTTCAGCCATACAGGGATGATACTGGGGATGATACTAGGGATGATACATGGCTGATCCGAGCATGTCTGTTCATCTTTCTGTCAAATATCATGGCAACGATATACCGATCACTTTTCAGTTATATAATCGATGAACTCAAGACACCTGTCCTTATTTTCCGTGTAGTAATTAACTCCGACATAACACCCGGTATCATAATACCAGCCTTCGGACGCCACCTTCTCAAATCCGGTAATATCGATTCCCGTCTCTTCTTGCGTCCGATTGTCCTCGTCATCGACCACATCTGCCTTGACAATGCGTTCTGCAAGCCTGTCATGCTCATCCTTATCGAGCAGATCTTCCATATTCATAAGGAAACCATTCTCCGAAAGAAACTCAAAAGTCTCCTTATCCGTGATTATCACATCCAGCATTCCCATGGAAGCGCTTGCCATAAGCTTCTGTGTCTGATAATCTCCCATGACCGTTTCATTCTCGCCATGGCCGATCGTGTAATTGATGTCGATCAGTATCTCGCAGGTATCTGTGTCAATGCCCACACTTTTGCAATAATTATACGCAAGTTCGTTGATCTTGTCCTCATTGGCGGCAGGTCCGTTGATGACCGCGACCGACAGGACCATCTCCTTCTTGGTGGCAATGGCGACGATCGTATGAATAGCCACCGAAAGCAGCACTATAGTAATAAGAAGATGCCACTTATAGCAATCCAGCAGATACAGCACTTTCTGCATCGGTGTCATAGTCTTAAGGCTCTCCTTGATGACCGACCTTACTTCTCCGTTAATTCCATCTGCCATTTTCATAATCTCCTGTGTTTTTTATATTGATATCTACTCTTCACCGTATATCAGCACATCTTCATACGGCTTGATAAGCTCCTCGGGGATCTCGTAAGCCATCTGCCGAAGCTTCTCTATCTCTTCGGATATATTGGCAGTGTCCACTTCCATCTCCCCGCGACTCATGCGATCGACCATATAACGGTTGATCTCGGGCGAGAAATGAAGCGTATCCATATAATTGTTTTCTATATTAAGTACCACATCCCTGTCTCCGCTGAACATGAAGAAACGGACATTATCATAGGTACTAAGCCTCTTTACCGCAAAATCGAGGAGCCTAAGATACATCTCCGTATCACCTTCCCGATAAGCATTGTCCCACCACAGCATCGAATAAGGTGGCGTGAATATAATAAACTTGGTCTCGGGATGCGCCGATACGATATTCTCGATCAGCGTAATATTGGCCTCACCGGCCTCATCGCGGTATGAAGCCTCCTGCATGGGTGTAACTGAAGGATGCCTGTAATACTGCGATATACACATCTCAAGGTCAAAATGCTTCCATCTGCCCCAGTTATAGGACTCACCCTCATCATAATCCGAGAAAGACTTGGCGAGCATATATGGAATCTTCTCAAATATGACATCCTTATTATATATGTACTTAACATCATTGAGGATATTGTCATCATACAGATACATGGGGCATCCGGACGACTCAAAGGTAACCTCGGGATCGACCTTCAGTGAAGACGGATCGAGATTATAGAATACCATCTTCAGATCATGATCCTCATATGCCCTGTCAAGGAAGCTGCAAAGATCGGCTGTAGCCCCATATGACCTTATCGCTTTTACGCTCTTAACACCAAAGATCTCATCGAACCAGCTGTTGTTATAATTCTCAGCAACCGAAGATCCGGCGATGACCGCATCATAATCAAAGTGATCAAGAGTGCCCACAACCTGGTATTCCTTCTCGTACAGCACGGCCTTTAAGCCTTTTAACGGCTTATGGTAATGATAATACGGATCAAATATTACGACTGCCAGAACGGGAATGGCCAGCAATACTATATATAAAATTAAAGCGTATTTTAATTTCTTTAACATCTAAACCTCATTTTTGTCGATGACACTACTGTCATATATCGAAAAAATAATAATATTCAAATCATCCTGCCGGCAAACGACTGTATGTGACTGTCCATGGACGGCTTCATGTGACTGTCCGTGGATGGCCTCACCCGACTGTCCGTGGACGGCTTCATGTGACTGTCCGTGGACGCTTCATGTCCGGGCAGAAGTCTGAACCGAAGGCCAGTCAAAAACCAATCAGAACCCTTAGAAATTGAAATATATAAAGGTACTGACCTGCGAGAACGAAATAATACAATATACCAGAAGCAGAACGCAGACCGGCATGAACCAGCGCTTCTCTCTGTAGGCGTTAACTATCTGAGCCGTATTCTTCCTACTGCATATGAATATTCCCAGAGCACACAGAAGGATGAACACACCCAGAGCAAACATATTAGTATATGAAGGTGCTACCTTTTGCAGGATTTCTTCGATAATATACATTTCGGGCAATTTAATAACGTTAGCTATTTTATATGCATTGCCTGTCCAGCCCTTTGTCAGATTCCTGAGCAACACCCAGATAGTCGCTATATCAGGGGATCTGAAGGGGATAAGCAGAAATGCAAATGTTATCGGAGTTATGATCCGGCCGATAAACTCAGGCAGAACTATTTTTGCAGGATTACTTGCATTCTTATCATATCCGAAGATATTGAGATTATTCCATATGACTATTATACCGGTCAGTATACCCCAGATTATATAATTCCACGAAGCGCCATGCCAGATTCCGCTCACCACAAAGACCGCAAATATATTGAAGAGTTTTCTAGCCTTACCCTTACGGTTGCCGCCAAGCGGAATATACACATAATTCCTAAGGAACCTTGTGAGTGTCATGTGCCATCTCTCCCACAACTCCTTAAGAGTCGACGATTTGTAGGGAGACTTGAAGTTGACCGGAAGCTCCAGATTGAACATCAGTCCAAGACCGATAGCCATATCACTGTAACCGCTGAAGTCAAAATACAGCTGAAGCGTATAGGCTGTCATGACAAGAACAGTTCCTACGGCATCCATATATATACTATTATCAAAGCCGTAATTCACAGGAATTGCAAGAACATCGGCCAGCAGCACCTTCTTAGCGAGTCCCATCACAAAATACCCAATGCCGTTATACATGTTATCGGCATTGAACGATCTCCTCGCCTTATCCCTGAACTGCGGGATCATCTCCTCGTAGAGCACGATCGGCCCCGCAACAAGCTGAGGAAAAAAGGTAACGAAAGCCGCGTATTCCGCCGGTCCGCAGTGAGGTATCTTCTTCCTGCCCCTCTCGATTATGAACGAGAACTGCTGGAAAGTGAAAAAGCTGATACCCAGCGGAAGCAATATATGCTTAAGATTATAATCCGTCTTAAATACGGCATTCACATTCTCAATAAAGAAATCGTAATACTTATAATAGAAAAGCAGCCCGAGATTGAACAGAGCTCCTGTCACCATGAAGACTTTGTTGAACTTCTCCGACCTGTCCATCAGGAAGCTTAGGAAGTAATTCACTGATACACTGGCTACCATGATCAGCAGGTAACTCGGATTGAAATACCCGTAGAACCACAGTGACATGAGTGTCAGAAAGCCCAAGGCCATATTATATTTGCCATATTTGTTCAATCCATACCAGCCTAACAAGCATAAAGGCAGGAAGCAGAACAAGAAAATGTAAGAATTAAATGACATTTTAATTTCCCAAACTTCAACCACTTAACGACTATACGTTATGCGCCACACCGGCGGTCGCAGTCACCAAACAACTATACCTCGTAAGCGCCATACCGGCGATATGTGCGCCTATCAACTATACATGGTGAGTACCACATCGCGCTATGCGCACTTATCAACTATACATAGTGAGTACCACACCGCGCTATGCACGCTTATCAACTATACATAGTGAGTACCATACCGGCGGTCTCAACCACGTTAACACCTGAATCCATACTGCATTTCTGCAGATATTTGTGAGCTTCTTCTTCAGACAGTCCGTTTCTGACCATCAGCAGTTTCTTAGCTTCATCTATAAGCTGATTGTCTTTCTCCGTCCTTAGAGTCTTGGATATCCTCTTTTCCTTCCTTGCATAGCAGGCTTCGCACATCATCTGAACCGTATCCAGAAAGTCCGAGATGACAAAAGGCATGCCGAGTGTCATGACATCAGGTTCAACCCCATCAGCCAATCTCTTCTCGGAAGCCAGAAGCAGCATAGAGAAGCCTGTAGGCATATCCTGCTTAACCTCAAAATAAGGCATATCCTCCAACCTGTAGCCGCTTATCATAATACCGGTAGAGAGGGCATCCGCATGAGATAAGGCCTGAACCCCCGATGTACAGACTGCAGCCACTTCAAAGCCATTGCGCTTAAGAAGGTTCCTTAGCTTAAGAGCCTCCTCCATCTTGGGAAAGACAACTATTATGTTAGTATTCAAGTCATCTCTCCTCTAAATCAATACTTATCAAGATACTGTTCTACTTCCCAATCGGTTACTTTACTACAGTATTCCTTCCACTCACTCTTCTTGATAGTGAGAATATCTTCTACAAGCTCTTCTCCAAGGCATGTCTTAACAAGCTCGTCTTCCTCAAGTGCCTTCAGTGCCTCACCGAGATTCCCGGGGAGAACATCAGTCATCCTGATCTTGCATAATTCATCCTTATCATAAGGCGTATTGTTCCTGATGCCTTCAAGCCCTGCCTTAAGGCATACTGCAAGAGCAAGATAGGGATTAGCTGAAGGATCGGGGCTCCTAAGCTCTATCCTTGCTGAAGTCTTGCTCGTCTTCGGTATGTTGAAAAGGCTTCCTCTGCTAATCGCCGTTCTTTTATAAGAATTAACCAAAGGATTGGCTATGGCAGAGATAGCGCCGATATGCTCAGCTATGCCTGCCATAAAGCAATAAGCCTCGTGGCTTAAGCCTCTGATGTCAGCTTCGTCAAAGAATAAATTCTTCTTGTTGATGCCAAGCGACATGTTGAGATGCATGCCCGAGCCGTTCACACCGCTCTTGGGTCTGGGCATGAATGTGGCATGAAGGCCGTGTCTCCTTGCGATAGTCTTAACAGCAAGCTTGAATGTCTGGATATTATCGGCGGTATTGACAGCCGTATCGAATCTGAAGTCAACTTCATGCTGGGCGGGAGCCTGCTCATGATGTGAAGACTCGATCGTGAAGTCCATCTGCTCCAGATTGAGGACTATGTCTCGTCTCGCATTCTCGCCAAAGTCAATGGGACCACAGTCAAAATAGCCCGCTTTTTCCTTGGTATCAACGGTAGGCATACCGTTATCGTCCATATTAAACAGGAAGAATTCGCACTCGGGACCTACATAGAGATCATATCCAAGCTCCTTAGCCTCAGTCGCCACTCTTTTTAATACCATACGGGGATCGGCGCTGAATGGCTCACCTTCCTCGTTATATACATCACAGAAGAGCCTCGCAACCTTGCCCTGCTGAGGTCTCCATGGGAAGATCTCGAAAGTATTGGTATCGGGATAGAGATACATGGTAGTATCCTGGTTGGTATCGTACCCTCTAATGTTTCCGCCGTCAAAAGAACATCTGTTATTTAATGCTTTCTCCAGAAGATTGGGAGTTACCGCCATATTCTTAAGATTGCCGTACACATCGGTAAACTGCAGACGGATGAATTCGACGTCCTCCTCCTCTACCATTCGCAGTATATCTTCCTTACTATATCTCATATCCGTTCTCCTTATAATAATTAGCCATTCAACTCTTCATGAATGATCCGTACTTCTTAGGTTCTGATCGATCATCACTTCATAAACACCATGTTATTATCGTTCAATCAGTGCTCCATAGACGACCTGTTATTGCCACCCATTCAGCGCTTCATAGACGCCTCAATCTTCTTAGACTATATTCGATCATCACTTCATTAACAACCCGGTCGTAATCATTTCTTTTTGTCAATTATCGCTTCATGGATGCCTTAATTTTCTTCAGCTCTTCTATATCAAATGTATAGTCGGTGTTGCAGAAGTGGCAGTTCATCGTTATCGGCTTGCCATCATCTATCATTGACTGGACCTCCTTGGGGCCGATACTCACAAGCGCCTTCTCGATCCTGTCTCTGTCGCAGTTACACTTGAACTCCAGAGGCATCGTATCCGTGATCTCCATATCAAATCCATCCAGCACAAGCTTAAGGATCTGCTCAGGATCTTTGCCCTCATCCAACATGGTGGTAACACTTGGAAGGCTCCTGATGTTCTTCTCAAGCCTGTCTATTATCTCATCATCTGCAAACGGCATAAGCTGGATAATGAATCCCCCCGCCTGTCTGACGGTCGAGTCCTTGGTATTGACCAGAACTCCAAGTCCCACGCAAGAGGGAACCTGCTCCGATACTGCGAAGTAATATGTAAGATCCTCCGCTATCTCACCCGTCTGCAGCTCAACCTGACCTGCGTAAGGCTCCTTAAGTCCCATATCCTTGATGATAGTAAGGACTCCCTTACCTATCGCACCTCCGACATCAAGCTTACCCATGGGATTAAGCGGCATCATTACCGAAGGATTGCCGACGAATCCCTTCACGCGGCCATGACTGTCGGAAGTAACTATCACATTGCCCAGCGGACCGTCACCTGCTATCTGAAGAGTGATCAGGTCATCCTCGCTTTTCAGCATACTGCCCATCATGGCACCACCGGTAAGCAGTCTTCCAAGTGCCGCACAGGCAACAGGGCTTAAGTCATGCCTCTTCCTCGCCTCTTCCACGGTATCCTTGGATACCGCCGCAAAAGCACGGATATTGGCATTGGCCGCAATCGCTCTGATCATATAATCTCCCATCTATAACCTCTCTTTCCCACACTCACGGGCGTAAATATATATTCTCTCACTGTTCTCATCAGGCTCTTCACCTGTATCGGCATCCACTGCCTTAATAAAGGTAAGTCCCGACATCGCAACAAACGCTTTCATCTCATCGAGCTCATATCCGCGCTGGACATGCGTCTCGTCATGCTTTCGATACAGTTCCCCCTCTTTTATAAAAAAGGTAAGATCATATTCGTTGATATGGCTGTCCTCGTCATAGTAGTTCATCCATATGAAGCTTGCCTCGGGACGATTCTCGGCTATCGTCGCATCTCCGATAACATCACGATACTTGTGAACCGTATTGAAATCAAAGATAAATATCCCGCCGGGATCGAGGTAATTGTTGACCAATGCAAAACATGAGATCAACTCATCGCCCGCAGTAATATAATTGATCGAATCACAGACGCTCACGACCGCCTTAACGGTTCCGTAGAGCTCAAACTCACGCATATCCTGCATCAGATACAGAATACCCTCGGAATCGCGATTAGCCACATTCAACATATCCGCGGAATTGTCCACGCCGATCATGTCATAGCCCTTATCCTGAAGCAACCTGGTGAATATGCCCGTTCCGCATCCGAGATCGAGGACAAGATCGCCCGCGGTCACTCCGTACGATCCAAGGTCGCCGGATATCTTAGTCGCCCATTTTTTATAAGGAACATCTTCCATAAACAGGTCATATACATATGCAAAATCGCTGTACGCTTCCATTCTATCTACCCAGAAATCCCTTTAAAAAATCGACCAAACTATCCATCTCTTCATCCGTGCCGATACTTATGCGGAGATAATCATTGATCCTCTCAGGCTTCTTGAAATGTCTGAGATATATCCCCTCTTCCCTTGCGGCATTGAGGATATCGACAGCAGGCACACTCTTATGCCGGGCAAAGATGAAGTTACTCTTGCTGTCAGGAAATTCAAAATCAAGAGCCTTAAGTTCCTTCTTAACCCTCTCTCTGGTAGCGACTATCTTTTCAACCGTATCCTTAAAGTACCCGTCATCATCCAGCATAGCCTTGCCGGCGGTCACGGTTAAGATATTCATCGTGTATGAATTGATCGAGAACTTAACATCATTCAGATACTTAATGAGCTTCTTACTGCCGAAAGCCATACCGATCCTCGCACCTGCCATGCTCCTTGACTTAGAAAAAGTCTGAACCACAAGAAGATTGTCGTATTTATTGATAAGAGGAAGGACAGATGTCGCGCCAAAGTCCACATAAGCCTCGTCGATTATAACAACACTGTCAGGATTGTGTCTGATTATATCCTCAATATCCCCGGGATCCTTGGCAAGACCGGTGGGTGCATTGGGATTAGGGATCACGATACCGCCGTTCTCTCCATAATAATCTTCCTTGCGAATCCTGAAGTTTTCATCCATCTCAACCTGTTTGAAAGGGATATTGTAGAGATTCGCCCACACATCATAGAAAGAATAGGTTATCTCAGGGAACAAAATCGGCTTATCCGAATTGAAGAAAGTAAGGAAAGCCGTCGCAAGTACGTCATCGCTTCCGACTCCCACAAAAGTCTGTTCCGGCAACACATTATAATACCTTGCCAGTCCTTCACCAAGTTCACCCGCATTAACATCGGGATACAATCTCAGCTTATCTATATCAAAATCTTCAAGTGCCTTCTTAACCTTCTGCGAAGGCGGATACGGATTCTCATTGGTATTCAGTTTAATAACCTTCTTCTTAGGCTGTTCTCCCGGAACATAAGGAATAACCTGACGAACATTAGCTTCCCAACTCATAACTGATCCTCCTCGATCATACTAATCAGATCAATGGTACAGAGCTTAATACAACACCTGTACCGATATCTTTACAAATAACTCCAAAATAATATTATAGCAAAAATATGTATGAATATATATAGAAATATAGAAAGAATGCTTTGCATCTGCCTTTCGCGCGAGTGCGCATCCTTAGTGCAGCGTTTTTGTTCACTTCAATCTTTCACGTGTGTCACTCTTCAAAAGTCAAAGCCTCCCCTCTATTACACAAAAAGGGGAGCCGTGCTCCCCTTTTCACCAATAATGACAATCGGACCTCATCTGCCATTATTAAAAACAATTAACCATCATTCACATAAATTGCTTCTATAATTCACTTAAAGGTCAACTACGATCTTACTCTGTACCTTCTCACATCTGCCGTTACCATCGAATGGAGTAACGAAGATCTTCTCACCCTTATGAAGCATCACAAAGACCGGATTAATGTGAAGTCCGAGTCGTCCCGTAGACGCCCTGCCAATGAGTTCCTCACGAAGCTTGATCTCATAACTTCCGTTCCTGCATGTAACGAAGGCTATTCCTAACAGTTTCTTCTCTGTCGAACCGTAATCCCTTACAGTGACCGCAAGCGTACCTGCGCCGATAAGTATCAAAAGTGCTATGCCTGCTATGATCATGGATAGTAACAACAGATAATCGCCCCATGAATCAAAGTCCCACATAGTATTACTCTTCTTCAGCTTCCCATCATCTATTTCAGGTGATGCTGCAAGTTGTCTGTCTCTAACCATCCGTTCTTCTTTGACCGTCTTGTCATTATCAGATGATGACTTAACCGTTTTCGGGCTTATGGACGGTGTAATTAAAGGTTTTACATTGTTCTTATCAGGATCCGCCGTACTCTTCCTCGGCTTAACAGGAGTTGGCGCAGGAGTCTTACCTTTTTGTCCGGGATCTCTTCCCGGGTCATTACCGGAATCTCCGTTTGAAGGATCATCCGTCCCCGGTCTTCCTCCGTTATCATCCGAACCTTTTCTGTCGGGATCATTGCCTCCCGTATTACCATCCGGCTTATCGTCCTTCTTATCATCACCGTTTTTTCCGTTTTTATCATCCTGAGGTTTATCGTTATCATCCGGAGACGAAGTCGGAACCGGCGTAGGTTCAGGCTTATATATATTATTGACTGTGGCAGTCAGCGATGTTGCATTACCGTTTTTATCCCTTACCTTTATAGCAAAAGTTCCATTCGCTTCAACCCTGTATTCATTACTCTTCTGCCATGTACTTCCGTTATTGAACGAATAAGCTTCATCAGCAAGTCCTATGCCTTCACCGCCCTTAGGGTTAACATCCCTTGCATTAACTATTATCGTAACAGGCCCGGTCGTCTTGCCGTTCTCAGACAGAACAGCTTCCGCAACAGGCGGTGCGTCATCAATATTATCAACCGTAACTGACCTGTTACTCGTATTGCCAAGCTTATCCCTTACCATGATGTTAAAGGTCGCATTATGACGAACATCCAGACCGGCTTCACTTACATATGTCCTGCCACCATCGAAAGAATAGGGCTGATCGGCCAGACCGCAGCCTTCATCAAGAGCAGCAACTTCGATCTTCTCACTTGCTACATTATCTCCACCACGCTTATCAGCCCTGGTTATTAGCGGTGCAACTCTGTCTATCTTAGATATATTGACAGTAAGATCATCTACTACTGTATTATCGTTAACAACGGCTCTAAGACTATGTTCGCCATTCTCCGTAACAATTTCCTCACCGGTGCTTACAGCATTATTATCAAAGGTATATGTGATAGCACTAAGATCCACTCTGCCGTCCGATTCGCACCCGTATGTAAACTTAACTTCTCTTGTCCAGTCTACTGTATCAAGATGCGCCCACAGTGTTCCTATCTTCTCGCCGTCTTCAAGTCCGCATTCTGTTGAATAATAATCAAGACGTTTCTCATAGACAGGCGTGCGGCTGATTATCTTGGGACAGGTAGTTGTCGTTCCATTACCGACATACCGCTCACCACACCTCTCACAGATGCCCACATAGTAATCATTATTATTCTCATCCTTCCACGGGCCGGCATAGGGAATATTACCGCCACAGCGTTCCTCTCTTACACCAACCTGGACATTCTTATAATGAGCCTTTGTATAACATCCGCCACCGGAATTACGATCTCCGGTATGTATATGGTGTATATCAGACGCAAGATCCATGCCTTCATAAGCATAGACAACCACCTCCGGCAAGACCAGATTCGAAGCCGTTATACTTAAGATAAGCATTAGGCTTACTGCCTTCAACAATGTTGGAACAAAAGAAATAGGGGATCCCTTTTGGGATCCCCTGTGATTCATAAAATCTAATATCATAGATACCCCCTTAGGTTCAGAATAGTGTTATATGAACTTAAGCAGGTACAATACTTTTATCACAACCGGAATGTATTGTAAACACTCTTTATTCTTATTTAAGAATTATAAATATTTGTTAATCTGTCCCGGTAATGTAAACATTACATTCCAAGAACAGCACTCTTTATCAGAGCTTCATAATCCGATTCACTTGCATTACCAAGATCAAATACAGTACCTGAAGTGATCTCCTTGATATCAGCACCGGGCTTCATTTTAAAGGATACATCCATTACTGAATCGTCTCCAGAATAATTAAATCCAAATATAACTTCGTTACCGTTCTGAGGCTTGATGTTGAACTTAACGACACCTGATCCAAGATCAACAGAACCATCTCCTGTAGTTGCATCATAAGTATATACATAAGTCTGACCATCTATGATATATGAACCTATCTCTGTGTTATTGCTCATAGAGCTGGTCTTGGTAATATTAAACGATTCTCCGGACGCATTAACAGTCAGAACCATATTGGAAGTTCTCTTATCACCGCCATTTAACTCAAGAACCATATCACCATCAGTACCGGGAAGATATACACATGCAAGCTTACCCTTGTAGAGATACACATAGAAGCTTGAATTAGCCAATTCCTCGAAGTCAGTCTCAGTCTCAGCAAGAAGATCTGATGCATCCTCGCCGGCCAAGCGTCCAAGTGCCCCAAGGTATTTCTCATATATTGCTTTTAAGTCTTCGTCTTCACCGTCGAACGAAAATGCTTCACCGAGTTTTGTTGCAGATTCGGGAGTTATTATTATCTCATATCCGTCAGCCTTAACAGTCTGCCCGTCTATCTCCATTTCACGCGGATCAGCCTTACGACAATCCAATGCATTAAGTGCCTCTGTAAAGCTGGCTGAACGGCTATCTCTTAATTCGCCCGTTTTTTTCTCAAGTTCTACAAAAGCGCTGAGCGCCTCATTAAGATCAGCAGTAGAAGAACCGTTTACAGAATATAACAGATTATTCAGATACCCGGTATTATTCTTGGTAAAATCATATTCAAAACGCTTATCAATAAGTCCGGGAGCATAAAACTGCATCTTACGATCGTTCATATAATAAGATACATTCTGTTCTGCGCCTGCTCCGGTTACAACGGCCTCGCCGCCCATGAGACCTTCGCTCATATCAACGGCCACTGAACCCGTTATATCCGCCGAAACACCTGATGCTGTATACTTAATTACAAATTCCTCAGTGATCTCATCATTCTTGCTTACCGAAGCGACTGCTGAAAGCGTATTAAGAAGACCATCTTCTTTAATAGTTGCCTGAGTAGCAAGTGCGACCTTATTCATAGGTTTATCAAATACCAGCTTATAAGCTGCAAATGCACCGCATCCAAGTAACAGGATCACAGCAAGTATGATTCCTGCAACAAGTCCTGCCTTGCCCTTTTTATCTTCCTCAACAGGTCCTGTATAAGGCACATATACCGATCCGCCATCTCCGGAATTACTCGTAGCACTTTCCCAGGCAGATACAGGTCCATTGCTTCTGGTATTATCAGAAGTATCACTGCCGCCGCCGTTATACATATCGCCACCGCCGTACTGCATGTTGTTACTATCCATCTTCTCTTCTCCTCATCGAAATCGACAACTTCTCCACTGTGTAAGATTCGAAAAACCAAAGCATTGATTGGCCAATCTCAAACCATTCCACCTGCTACATATATTCTTACAGTCAGTCTGCTTCTCCTCAGGTCAAAATCAGGCCCTAAAAGAACACAAGAAACAGACCCCGTAAAAACGCGTTTATTATATCATCCCCCCAAAAACAAGTAAACTTATTTCAGTCATATGCGTCAAACACGACAAAATCAGGCAATAAGAAGCTTATATGCGCAACAAATCACAGCCAACCGCCTGTTTAATTGTCCGTTCCAAGGATCTCCCTGGCCAGTGTCACCTCTTCCTTGGTAGGAGGGTTAACTCCTTCAAGAGAGTAAGGAATTCCCATTCTCTTATATTCTGCCACTCCAAGAGTATGATAAGGAAGTATCTCCTTCCTCGTAACTGTCTTAAGACCGCCAACAAATTCTGCAAGTCTGCGAAGATCACCTTCATCTGTTGTGATACCGGGCACTAATACGTGACGTATCCACATCGACTTACCGTTGTCAGACAGATAGGTCGCCATATCCAGTATATTGGCATTGCTGAATCCTGTAAGTGCCTTATGTTTTTCATCATCTATCTGCTTGATATCAAGAATGAACAGATCCGTAAGCTCCATCAACTCATTGAACTTAGAGAAAAACGGCTCTTCTCTTGTAAAAGGATTGCCGGATGTATCAAGACAGGTATTGATACCCTTCTTCTTGCAGAGTCTGAAGAGATCCAGCAGGAAATCGATCTGAAGCAGAGCTTCTCCACCGCTTACGGTTATGCCACCGCCGTTTCTCCAATATGTCTTATAACGAAGAGCCTTCTCCACAACCTCTTCAGCGGTCATAGGCGTACCGCCTTCTGTGCTCCATGTCTCAGGATTGTGGCAATAACGGCAACGCATCCTACAGCCCTGTAGGAAGACGATATAACGAAGCCCCGGGCCGTCAGCACCACCAAAACTCTCGGTCGAATGAACTATTCCTCTTACTTTATCTTCCGATGCATTTCCCATAGTAATCTCCTTTTCTTAAAAGAAGCCCCAGAGGCGAATCTCTGAGGCTTCAAATTGTCAATTGTTCAAGTATTTAATCCATAAGGATCATCAATTACAGACGATCATGGAATGTTCTTGAGATAACATCATCCTGCTGTTCCTTAGTAAGGCTGATGAACTTAACAGCGTATCCTGATACACGGATGGTGAAGTTAGCATATTCAGGCTTCTCAGGATGTGCCTGAGCATCAAGGAGCTTCTCCTTACCGAATACGTTAACGTTAAGGTGATGTGCACCCTGTGAGAAGTATCCGTCAAGAGCACCAACAAGGTTGTCGATACGCTCTGTCTCGCTGTTACCAAGTGCTCCGGGGTTCATTGTCTGGGTATTAGAAATACCGTCAAGTGACCACTCGTAAGGAATCTTAGCAACTGAGTTAAGTGAAGCAAGAAGTCCTGAAGTCTCTGCCTTGTAAGCAGGGTTAGCACCGGGTGCGAAAGGAGTCCATGCAGCACGTCCGTCAGGAAGCTCACCAGTGAACTTACCGTATACTACGTTAGAAGTAATTGTAAGGAGTGATGTTGTAGGCTCTGCATTACGATATGTATGTCTCTTCTTGATATCTGTAATGAACTCATGGAGAAGCCATACACCGATGTTATCAGCACGATCATCATCGTTACCATACTTAGGGAAGTCTCCCTCGATCTCAAAGTGCTCTGCAAGACCTGTCTTCTCGTTACGTATTACCTTAACCTTAGCATACTTGATAGCTGAAAGTGAGTCGATAACGTGTGAGAATCCTGCAATACCTGTTGCGAATGTACGACGTAAGTCAGTATCGATAAGAGCAAGCTCTGCTGACTCATAGTAGTACTTGTCATGCATATAGTGGATGAGGTTAAGGATATTAACATATAATCCTGCAAGCCAGTCAAGAGCAACCTTGTACTTAGCAATAACCTTATCATAATCAAGATATTCATCTGTAATGGGTGCCCATTCGGGAGCTACCTGAAGAGGTTCACCTGTCTCCTTATCAGCGAACTTAGGATTCTCATCCTTACCACCGTTGATAGCATAGAGGAGAGCCTTAGCAAGGTTAGCACGTGCTCCGAAGAACTGCATTTCCTTACCTGTCTGTGTTGCAGATACACAACAGCAGATTGCGTAATCATCGCCCCATATAGGCTTCATAACATCATCGTTCTCATACTGGATAGAAGATGTTGTGATAGAGATCTTAGCAGCATATCTCTTGAAGCCTTCCTGAAGATCAGGGCTCCAGAATACTGTAAGGTTGGGCTCGGGAGCAGGTCCCATGTTCTCAAGTGTATGAAGGAAACGGAAGTCGTTCTTTGTAACCATTGAACGTCCGTCAACGCCGATACCGGCCATATCAAGTGTAGCCCATACAGGATCGCCTGAGAAGAGCTCATTGTATGACTTAATACGAGCGAACTTAACCATACGAAGCTTCATTACGAAGTGGTCAACAAGTTCCTGTGCTTCCTTCTCTGTGATAGTACCGTTCTGAAGGTCTCTTTCAATATAGATATCAAGGAAAGTAGATACACGACCAACTGACATTGCAGCACCGTTCTGTGTCTTGATAGCTGCAAGGTAGCCGAAGTATAACCACTGGAATGCTTCCTTAGCGTTAGTAGCGGGCTTAGAGATGTCGTATCCGTACGACTGAGCCATAACCTTCATCTCTTTCAGTCTTCTGATCTGCTCAGAAACTTCTTCACGAAGTCTGATAACATCATCTGTCATTGTACCGCAACCGCAGTTAAGCTTATCTTCTTCCTTCCATGCGATCAACTGATCGATACCGTAAAGAGCAACTCTTCTGTAGTCACCTACGATACGTCCACGGCCGTATGTATCAGGAAGACCTGTTACGATATGTGTCTTACGAGCAAGTCTCATCTCAGGTGTGTAACCATCAAATACTGCGTCGTTATGTGTCTTATGATACTCTGTGAAGATCTTGTGGAGTTCAGGATTGGGTGTGTATCCGTACATCTCAAGAGCTTCCTCAGCCATCTTGATACCACCGTAAGGCATAAATGCTCTCTTAAGAGGCTCGTCTGTCTGAAGACCAACTACCTGCTCAAGATCCTTAAGTGACTCATCAACATAACCGGGACCGTATGCTGTGATAGATGATACAACATCTGTCTCTTCCTTAAGAACACCACCGTTCTCTCTCTCTGCCTTCTGAAGCTCCTGCAGTCTTCCCCAGAGCTTATCGGTTGCTTCTGTGGGCTCTGCAAGGAAACTCTCATCGCCATTGTACATTGTGTAGTTCTTCTGGATGAAGTCTCTTACGTTACATTCTTCTCTCCAGAGTCTTCCGTTGAATGATTCCCATGCTTTGTTCTCTAACATGTCGATTCTCCCTTCATGTATTATAAATGTTAATTGTATATAGTGTCCGTCAGTCAAATCCTAAGTATCATATATGTTACCTCTGACCTTCGGTATCTTTCTGACAATGCCAATATATCATATAGATTTTCGGGTGTCTACCGTATTTTCGACTGTTCTTGATTTAGTACAATTCAAGGCCAAAAAGCCCGTTTTTTGTACAGATTCCAGTACAATCCGAAGGCCGTATCAACACAGTGCCACAGTGTCTTCCCGCCAACCTCATCCGGAGTCCTTAGCTCTCCGTTTCGAGTAGGGTGGATTATTCCCCCTTCGATAACAACGCTGTTGTCCGCCTCAAAGCATTCGCTTTTTGGTGTCCTACAGTCGCCAAATATGCAACATTTCATGCAAGCATGATGTTGCATACTTGGCTCGTTGTCTAATCAAAAAGCAGACACATGCCTTTCGACACATGCCTGCTTCAATATCACCATTTTTTACAATTAACACCAACTATGCGCTACAGATCAAAAAAGCATTTCTACCTCTTCCGGACCCCCGACGTAGAAGAATCTTGATCCGGCATAATCCTTCTGCTTGATATTAAAGGTTACGGTCCTTACTCCACCATATCCCTTAATACCTTTCAGCGTCACCGAAGCCTTACCGGTCTTGATATTTTTCTTATAGCCGACGATCTCATATTCATTGGCCTTGAGAACCGTTCCGTTAAGCTCTATGCTGATATCCGAAGAATTCAGCCTGATCTCTTTGCCGGTATATGTCTTATCGGCGATCGTTATCTTAGCCTTGGCTATATCCTTCTCGCCTTCATATACCCTGTAAGTATCGCTTACGGTTCCTTCATAACCGCCTATTCCCACAATGCTTACCTTAAGCAGAGTTCCGGCCGGAACCGCATCATTCACCTGAACCGCATCATTCCTGCCTCTCTCGGTTCCGTCCAGCAATCTGACGGGTGCCGTGTACACATAGCCTTCGACCTGATAGTCCTTGCCTGCTGCCAGAGCCTTGCCGTCGGTATCATTGATCGTAAGCTTCGGTACATAATTACCGACCGCATCCCTGAATACCACATTGGATGCATCAAGACTGAGTGTGGCCAGAGACTTCTTACTTATATTGAATCGTGTCTCAAGCTTGCCCTTGTAAGAGCCCTTACCCGTGATCGTAACCACCGGTTGTTTGCCTGATGCAACAGGATAAGCCTTATTATTCTTATAGCTCAGCTTATAATCGGTTCCTTCCGTAAGCAGGCTTCCTTTGTAGAATACCTTCAATTCGGGAACGGCTCCGCTCTTGGAATAGGCCGCCTCTTGCGAACACTCTACGCTTATAAGAGGCTTACGCAGCTTACTGTCCGCATTCATATCATAAGGCTTAATGGTAAAGGTCTTCTTAAGTTCGCCTGTGAATGCTCCCTTACCGGTGTAGATCACCGTAGCCTTACCCGCCTTGACATTCTTGACATATGTAACCGTGTAATTGCTGCCGGCTACAAGATCGATGTCTCTTGTCTTATCCTTATATTTCAGTGTCGCACCGCTCTGATACTGAGCCTTTCCGTTGAATTCGACTGTCGGCACGAAGTTATTCACTTTGACCTTCTTCATCGGAATACCGATAATGGTATAATTCTTCGTTATAGTTCCCGCATACTTACCGAGTCCGGTTATTGTAAGCGTAGCCTTGCCGGGTGCGGATGCATTAGTATAAGTAAGATCATAATCGGCATCTCGCTCAAGCGTATCACCGTTGTAAGTAAGCTTGAGTCCTGTCTGCATCGTCGCGCTTGAAGCTCCGTTGTATTCAAGCTTAGACTTGAAACCGGATATTTTCACCTTCTTAATGTCCACACCGTTCTCTACCAGCTTGAACTTGAAGATATATTCTCCGGTCAGATTACCCTTGCCCACTATCTTAACATTATGGAAGCCGGGACTTGTATATTCCGCATCCGGATATTCTATCTTCACATCTTTGGTCAGCTTCTTGCCGTTCTTCATTACAACCGGAGCCGCCTTATGAGGCTTACCGTCAGCCGGATAATCATGAACAGGACAGGATATACTCACTCCATAGGTCGTATAATTCTGATATAAGTCTCGAAGTGAAACAAAGTTCTGTCCAGTGCCTATGACCACATACCCATCATCATAATAATAACCGTAATAGTAAGAAGCAATGTCATCAATATAGGAATAACTGTTCGGATCCGACGGATCTCCATCCTCACGCAGACAATAACCGAGATTCGGCAGACCTCCCCATACCTCGGCAAGATCGATTGCCTTAATGGTGAATGTCTCCGTTATACTGCCCTTATAATATCCCTTGCCCTTAACCGTAACTGAAGGTGCCTTCGAAGAGTCCGCACTAGCCGCATTGATATTATTCTTGTAGCTTACGGTATAATCCCGTCCTGCTTCGAGCAACTTATTGCCATAGAAGACTTTGATCGGGAAGGTGATCTTATCACCGGTATACAATACTTCCTCCTGAAGTCCGCTCACCCAGAGGCCTTCGGGGATATCGTCCACCGAACGCATATCTTCACCACGGTCTTTATATGTTATATCGCCCCAGTAATCCTCTGTCGCACTAACAGTATAGGTGTATTCGGAAATTCCACTTGTTACTCCGTCTTCGCAGGCAATGGCCTTAAGCACTATCTTATCACCTGCTTCGCCTTCCAGCGTTATGGGACCTGTATAAGGATCATGCGCCGGTTCAGCAGTGGGATCTGTACCGTCAAGTGTATAGAAGATGTCGCCACCCTCAGTGGCGGTATTAAGAGTCACCGTCATGCCCGACTCAACATTGCCCGAAGATACGGAAGCTGAAGGCGCCTTTACGATACGGGTGCCCTTTGCTGTGTATACAGCCTTAAGAGTAATATCATCACATACGGGTGTGGATTCATCATATTCTATGCCCGCATCCGTTACCCATGAAGCGAAGTCATACCCCGTTCTGACAGGTGTGTCATATTCTCCGAGCGGCAGGCTCTCGCCCACTTCTCTTACCTCAAGAACAGTCTCCTGATCCTTGAATGTTACCTGACACTTCTTATACCATCTCGGATACAGTACATAATCTAATCCGTTCTGAGGATATATATATTCCACCCTATTATTGAACTTACTGTCGCTATACCATCCGCCGAATATGAAGCCGTCCTTCTCGGCAGGAGCAAGCGTTATCTTCTGATCATACTTGCGATAAGAAGACGGATTGTCCGCTGAGTTCTTCTCTCCGGCATTCTCGTTAAGCATGTATCTTATATAATACTTCGAACTATCATTTTCTACGAAATTGAATGAACGAACATTTCCGTTAACATCCCTGAACCTGGCCGTGCTGAACACACTATGTACAAGACTCCCGTATTCTCCGTAGATCTTAATATCCCATGGGCAATGATCAAAAGAGGTATACTTGTTACTAAACTGAGTCAACGTATATATGTCGGTCACTCCGCTGCCAAACACTACCGCACGCAGATGAGTACAATAGTCAAATGCACTGCCCTCTATTTTTCTGAGCGATCCGGGCAGTTCTATGGCTGTAAGATTCCTACAATTTGAAAATGCGCTTCTGTATATCATCTCCAGCCCCTCACTGAACGTAACATTCCTGATGCCCGAACCCGCGAAAGCATAACTGCCTATCTGAATTACGCTTGGAGGTATTATTACTCTTTCAAGCGAAACCGTATTCTCAAATGCGTCTGAACCTATATAAGTTACCTTAGCCGGAATATTGACCGAGTTAAGTTTTTTACAATTTAAGAAAGCAGCCGCAGGAATCTCCGTGATACCGTTGCCAAGCTTCACTGCCTCAAGGGCGGTACAATCATAACAGGTATAATTGCCAAGCTTATTGACCGAATCCGGGATCACGATCTCCGTCAGCTTATCACACTCGTAGAAGGCTCCTGAACCGATCCTCGTAACCGTGGCCGGTACTATGAATACGCCTTCCCTATTGGTAGGAACACGATACAGAACCGTACCGTCATAAGAGTACAGGACTCCGTCACGTACGGCATACTCAGTATTGCCTTCACCCAGGCTGAAACCTGTAATATTATCTTCATATACATATGCATAACAGTCATCACCCTTGAAATAGTCAGATATGGTAACTATTCCGTCACCACTGCGACACTCCTTGGTCACAAGGATCTGTGTATATATCTTCTCACCGGTACCGGCATCTGTAGTCACATAATACAGTACACCGCCATTCATCTCAAAATTCTCATTACCGGCAGGGAATACCACCTCTTCCACGTCTTCGCAATAACAGAAAGCCTTTTCTCCGATATATTCCATTGAAGCCGGGATGGTAACCCGTTTAATTCTGTAACAGTTATAGAATACATAATCGGAAACTTCTTTAACGCCTTCTGCGAAGGTAACGTCAGTAATACTATAATCATTATAAAATGCGTTTCTTCCTATCTTCCGTACACTTCCGGGAATTGTCAGTGAGGTGAGTTCACGACAATTAGAGAATGCCTCATTTCCAATGATTTCAAGAGTCTGAGGAAGCGTCATAGTCTTCATATAATAGCAATACATAAAGGCTCCGGTACCGATTTCCGTCACTCCGTCCCTGAGTACCAGTTCTTCAATATTAAGATTATATGCGAACTGCTTAGGTATTATCTTAACAGTACCTGCAATAGTCAGCTTCTTAACGGCATAATAATTATACAGATCCAAGGCCTTGACATCGGAGATACCGTCAGCAATCTCAATTTCGCTTATATTGTCAACATCGATCACATTGAACCACGGAGCAGAACCCGGAATCGCAAGATCCGTATATTCCGGCGAAGCCGGACCTATGGTAAGCTTACCGTTCGTATAAGTCCAGGCCACCTTATTGTTCTCTGCAAAGATACCGGCGCTATCGGTTATAACGCCTTCCGAGCCTCCTGTATATTCATTAATATCACGGAATGCTACCGTTGTGGTACACCAATCTTCCTCTTCATATGCGTCCACATAGCTCTGAGCACTTGAGTCGGGAGTTCCGTATATGGTCACTGTCGGAGCACCTTTATAAAACATATAATCTCCGAAGACCATAGCATCGTTACGGATCACCACCGACTGAAGCTTGGTATCATATGCGAACATATAACTTCCCAGATAGCTGTAATAACCGGTATAATAGCCGTCGTTCCCTATATCGGTCAACGTAGACGGAAGTTCCGCAGTCTTCAGATTGCTGCAACGCTGAAAAGCAAACGGCCCTATATGAGTAACTCCCTCCGGCACCTTAATGCTCTCCAACGCAGTATATGATAAAGCCTCAAGATTAATCCGTCGCAGTGCCGTACAATTGCTCATATCGAATTCTTTCAGAACATTGCACCCGCGGAACGCTTCTCTTCCGATCTCTTCAAGAGATGTAGCTTCACTCAGGTCAACTCTCACAAGATTATAACAGCTCTTAAAAGCGCCTTCTCCTATAGATTCGAGAGCTGAATTAAACTTAATATCTTTAATATATGCAGTATTATAGAAAGCATAATCACCTATGCTCTTAAGATTCTGCGGCAGCGCCGACAACTCATAGAAATAGTTGTAATAGAACGCATAATCATCAATATACTCGATCGAATCCGGAAGAGGCATTTCTTCAATATCATCGCAATCGTAGAAAGCATATGGTCCGATCTCCGTGAGCGAAGCAGCATTGGCAAAATCGACCTTCATAAGCTTATCACATTCATAGAAAGCAGAATGGCCGATCAACTGTATGGCCGGGTTTTCGCGGAATGTGACCTCATAGAGCGATGCCCCGTATGCAAAAGCTTTCTCGCCGATGACCTTAACCGTCGATGCTATGGTCACATCCCGAAGCGTATCAGTCTCGCTAAATGCATGATCGCCTATTCCGGTAACTCCTTCGGGCACGGTGAAACTGCTCTTACCTTGCACTGCGGGAGCGGTCAATGCAA
Organism: Lachnospiraceae bacterium; assembly: GCA_024684085.1. GTDB lineage: Bacteria > Bacillota > Clostridia > Lachnospirales > Lachnospiraceae > Colinaster. The sequence continues at coordinate 19,051 of JAIKXM010000021.1, read as the reverse complement.
CTTCGCAGGCAATACCCTGAATCTCCAGATTTTTCTCGCAAAGCGATCCCTCCAGAGACAGATACTTGGAATTACCGGCATCCACAATATATTCCTTTATTCCATATGTTCCTATAAAAGCATCCGATGCTATCGAGGTAGCACTTGCACCGAAATGCACTCTTTCAAGCGAACGACAATTAGCGAATGCCTTCGAACCTATATCTCCGAGTGCAGCCGGCTCTCCTCCGTTAAAGAGTCCTTGGAATTCATACTTGCTACTGAACGCACCGCCCTGAACAGATATATCCTTGCTGTTATCAGCGAAATCTATACGTTCAAGAGAGCTGCAACCCGAAAAAGCACTGCCGTATATACTGTTGATCTCAGAAGTTCCCAGGAATACGACCTTCTGCAATTTCTCACATCCGTAGAACAGATTGGATGTAAGGGCAGTCAGCTTACAGTCCCCTCTGAATTCCACTGTTCTCAGATTACTGCAACCATAGAAGGTAGTATCCAATTCTGTAATACTGTCAGGTAAACTGATCTTCTCAACCGCTGTATTGGACCTGAACACATAGAGATCGATCGCCGTCACTCCGTCCGGAACATATATCTCTGATACGGATTTTGCTTCCGGCCAATGGAGGAGCTTCTGTCCTCCGTCCGTTATATCGTACAACACCCCGTCGATAGAACGATAAGTCGTATTATCCGCTGCAACTTCGATCTCTTCCAGATAAGACATACCCTTGAAAGACGAACCTAAAATAGAATTGACCTTGGAAGGTATATATAACTTCTTAATCCCGGTTCCTTCAAAAACACGCTGACTTATCTCTTCAAGATTATTCGGTAACGTTATGGTCGCGAGCGAACTACAACCGTTAAAATCCCAGTATCCGATTTTTTTCAGATTGTCCGGAAAACTAACATTCTTAAGGCTTGTACAATTCTGAAAAATATATTCCTCCATTGTCTCAAGGCTTGAAGGAAGTACAACTGACTCAAGACCCGAACAGTTGGCGAAAGCACTGTACCTTAACGTGGTGATACTATTGGGTAAATTAATAGTCTTCAATGAAGTACAACTTGAAAAAGCGCTGTCTTCAATTTCGGTAATGCCCTCGGGGATCTTCACATTCTGAAGAGCCTTGCATAAACGGAAAGTATCTTCCCGTACCGCAGTCATTCCTGCAGGAACATTAGCAGATTTAAGACTCGTACAACGTAAGAAACAATCATAGCCCATCCCTGTAACACTATCCGGCAGAGTGATGGATGCAAGTGACGAACAATCTCTGAACGCATAATTGCCTATGTAGTTAAGCTTACTTCCCTTCTGGAACTTAACCGACTTAAGCTTGGTACAATTGGCAAATGCATATGAATCTATCTCTTCAACGTACGCAGGGATAGAGATGCTCGTAATATTGGTGTTGTTATAATAAAAAGAACTTGTAAGAAGAGTATCCAGATCAGATGAAAAAGCTATCTTCTTATCAGGATCCGAAGCAAGTGTATAATAACCGTAGCTAAACTCCTCTTCCGTTATCTGCTCTTCCGTGTCTTCAGCAGCATAAGCGGTAACATCTTCTGTTACTTCCTCTTGCGTGTCAGACTCTGTCACTTCCTCCTGTGAAGTCATCTCTTCCTGAGCAACGTAAGCCTCGGGATCAGAGGCCTCAGTTCCTTCGGAAGCATCGCCCGCATCGGGAGTTTCCCCACCGTTGCCGGTCTCATCGGCAATTACATCCGATACAGCTCCGCCGTTATCTGTATCAGCTGCTGTATTCTCTTCGGTAGCGCCTGCAGAGGCTGTAACATCCGAAGCGACTTCGTCATCGGCTGTGCCGGCATCTGCATTCTCTTCGTCTGTTACTGCATCGGCCATAGCATACGATGTGACACCGGTGTCATCTTTCGTGTCCACCATGATCGTCGACTCTGTCTCCGCCTGTGAAGGAGCCGTCACGATCTCAGCTGCATAGAGATCATCACAGACTGTTGCAGATACAATGATAACTGCAAGGATCAAGGTTAATAATCTTCTCGTTCCATTCTTCATAGCAAGCCCTCTTTTCTTGGTTTTTCTCTATATTCTTTCGGCATATTCATCAGCAAATATAATACTTAATAGCGTAATTTTTGAACAAATCTAACTGTTGGAACAATTTGTACAATTGTTGTCTAAAATTACTCTATTATTTTACCAAGTTTTCAGACTTTTTGCCACAGATTTTTACCAATAATAGCACCCGGGGACAGGGTTTTTGCTACTCCTCTCTCTCAAATATATCAATGATACTGTTTATCGCTTTATATAAGTACGGCTTGAGTTCATCTATCTTAACCGGCTGGCCATACAGAATAGATGAATAGATGCTCGAACCGGTCAGTTCTATTATCATATACATCATCAGACGGGGATTAGCGATCTCATCACCAATATCTTTCAGCAGACTCTCCGAAGCCTCCCTGACCGTGGCCTCTTCCGATACCGCAGCACTCTCCATTGCATACCTGGAGAATCCGAGTCCAAGATTCTTGGATATGAACATGAGCAGTACCTTATCCTTAGTCAGTGCGTCAATGATATCATTAACTACGAATAAGATCCTGTCCCTGTAACCTTCAACATCGCACTCATGCATATGCTCCATCGCGTCATCGAATAATTTGGCAGTCCTGTGCACAACAAGCTTATTATTGATGTCATATTTATCCTTGAAGTACAGATAGAAAGTACCCTTGGCAACACCTGCCTGCTCCACGATATCCGATATGGATGTATTGTGGATCCCCTTCTCGGTAAACAGCTTAAAAGCCGTATCAAGCAGAGACTCTCTCTTCCTAAGTTTATTCTCCTCAGCTTTTCCCATATTCTCCAACCTTTCCTCAGCGTACCCGCTCAGAATCTCTCACACAGCCAAAAGTCCAAATGCTTCACCTATTCCGAACAGATACTCCTCATCCCATTTAATCATCTAATTTATAAAAAAGCAATAAACTTGAATTTAATTATTGACTGTCGGTCATTTTTCTGTTATAACAATCTTGTAAAAAATGAACGATGGTCATTTTTCTATGATTATAGCGTTATCTGCAGCATTTACGATCAACGAGGCGGGAAGAGGATCCGAGAGCGCCGTTTCGGTGAATATATTTCCTGTAGTGAACAGTAACATCCGATTCTATACAGCATCTGCGATCTATAGTCCAAGAGCGTTATATTATTACTGTCCCCAGACATGTTACAGGTGCGCTGTGAACAGTAACGTCATATCATCAAATCAATCATCAGAAGGAGTAAGGTGATCAATATGATCGGATTAGGAAAAAAAATTGTCAGATTCAGGATCGCGATCCTCGTGATGTCGCTGATCCTGCTCGTCCCGTCAATTGCGGGATATTTTGCCACCAGAGTCAATTACGACATCCTCTATTACCTCCCCAAGGACATTGAGACAATGGTCGGACAGGATATACTTGTAGATCAGTTCGGGGCGGGCGCTTTTTCATTTCTTATAGTAGAAGGGATGAGCGAGAAAGATGTCGCTTCACTCAAGGCGAAGGTCGAACAGGTCGATCATGTATCCGATGTGATCTGGTACGACTCGATCGCCGATCTGTCGGTTCCCATGAACATGCTGCCGGAGAAAATATATGATGCCTTTAACAACGGCGACTCCACCATGATGGCAGTGATATTCGATGAGACCACGTCGGCCGACGGGACAATGGAAGCCATTGAGAAGATCAGAAGCATAACGGGCGAACAGTGTTTCCTAAGCGGTATGAGTGCCGTTGTTACGGATACCAAGAACCTGTCTGAAAAAGAGACTCCCCTGTATGTTCTTATAGCGGTCGTACTCGCAACTCTCGTACTAGGGATCACGATGGATTCCTTCCTTGCGCCCGTATTTTTCCTGATAGGGATAGGAATGGCTATCCTCTATAATCTGGGCAGCAATGTGATACTGGGCGAGATAAGCTACATCACACAGGCCCTGACGGCAGTACTTCAGCTCGGCGTGACGATGGACTACTCGATCTTCCTGTGGCACAGCTACGAAGAGAATCTTGAGAAGATGCCGGATGACAAAGAAGGTGCCATGGCGCAGGCGATAAGCAATACGATCAGTTCGGTTGTAGGCAGTTCGATAACAACTATAGCGGGCTTCATCGCCCTATGCTTCATGAGCTTCACGCTGGGGCTTGATCTCGGGATCGTAATGGCCAAGGGCGTATTCATCGGAGTCATCTCCTGTGTGACCATACTGCCTTCGATGCTGCTGACCTTCGACAAGGCTATCGGCAAGACCAGACATAAACCGCTGCTGCCCGATATGCCGCAGGTATCGGAGTTCATCGTAAGACACAGCCGCCTGTTCGCAGTGCTCTTCGTGCTCCTGCTGATCCCTTCGATATACGGGTACAGGCATCTGTCGGTATACTACAACCTCGATTCAACGCTTCCCGAGACACTGCCTGCGGTCATGGCCAATGCGAAGCAGGATGAACTCTTCAATATGAACAGCACTCATATGGTGCTCTATGATTCTGACATGTCTGTCAGTGAGAGCCGGAAGATGACGGAGGAGATCGAAGCTGTAGACGGTGTAAGAAAAATCCTGTCAATAGATTCGATAATGGGCCCCGGCATCCCGCAGGATATGATACCGGATGAGATAAAAGGCAAGCTGCAGAGTGATGAATACAAGCTCATGCTCATTATGAGCGAGTATGCGGTTGCAAGCGATGAGGTGAACCGTCAGTGCGATGCGATAGACAGGATAATCAAAGGCTATGACAGCCGGGCTATGCTGATCGGCGAAGCGCCATGCACCAAGGACCTTATAGAGATCACGGACAAGGATTTCTCGACCGTGAATGAGGTATCCATCGGCGCGATCTTCCTCATAATAGCATGCGTCTTCGGATCGATATCTCTTCCGGTGATCCTCGTAGGCGTTATAGAGCTTGCGATATTCATCAATATGGGACTTCCTTTCTACACCGGGACCACCCTTCCGTTCGTAGCTTCTATCGTAATAGGGACCATACAGCTCGGTTCCACCGTAGACTACGCAATACTGATGACGACCAGATACAGGAAGGAACGCACTGAAGGTGCAGATAAGATGTCAGCCGTGCTCACAGCACACAAGGCAAGTATGAAGTCGATCATGGTAAGCGCATTAAGCTTCTTCGCTGCGACATTCGGCGTCGGGCTTGTGAGCAATATAGATATGATCGGTTCGCTCTGCTCACTGATGGCAAGAGGCGCACTGATCAGCATGTTCATAGTACTGACCATGCTGCCCACAATGCTCATCATATTCGACGGCCTGATCTGTCACACCACCTGGGGATGCATACACAGGCCCACACTGAGAAGGCTTCACATTCATTAATCTTTCATACGGCCTCAGCAGCAAGTGCTTCGGCCTGTACTGAATAGATACCTTTTAGCATTAATACAATAAGGAGATGACGATTATGAGATTCAAAAAAGCTCTTGCATGTATAATAAGCGCATCCATGCTGTGCGCTTCACTTACCGGATGTGGTAGTCCGGATAATACGAAGGCAGACACTGCGATAAAAGATAAGGCTACTAACGCGACATCCGATGCCGGTCCCGGCACTCAGGCCGAGACGACCGGGAAAGGCGATATAACCACTGTGAGCCGGGATGTTGATCTGACGGGTTCCGGTTCGGACGAACAGTCACTGAAGACAGTCGTCGGGCATTTTTCCAATAGTGATCCCTCCAATGCGGCCAAGCAGGAAACCGTGTATGTGAAGACCGGCCCAAGCGGCACGGTCAACTCCATCGTAGTCAGCAACTGGTTGAAGAACACGGGCAACTCGGAAGAACTCATAGACTCTTCGGATCTTAAGGATATCACGAACGTCAAAGGCGATGAAACCTATCACCGCGATAAGGACGGCAACGTCATATGGGAAGCCAACGGAGACGATATATACTATCAGGGCACGACTGACAGACAGCTGCCTGTTGATGTATCGATATCCTATAAGCTTAACGGCAGGCCGGTCTCAGCCGAAGACCTTGCAGGTAAGAGCGGTCACGTGGAGATAGACATCAGCTACAGGAATAATTGCGAGAACACCGTCATGATAGATGACAGGGAAGAACACGTATATACGCCCTTTGCCGTTGTCAGCGGTGTTATGCTGGACGAGGAGAAGTTCCATGATATCAAGGTATCGAACGGTACCGTTATAGCAGATGGCAAAAGAGATATAGTGGTCGGAATGGCTTTCCCGGGGCTGATCGACAGCCTGAACGGAACACCGATCGAAGACTCGGAACTGGCCGGAGATATCGCGGACAGGATCAATATACCAAGTGAAGTTAAGATCGAAGCTGAGGCCGAAGACTTCGAATCCGGTATGATACTGACAATGGTAAACTCGGATATAGTTGACTCTCTCGGACTCGATGATATCGATTCCGTCAATATGAGTGGCATACAGGATTCCATCCGTGAATTCTCAGACGCTGGGGAGCAATTATCCGACGGAACAGGAAGGCTGCAGAGCGGGGCTCAGACACTTGCGAACGGTGGCAGGGAGCTTGCAGGCGGTGCGGATGCACTTCATACGGGAATCCTGGCTTATACGAACGGCGTAGGCCGGATAGCCGACGGAGCCACACGACTCGATGAGGGAGCAGCAAGACTCGACAGCGGAGCCGGCGATCTGAAAAGCGGTATATCCGAACTTGATAACGGAATGGATTCTCTGAACAAAGGGATCAGGAAGACAAGTGACGGAGCTTCGGCACTTAAGGACGGGACGGAGAATGTTAATGCCGGTGCCTTGCAGCTGAAGTCAGGCGCGGAAGCCGTGAGTGCCGGTGTCAATACACTTACAGGTCAGGTGACTGCCATAGCCGGCGGAGTCGGACAGGCAGCCGGAGCCGCAGGGACTCTGAGTGCCGGGATAGACGCCCTGGCAAATGCAACCTCAGTTGCAACCACTCCCGACGAGATCGATACCTCATCGATCGCCTTGAGCGGTCTTGTAGACGGCAATACGGCATCGGCACTCATGCTGGCCAGTCTTCCAACAGACCAGCTCGAAACAATGGGATTGACTCCCGAGCAGATAGAAGGTGTCAAAGCCATCGTTGCGGCAACCTCTTCCGGCGTCATTCCCGCAATAGTTGACAATGCCGCAACCGAAGCTGCCAGAGCCGCAGCCGCACAGGCCGGTGCGAACGGAGCCAATGCAGCCAAGCAGCAGATAAACGCTGCTATAACCACTCCGGGCGAAGCCGGCGTAAGCCTTCAGCAGGGAGCTGCCATGCTGTCTTCAAGCCTTAATGAATCATACAATTCACTGACATCAGAGAACTCAACCTCTCAGCTTGCCGCATTGCAGAGCGGAGCAGCCGAGCTTGCTGCCGGCGCCGGAAGTCTTGCCGAAGGCACTTCTGCATTACGAGACGGAGCACAGGCACTTTATGACGGAACTGTCAGTTTGGGCGAAGGATCCAATAAGCTTAAAGACGGCACCGGAGCATTGAATACAGGAATTGCTTCATTGAAGGAAGGTACGGCATCGCTCAAAAACGGTACCGGAAGCCTATCCGAAGGTGTAAGCGAGCTTAATTCCAATTCAGGCGGACTGACCGACGGTTCGCTTGCTCTCTCCAAAGGATCTACAAGCCTCACCGACGGCCTGGAACAGTTACTTGAGGGAACAACCGAACTGAACGAAGGCATGATAAGATTCAACAACGAAGGCATCAGGAAGCTCAGCACTGTATTCGGTAGCGACATTGACAGCATAAGCAGCCGTATCATGGCAATATCCGAGGCCGGCAGGAATTATAAGTCATTCGGCGGCACCTCACAGGATGAAGACTGTTCGGTAAGGTTCATTATCGAATCGGAGGAGATAAAAAAGTAACAGCTATGATGTGAGTTTAATACTTTTTTCATAAGAAACCGCAGAGATTATTCATCTCTGCGGTTTCTTATGAAAATAATTATAAAGCTTTCCTAAAAATTAATAATCAATTTCATATTCAAGAAGAGTTCTGGCCTCTTTCTGTACTGCTTTCTGAACCGAAAAATTACCACCAAAATGTAATGCAGACAACGCCCCATCAATCTTGGCAGCGTCCTTTTCACTCATCTCCGATGACCTTACGAGATTGATCATAACCTTTTGATGAATAGGAGCATTATTAGACATTCTCATTTTTATCAAGGCTTCAATATTAGGATCACCCTTAAGATATTTCAACGTCGGTTCCTCAGGCGTATGACCCATGAAATCCATCTCTGCCCCAACAGAAACCTTATTATAATTCTTCGAAATTGACTCAGATTCAAACTCGCCATGCTGCTTCACAGACGTTTTCATTTCCTCAGAGGTCTTAGCTTTCTTTTCTGAGTCAGTTTTTCCTGTTCAACATAAGTAACTTTAAAATGCTTTGCCCCCAGGGATTGAGCTATCATCTGCAATTCGCCTACTTTAGCAACACGCAAATAATAAAAATATTGATCCAGCGCAATGTATCTGTCCCGATCACAAGGATCTACATAAAACAATTCACCATTCTCATTAGGATAGAATTCAAGACTAAACAATTTTGTCCACCTAGGATAAATCGTTACAATTTGAATATCCTCATATTCTGCATTAAAGCCAATTGAATTATTACAACTCTCCGCCGCAGCATGCTTCTTATCTATTTCCGCAACACGAACTATTTTGGGAAGTATAAACTCCGGTGCCGATACCCCCTCCTCAAAAATGGGTTTTAATGAATTATATTCCTTTTTCTGTCTTTCGTTTTCTATCTTTTCTCCAAGCTGGTTAGCAACTACCGATAAATCTTTCAAATCAAACTTTCCATCATCATTTGCATCCAAAACTTTGACAAAAGATTTTTTAGCATTCTCTGCCAATTTAGCAGCCCCCCTGCCAGCATCTGCAAAAAATGCCGGTACCCTTTTCTTGTCCGTTTCTATATCTTGTTTTTCTGTCTTTTTAGTCTTCTTCTCCTTATTATCATCCATATCACAGCCCTCCCTAAAAGCAACTTGCTCTAAATAATATAACCATTATACTAGAATTTAGGCTTGTATACACTAATAAGAATAATGAGTATTAAAATGTCGTTATAAATGGTTACTGCTTCACACCCGCGTTCTTGTGAATAACTACAGGAAATATATTCACAAGAAACGCCTATGTGAGCGTCGGTACTTAGCGAGGCAAAGCCGAGCTTAGTATCCGCTACGCTTACATCGGAGCGAGAGCGCCGTTTCAGTGAATATATTTCCTGTAGTGAACAGACACCTGTGAAAAGTGCGTCCCCGCGTGTCATCGGTTCTTGAGGTAGAATATGGCGAGCTGTGTCCTATCACGCAGATCAAGTTTCTCAAGAATCGTGGACAGATAATTGCGGACAGTTCCCTCTGACAGGAAGAGCTTTCCGGCGATCTCTTTATTCGAATAGCCCTCAGCCACCAACTGTATCACCTCGTACTCCTTCTCCGAGATGTCATATTCACTATAGTCGAACCTCTCCTCGGCAGTCGCATTCATCAGCGTTGGCAGTTTATCTATGACCGCACCACCGAACACGCTCTGTCCGTTAATCGCCGCAAGCAGTGCAGCCGGCAGGGACTTATAATCCTGCTTCAACAGGTATCCCTTAACGCCGAGTTTCAAGGCCTTCACTATATACTCATCATCCGAAAAAGTAGTGAGAAACAGGATCACCGCATCCCGATGTCTGCCCAATATCTCCTCTGCTGCCTCAAGGCCGTTCATATCAGACATTCGGATATCCATAAGCAACAGATCCGGCCGCAGTTCCTCATACAGGTCGACAGCATCACGACCGCTGCAGCCCTTTCCAACGATTTCAAATTGTCCATCGGCTGAGATGATCATCTCCAATGACATCGTGATCAATGCATCATCATCAACCAGCAAAATCCTTCTCTTTTCCATTAGCATACACTCCACGGATCAATATATATCTATTCCGATCCTTCTACCCAAACGCCTCACTTTGGAAACGGCAGTCTGGCAAATACGGTAAAACCGTCTTCCATATATACAAAGGCATCGCCCCCAAGACTCCTCGCACGATTCCTGATATTATCGAGCCCAATACCCTCATAATTCTCTGAACTCAATTGCTCTCGTTTTTCCTTAGATAGAGTTCCGTTATCAAAAACGGAAATGGTACAAAAGCCGTAATTCCTCTGAACGATCACGGAGACCGTATCGCCGTTTGAGTGCTTCAGGATATTGGTCACTGCCTCCTTGAGTATCCCGATCAGCGACAGCTTGACAGCTGCGGGTATGGACTCGTCAAAGTCCAGATCTTTATTCACCGTGAAGTTCTTCAACTCACCGATTATCTCATCAAAGTTCTTGCTGATATCAATGGAATCATCATGCAGATCGTGAACCGAGGCACGCATTTTTTCCATAGATTCATCCAATGTACCGGCGAGCATCTTAAGCTGCGGCTCCAGATCCTCATCCTTATTGACCGTCGTAACAGCCCCAAGCAGTAAGATCGCTCTGGAGAGAAGATGCCCCACATTGTCGTGAATCTCACGCGATATCCTGTTTCGTTCGGCAAGCGTCGCAAGCCTTACCTGCTGATCCTGCTCTTGCAGTATCCTCCGATTCCTTGCCTCCAGAATATCTTCCAACTCCTTGCTGTCATCACGGGTTCGATGCAGGAGCTCCTTGTAATCCGCCATCTTCTCGTACATAAAGAGAGCCAGAAAAGTAAAGCCTGCAAGAACGATCAGGATCCCCAATTCAACCCACGGTCTGTCGGAAGCATACGCCACCTTAATACAAACAGCAAACGGAAGTCCCGTCATGATCCAGTAAGCCTTCCTGTTGGTTAAAAGCTGGCTTATCTCAAGCACTGTAAACACGCAAAGAGACATTACAACCGAAGAAGTTGTAATGCCACCTGCATTGATCATTATTATCAAACCCGTCGCCGCCATCAGGCGGATGATCACATCATAGAGCATATTGTTCCTTTTTCCTTGAGATTATCAATCCCGCTGCGAAGAATCCTATCGCAAAAATGACCTCTATTAACAAATACATTCCAAATTGAGATACCAGGATCTCACTGACAGGAGTGTCATTAATATACCTGATCGCTTCAGCATACCAGTACAACGGCATGAAGCGTGCTACTCTGAGAACTCCTTCCGACATAAACTGCGGATCAACAAATATTCCGCAAAGGAAGGAAAATGAAAGGCCAAGCATATTGGCGATCATATTGATCAGATTCTCATTCGATGTAATAGAACAGATGAAATATGCCATTCCAAGAGAGATCAGCATCAGTGCATATGCATCGATCGAATAGTACAAAAGCTTCTCCCCGTGATATTGCAATCCCATCAGATAGACTATCACGATCACAAATGTTGTAAGGACGAAACCGATCAGCATCGTCGCACAGATCGTCGCAAGATTTCTGACAGAGAAATGCATTCCGCTGACTGAGATACGATTCTTAACGTCCCTGTCTTTTACAAAAGTAAGTGCCATCGCACAACAGATGCAGATTATCAGCATAAGCGTATAACCGTTAAAAGTGAACATGCCTGCATAAAATGACCGATATCCTGTATCTGAATCATCCAATATCGTCGCTTCTATATCGGCAAGCTCAACCATCTGTTCATGGGTCAACGCTATTGCCTCTTCCTTCGAATAACCGCAATTTAAATATATCACAACATCCTGCAGATAGTCACTAAGCTTCTGTGTAAGCAGATAACCGGAAGCCGTGTCACCGGGCGAGATGTAGTCGATCGCATCTTCTGCCTGTCCGTTAACAAGCTTCTCTTCAAAGCCTTCCGGAATGATGAGCGCATAATCATAGATACCAAATCTCACATTATCATTCATCACCACAGGATCTTCGGTCTTGGGATCGACCACCTTCTGAGTCTCCTCCAGATACCCGACCAGAGCACGGCTAAGATCGGATCCGTCATGATCGGTAACAGCAACCTCGGTCGTCACTTCTTTGAACATTTCTTCCTTGGTCGACACATTGGCTCTGGAAGACATATTGCCAAATACCGCAAAGATGACAAGATACATAATGATCGTTGACGCATTGGCCTTAATTGATTTAATTATCGCATTAAATACTGACATATCTTCTCCTCCTCAATAGAATACTGCTGACGAATAAGCTCACAACGATCATTCCACACATAATATACACGTCGCGATAGTATTCCGCTGTCAATCCGTATGTCGCTCTGATATACAGGCAGTCAACCAAAAGCGCCGCAGGATTGATCCTGTTAAGGATAGGAACATTGGCTTCGATGATCTGTCTGATCTGATCCCACATAAGTCCACTGCAGAATGAACACAGCATTGAGAAACCGATCGGTATAACCGACAGAAGTTTCTTGGATCTGATCATCGCTCCCATAAGGATACCTGACGAAATGCCGAGGCCGCTTCCGATCGTAGAGATAAGGATGACGTTCCACATCGGAGCACCCAGATCGATGCCAAGCACCTTCTGTAAATACACAACTACTATCGCATTGGAAAGTGACTGAAGTGTCATACCTGCCAAAACGCCCGCAAAGAGAGATATCATCTTACTTGCCGGTGCGCACTCAACCCTCTTGCCGCATTCAGACATATTGGCGCACATATTCTCAAGCATGGATGTGCTGATCCATGAACTGAAAAGAGATGCCATTGCGATCAGGGCATAAAAGTACTGAAGGAAAGCCGAGGTGTTCGTACCAAAATCGTGCTTCTTCATTATATTGATATCCTCAGACATCATTGCGATCACTTTTTCAAGATTCTCCGGATGATCGGTCGCGACAGTCTGAAGCAGCTCGGATCTGTTCCGGTACACTCGGACTATCTGATTCAGAACCGTAGCTTCATAACCATTCTTTGGAACTATCGTCTCGATCTCGCTCCCGTTATCAAGATATACTCCGGAGATCTCGTCATTATTCATGGCAGCAACCGCCTCTTCCTCAGAATCATAATCATATCTCTCAAGAGTCTTCACATGGCCTTCACCTTCCTCGGAAAGGATCTCAAGCATCTGTGAAAAGGATGTATCTTCATTCGAGGTATTAACATATCCAACATCAATGGTCGTGAAACTGTCAGGGTCTTCCGCGATCAGGTTCCCAAAACCCAAATAGAAAGCGGTCCCCAGAACTACGGGAAACAGAAAATTCCAACCTACTATATATTTGTTTCGAAAGATCTCTTTCAACTTAATAATATAGACTCTACCAAGCATCAGTCTCTAAGCTCCTTTCCCGTTATCTCAAGGAACACATCATTCAATGTGGGCAGTTCGGTCGATACACGGCCAAACGGAATATTGTTATCCGATAAGTAACTGAGGATATGAACGAGATTGTGATCACCGCCGTCGCACTTAATGATCAGCTCTTCGCCGTCTTCCTTAACCTTATATACATGATTGATCTCTTTAATGTCCGCGATCAGCTTCTCGGATCTGTCCGGTATGGCCACCCTTATAGTCTCGCGATTGATAAGCGAAGCCTTGAGTTCCTGCGAAGTTCCGCTCGCCACGTTTTTGCCACGATCCATGATCACGATCCTTGTACAGAGTTCCTCAACCTCTTCCATATAATGTGATGTATAGATGATCGTTGCTCCGTTCCTGTTCATCTGTCTGATGCCCTCAAGAATGGCATTGCGGCTCTGAGGATCGACCGCAACGGTAGGCTCGTCAAAGATAATGAGCTTTGGCTTATGAGCGATCCCGCATGCTATATTAAGTCTTCTTAAGAGACCGCCCGAGAGCTTCTTGGGCTTATACTTCTTGTATTCGGCAAGCCCCGTGAACTCCAGAGCTTCTTCAACATACTGCCTTCTTACAGCCCTGTCCTTGATATATAATCCGCAGAAAAAATCAACGTTCTCATATACATTCAGAGTCTCAATGACTGCCACATTCTGCATTACAACTCCGATCTCAGCTTTGATGTCATACGCCTCCGGCCTCATCTCCTTATCAAAGATTTTTATGACACCCTTGTCATATTTTAAAAGTGACAGGAGACAATTAATAGTCGTCGTCTTACCGGAACCGTTAGGCCCGAGCAGACCAAGGATCTCACCTTCCTCAACATTAAGGGAAAAATGATCCACTGCTACCTTATCACCATATCGCTTAACCAAATTCTCAATTGATACTACATTATGAGCCATTTCTTCTCTCCTTTATAATGTGCTTAATCCTTATGACATTATAATAGTCCATGCAATCCGGCTTATACAGTGAGACATGTCACTGATCGGTTATGACAAATGTCATTGGGTGAGGATGCCTTAGCATCATCTGCCTTACGCGCGAGTGCGCATCCTTAGCAGAGCGTTTTTGTGTAATAGGAAGCACTTTCTATTACATAAAAAATATGACTAATTCGGAATGTGATTCCGGATTAGTCATATTCTGCCACTTGGATTACATTTTATTCAATCACGAAGTTTTTTCGTATCAAGATCGAAATTTATCGCCTTATAGTGTTTTCTTTCCACCGACTACCTCACGCCACTGCTTTCTTTCCATAGTGAACAAGTAAATCCTCCTCGTCAAAATCATCCGGATCATCAGAATCATCACTATTACAATAGAGCCATGTCACAGCATTATCCATAAACCAATTCTGCTCTTTAAGTCCAAGCATTATCTTTCCAAAATGGGCAAAATCGGTATTCAGATTATGGCCAAGATATTCAATACCACGATCTGTATCAACCCTATCCATTCCTCTTTTTTTAAAAATCCTATCTAATGCCGAATTAATCTGATCCGTTGTATATGCATCTGACAAGCTGATCTTTTCGTTATCCATCTCTATTATCATCTTGATCATCTTATATTACCTCTTTTAAAACAAACCATGTTTATAGCCATTATTATAGCTCATATCCCGACACCCTATAGAATATCAGCTCGAGGTTTGTATCATCCAATTGATGATAATATTCTAATACTTCACTTTCTGAATACTCATCAAAATTCTCAGGTGTGTACTCG
This sequence comes from Lachnospiraceae bacterium, assembly GCA_024684085.1. Classification (GTDB taxonomy): domain Bacteria; phylum Bacillota; class Clostridia; order Lachnospirales; family Lachnospiraceae; genus Colinaster. The sequence goes on along the minus strand of JAIKXM010000021.1, from coordinate 3,951 downwards.
TCAGGCTCCCTGTCTATACCATTGTATTCACGAACAGGTTTGTTTTCCCCCCGGTATTGCATAAGGCGTTGTACCGGAAAATCTGGGAAGTTCTTTAAAATAGAGATCTTTATAATTATTTACAATACAAAACTGCATAGGCGAATAGTCCCACTGAAGATCATCGGGAGAAATTATATGTATTTCTTTTGGTTTATTACACTGATATATTCTTATATTCATACTCTAATACCCCCTAAATTGCGTATTTTCAATGTTTGTAACACTTCTATTCTTCCCAGTATTCTTCCGATTCTTCAGAGTTCATTCTTGTTCCAAATAAAACGTATAAAAAATCTCTTTTGTTGCTCAATATACGAATGATCCTGATAGTGCTATTTTCAAGCCTGTAGAACACATAATTCTGATTTGTGTATATACACTTATAATCTGTTTCTATTCCGAAGCGTTCAAATAATTTGATGTCAGTTTGGGGGTACTTTTCTAATCGCCTGATGTCCTTTAATATGGATTTAAGGATTTCTTTCTCTTTTTTTTGACCATATTCTGAGTCAAGATATTCCTTTATTGCGCCAAGATCGTTTAATGCCTCGGGTGTGATTTCAATCTTTCTCATAATCCCAAACTCTTTTCAGCATCTTCTAATGAAATCCAGCCCTCTTTTCTGGCGGACATTTCTCCTTTTTCCAATTCGGAAAACAAACTCTTGATAGCTCGAAGCTCATCGAGTTCCTTGATATCGATAAGCGCACAATCACCTCTACCGTTCTTGGTCAGATAAACCGGATTACCATAGGAAACCTGACTGATAACAGCATTATAATTTCTTAAATCTGAAACAGGTACTATATTTGGCATATTTTTATCCTCCTAAATAGAGCATACCATAATACGTTGTTTTCGTCATTGAATTTTACTTAAAATTCATCGCATAATTGGAATGCTGATTCAAAGGGGGGGTAATGGTCTTAACTGCTGATATTATTACACCATAAGGCAACGCCTTGTACCTTCAAACAGAATACGTGGTAAAGTAGTTTGGTTGTTTGTTTTTGTTTCATAGTGTCTACAGACTCGAAATAACCGTACATATCCTGGTTTTGCGACTTGTCGAGGATTGAAAGATGCGGTGGCAAGGTCCTTTCTAAAACACACGCCTGAACACAGGTATAAACATGGTTGGAAGTTTTTTACGTGCTTACTTTCTATATCTAATTTATAAAAAAACCCGGGCTTAGGGTTATAACATATTACACCCCTTGACATAAATGGTACATTGTACTATTATAATCATAGTAAATAAAACCACAACTCAAAAGGAGTAACAAGATGCCTTATCAGTGTTCAAAAGAAGAAAGAGAATTTTTAGATAAATACGATGCTTCTAAATACGAAAGACCTTCCGTTACAACGGATATCGCAGTCTTTACTCTTAATGAGTTAAATAAGTTAAGCATCTTACTTATAAAGAGAGGGCAGTTTCCCTATAAGGATAAATGGGCGCTGCCCGGTGGCTTCATACATACAGGAAAAGAATCCATAGATGATTGTGCCAAAAGGGAACTAAAGGAAGAAACAGGAATAGAAGATGCTTTCTTTAATCAGCTATATACCTTTGGGGATCTTAATAGGGATCCAAGAACAACGGTCATATCTGTTTCATATATGGTTCTTATCCCTAAGCATAAGTTAAAGGTTCATGCCGGGGATGATGCACAAGACGCGGAGATATTTGAGATAAGTTATGACGTTTCCGGTATGGTCTTTTCTAACGGGGATATAACGATACGAGAAAAAGATCTTGCTTTTGATCATGCTGATGTGATCCGTATGGCTATAAAAAGGCTGAGGAACAGGATAGATTATGAAGATGATGCCTTTAACCTTTTAAAAGATAAAGATGAATTTATGATATCAGAACTTAAAAAGATACATGAGACCATTAAGAACAAATCCCTTGACCTTCCGAATTTCAGGAAATCATTTATAAGAGACTATGTTAATACGAAAAAGGTCATAGAACTTGATAAGACCATCGTATCAAAAGGTAAGCCTGCAAAACTTTATAAATTTATCGGAGATGACTTCTATGAGTAAGATATCAGGATTTTTCGGCGGTAAGTTCATGCCGCTTCATAAAGGGCATCTGTATTGCATAGACGTAGCATCAAAGCAATGCGATAGGGTTGTTGTCATCATGTTCATAAACAGTGACGAGGAACTAGAGATATTAAAAGAACATGATGAAGCAGAACTAAAGGTAGAAAACAGGATAAAACAATTAGAGCGGGTATGTTCACTTTATGATAATGTCTCTTTTTATATAATCGACGATGCTTTTTGCAGGACAAAAGAGGGCATAAATGATTGGAACTTAGAAACCCCGCTTGTAAGAGAGCACGTGCCACATATGGACTATGTATATTCTAGTGAGCCTTCATACGGGGAATACTTTTCTAAAGCATATCCCGAAGCCACGCATGTAATAGTTGATGAAAAGAGGGTTAACTACCCCATAAGCGGAACTTTGATACGGGCCATGAAGTTATTAGAGGAGAAAGAAAAATGGATGGTATAAAAAATGATGATAAATTAAATATAATTAAAAAGATGATAACGGCCTGTAAGAGCCTTAAGTGGTATGAGATAGTAATGTGCGTGATAATGTTTGTTATAGCAACCTATTATGCCATAATACCTCAGGAAGATACACCAAGATGGCTTGCCATAATAAACTTTATATCCGGCCTTTGCGGTATCTTATGCGTATTCTTAACGGCAAAAGCAAACAGGATGAACTTCCCTTTTGCCATAATAAATACCACGGTATTTATCATCTACCTTGCTTATTTTGGTATATGGGCAACATTCTGGTTAGAGACCATAGTATATTTCCCGCTTAATATCATATCCTGGGTTGGATGGTATAGGCATAAGGATGACGACGATAAGCTTCTTGCTAAATCCAAGAAACTAAATATATGGCAACACGTTCTAGTGACCGTTAGTATCATAGCCATAACAATCTTCGTTCATTTTGTCCTGTCCTTCCTTGCGGGAGATACGTGGATGAAGTTTGCCACGCAGTTTGGGTGGAACGTAACGATAATGAAGTGGTTGGATTCCATGATCTTTGCCATAGGGATAGTCGCTTCCATCTTGGAGTTATTACGATATAAGGAACAATACATCTGGTGGATCATAACGGATGTCATAGCCGTAGCACAATATGCCCTTAAAAAAGATCCGGTATATGTGACTAAAAAGGGTATATATTTAGTCGAGGCTCTTATCGGGATACGAAACTGGAGCATCTTAGCTAAGAAAAATAAGACTAACGAGTGATTTAGCTGCCGCATTTATATGCGGCAGTTTTTTTGCCGTTATCATAGTGGTTTTAAAACCGTTAACAAAATTATTAAACGACGCGTTTAATGGCCGTAAGATCAAATATACCTATAATAATCCCGTCTAATCAGTAAAACAGGTATGAGGACTTTTCTCTATTCTCAGGCAGACAAGCAGGTATTTTATAGGCTTCATAATAATTGAACTCCGTTGAACACAAAAAAATAACCGTAAACCCTTGAGTTTACGGCATTTCCTAAGAGCGCGAGACGGGACTCGAACCCGCGACCCCGACCTTGGCAAGGTCGTGCTCCACCAACTGAGCCACTCGCGCATGTTGTCGACTTGTGTCAGCCGACTTGATTATATTACTATATTTACAGATTACTGTCAACACCTTTTTATAAAAAAATCAAAACATTTTTGCAGACGTTACTGTTCAAACTTGTGTTAATGTGAATAGCTAAAGGAAATATATTCTATCGAGTAGGGGCTTACCTCCCCTACTCGATGACAACGCTGTTGTCCACCTCAAAGCTTTCGCTTTTCGGTGTCCTACAGTCGCCAAATATGCAACATTCCGTGCAAGCACGATGTTGCATA
>JAIKXM010000007.1 GCA_024684085.1 Lachnospiraceae bacterium | reverse complement strand
AAACATAATGGAGAAAATGAAACTTTACGAGGATAAAAAGATTCTCGTTGTATGCGGTTTCGGACATCTATATCCGCAAACAAATCGTTTGTTAGATGAAGGCTTCAACAAGGGGAGCATACCTCATAGGTCAAATCTGTTTAGAAGTGAAGAAGAGTTCGAATATCCTTCCTCCATATGTGAGGTATGGGAAGATAGAGTATCATTCTATTCACGCATATATCCTGAAATAATACATGAAGACGAAAATATAAATGATGAAGTGAAGTCGCAGTGGCCTATAGATGAAAATAATGCATTTTATGATTCACAGATGGAGTATTGTAACTTGTTTGGTGCGAATAAGTTATACAGATGAGGTACATGCTATTTTCTTGAAAACAATATTTGATATAAATTAAAATTTATCGTTTCTATATAGGAGTGACGGATAATGAAAAAAAATAATAGCAGCTTGTGGAAATGATTGCGCTGCCTGCCAAGGTATGTTGCACATCCATATGAAAAGACGCACGAAGAACTCCGTCACACTGCAGATTTATGGATGAAGATAGGGTATCGGGATCATCTTGTTACGAATGAAGAGATTTTATGTACGGGTTGTAAGCCGGAAAACTGGTGCCGATACCTCGTTGTTAAATGCTGCGTGGACAGGGGTATAGAAACATGTGCTGATTGCAGTGAATATCCTTGCGACAATATGAAAGAGTGTTTCGAGGTTACAAGGTCTTTTATACCTAATTGTCGTGAAGTCTGTACAAAAGAAGAATATCAGCTAATGAACACAGCCCTCTTTGAGAAAGAAAAGAATCCTTCAGTATAATTTACTAAAGGAAATTCAAGTTAACTGGCACAATAATCGTGAAAAGGAGTATACGCAATGAAATATGATATTGATAACGAACTGAAAAAAATTGCAAGATTTCATGGCTCAATAGTATGCAATTTATACCCTGTCGTGAATTTGGTTTATAAAACAAATAAGTGTAAATCGGATGATAAGGTCACCGTAAAGAAGTATTCTACTTCAGGGTATAAGAATGATAATATTTCGACTTTAGTCATAGAACCAAAGCAATGTGGAGATAATCTGCCGTGTATTATGTTCTTTCATGGCGGCGGTTTTTTACTAAAAGCATCGAATGCCCATTACAAGATTGCAAAACTGTATGCTGAAAAGGCAAACTGTAAAGTAGTTTTACCTGATTACAGATTGTTACCTAAACATAGATATCCAGTTGCTATTGAAGATTGTTATAATACGTATTTATGGGTGTTACAAAATGCAGAAATGTTAAATATCAATAGAGATAAGATGATTGCAACTGGAGACAGTGCAGGTGGGAATATAGCGGCAGCTGTAACGTTGATGTTGAGAGATAATAAAAAACAGATTCCTAAAGGAACGTTGTTGATATATCCGGTTCTTGACAAAAGTATGAGTACAGAATCAATGAAAAGATATACTGATACACCAATTTGGGATTCGAGGTGTACAGAACTGTTTTGGAAAATATACCTAGAGAATCAGGATATGACACAAGTCAAGTATGCATCTATTATGGATGTTGATTCGCTTGAATTATTTCCAAAAACATATGTCGAAGTTGCAGAATTTGATTGTCTCCATGATGAAGGAGTTGCATTTGCCGAAAGACTAAAAAATGCAAATATCCCTGTAGAATTGCATGAAATACAAGGTGGATGCCATGGTTATGAAGCGGTACTTAATAGTAAAATAGTAAAGGATTCTGTAGATACAAGAATAAAGTGGATTCAGTCAATTTTCGATTAGCAGATGCCGTATTTTCTTGACCTGAGATGGCTTGGATTGATATGATAGAAGGGTAAGAAAAAGACGGATGACCGGGGAGGAAGGTTGTCTGTATGGAGCCGGAATAATCCGGCGGAAAGGCGGGTTCTATGAATAATAAGGCGATGTATAAGTTGAGCTACGGATTGTTCGTGCTCACTTCCAAGGATGGTGACAGAGATACAGGGTGCATTGTTAACACGGCGATTCAGGCGGCATCTACTCCCAATCAGCTGAGCATCTGTGTCAATAAGGCTAATTTTACACATGATTGCATTAAAAAAAGCGGGATATTTAATGTATCGGTGATCGCGCAGGATGCTGTATTTGATCTCTTCAAGCATTTCGGATTCCAGTCCGGCAGAGATGTGGACAAGTTCGCCGATTATCAGAATGCTTCAACATCTGATAACGGCCTTAAGTATGTTACGGGTGGAACCAATGCATACATTTCGGTTAAGGTAGATAAGGAAGTTGACCTTGGCTCCCATACGATGTTCATCGGTGAGATAACGGACATGGAAGTGTTGTCTGATGTATCTTCCGTAACCTATGAATATTATCTTAATAATATCAAGCCCAAGCCGGAAGCTGTCGGTAAGACACAGGACGGACAGACCGTATGGCGTTGTAAGATCTGCGGATATGAATATGTAGGTGAAGAACTTCCTGAAGATTTCATCTGTCCGCTTTGCAAGCATCCTGCATCGGATTTCGAGAAAGTGGTTAAGTGATCAACTTTTTATATAAGATATCGGACTTAGCGAAAATATGATATAATTATAGAGTCGTTGAAGCATGTATAGACGCTTGAGTTTACTTGGGTTTAGCATGCGTAATAAACTTATAATGTAGAGAGTTTTTCTTCTGTCAGTATGGGGGGAAGAGTATTCGGAGGTATTAATGGCAGGACTTCTTATTTGCGATGACGCGCTCTTTGTAAGAGGGGCTTTATCGAAGATAGTAACTGAAGATGGTCATCGTGTTTTGGCTGAGGCGAGTGACGGAGAAGAGGCCATCAGATTGTATAAGGCTTATAAGCCCGATCTGGTCATGATGGATATAACAATGCCGGATATGGATGGTATCCAGGCTACCCGTAAGATAATCGCATTTGATCCGAATGCCAAGATCATCATGGTGTCAGCAATGGGACAGATGGAGAAGGTTGTGGAAGCCATAACCGCAGGGGCTACCGATTTTATAGTTAAGCCTTTTGATGAAGAACATGTTAAGGAGTGCATTAAGAAGTATTCACCTTCTTAGGTACTGTTAACTTTTAGTTGGAACGCAGAATTGATCAGGCCTTTGGGAAGACTCAGAGGCCTCTTGTTAACACAAGAGTAAAGGAGAGAGTATGGAACTGGTTCAGGCAATTGAGTCAAGAAGAAGTATCAGGAATTATCAGGAGAATGCAGTGGTAACACTTGATCAGATCAAGGAGCTGATCAGATGTGCCGGACTTGCACCTTCATGGAAGAACTCGCAGACAGGCAGATATTATGTGGTATGTTCAGAGGAGAAGATGAATGAGGTTAAGGCATGTCTTCCCGAGTTCAATGCCAATAACTGTGTCAATGCCAAGGCACTTATTGTTACCACATTCGAAGGTAAGAGAGCGGGATTCGACAGAGAAGGCAATCCCGATAATGAACTCGGAGATATGTGGGGAGCATATGACCTTGGACTTCAGAATGAGAATTTATTACTTCGCGCAAGGGATACAGGTCTTGATACGCTGGTTATGGGTATCAGAGATGCAGATGCACTCAGGAAGTGCCTTGATATTCCCGAGAGCCAAATCGTAGTGAGTGTGATCTCACTCGGAGTCAGAGCCGGAGATGTACCGGCACCAAAGAGAAAGGAAGTTGATGCTATCATCAAGGTGTTCTGATCATGACGAAGACTAACAGATTAGCCTTTCGTGAAGGGGTGCGCGACGGCATCCCCATCGCGTTGGGCTATTTTGCTGTTGCTTTCACATTAGGGATAGCAGCAAAAGATGCGGGCTTCTCGGCGTTTCAGTCAGCGGTGGTAAGTCTTACCAATCTTGCGAGCGCAGGAGAAAAAGCCGGCTTTAATATGGTGGAGGCGAGGGCTTCATATCTTGAGATGGCGCTTATGATACTCGTGGTCAATGCAAGATATATGCTTATGTCCAGTGCCTTATCTCAGAAGGTCGAGCCGGAGCTTGCTATGGGACACAGACTGCTTATGTCGTATGGTATCACGGATGAGATCTTCGGTATCTGTATAGCCGTAAGGGATAAGCTGAATCCGCGATACCTCTATGGGGCACTTAGCGTTGCGGCACCGGGATGGACTATCGGGACTTTCTTAGGAGTACTGATGGGTAATATTCTGCCCGGGAATGTGGTCAGTGCTCTTAGTGTGGGGCTGTACGGAATGTTCATAGCTATCATCGTGCCACCGGCACGGAAGAATAAAGTTATCCTTGTTCTGGTCATCATATCGATGATACTCAGCGCGGCCTGCGAAATTGTGACATTTGTGTCAGTTATTCCGGCGGGAACAAGAATAATCATTTTGACAGTATTGATATCTGCCGTGGCGGCGATGCTATTCCCCGTGGATGACGACTGGGGCAGACAAGAAGGGTAGTATTCTGTGAGAATAATTCGGATATAAACACAGGTATACAGATGGGGAGACTAAGGTTAGGAGTTTTTTGGGTATGCAGCACAATATCTATATCTATATGATCATTATGGCAGCGGTGACTTTTGCTATAAGAGCCCTTCCCATGACGCTTATCAGGAAAGAGATCAAGAGCAGGTTCATAAGATCTTTTCTCTTCTATGTACCGTATGTAACATTGGCGATAATGACCTTTCCGGCTATGATCCGTGTGACGGACAGCCCTGTTGCGGCAAGTATTGCATTCGCTGTGGCGGTTCTGCTGGCGTGGTTCGGAGTGAGCCTGTTCGGTGTCGCGGTATTGGCCTGTATCACAGTATTCGTAGCCGAATTTCTGATGATGATGTGAGGTGTAGGTATGAGGTATTCATGTCCTTGTTGCGGATTTTTAACCTTTGAAGAAAAAAATGCCGGATTCGATATTTGTCCTGTCTGTTATTGGGAGCGTGATCCTGTTCAGGAGAAGGATGAGACTTTGGAAGGTGGAGCCAATAAGCATTCTCTTAAGGATGCGAAAATGGAGTTCATGAAGTATGGTGCGAGCGATATCGGAATGCTTGATCATGTGAGGCGCCCCTTACCGGAGGAGTATCCCCAAAACAGATAGTCTCACCGCTATTTTGCGATAGCTGTAAATGAATGTTGATCTGCCATGGTCTGTAACAGGTCAGATCATTGCCGATCGAATTGAGAAGATATTATTAAAGGCCTTGTAAAGCGAATCGTCATCCGCTTCACAAGGCCTTTGATCGTATCTGTATTATTGAACCTGGATTATTCGATAACTCTGATCCATCCTTCGGGAGCTTCGATCCTGCCCATCTGGATGCCTGTAAGAGTATCATACAGCTTCTGGGTAATGGGACCCATAGCGCTCATTCCACTGGGAAGGCAGATCTCACGACCGTGGTCAACGATCTTGCCAACAGGTGAGATAACGGCAGCAGTTCCGCAGAGACCGCATTCTGCCATATTATCAAGTTCGTCGGCATATACAACTCTCTCTTCAGCTTCGAGTCCGAGGTAATCTCTGGCAACCTGGATAAGTGATCTTCTTGTGATAGAAGGAAGGATGCTGTCTGACTTGGGTGTAACAACCTTGCCGTCCTTGGTTACGAACAGGAAGTTCGCACCGCCCGTCTCTTCAACCTTAGTACGAGTACCTGCATCGAGGTACATATTCTCATCATATCCCTCTTCGTGAGCGGTAACGATAGCATGAAGGCTCATTGCATAGTTAAGACCGGCTTTGATGTTACCTGTACCGTGCGGAGCCGCTCTGTCGAAGTCAGAGATCTTGATCGTAAGAGGCTTAACGCCGCCCTTGAAGTAAGGTCCAACGGGAGTTGCAAATACCCTGAACTGGTAATCGTTGGCAGGCTTAACCCCGATGACCGGATTGATACCGAACATATAAGGTCTGATATATAATGTAGCACCTGAACCGTAAGGAGGTACCCATGCGAGGTTGGCCTTAACGACTTTATCTATGGCATCAAGGAATCTGTCCGCAGGGAATGTAGGCATCTCAAGTCTCTCAGCTGACTGAATGAGACGCTCTGCATTGAGGTCAGGTCTGAATACCACGACCTTGCCATCCTCTGTTGTATATGCTTTCATTCCTTCAAAAACTGTCTGCGCGTACTGAAGAACACAGGCACATTCACTCATTGTGATCATGTCATCTTCGGTAATTACGCCTTCGTCCCAGGCACCGTTTGTATAGTTGGATACATAGCGGTAATCTGTCTTCATGTAGCCAAATCCAAGATTGGCCCAATCAATATTCTTCTTTTCCACTTGAATGTCCTCTCTTCCCGCGTGTTATACGCTTTTTTTATTATATTCCTGCGAAAAACAAATGTAAAGTTGTAAGTTGCTTGATTTGTATAGCTTTTTGGCATCTAAGGCATATCTTGCATTAACAGGTCTTTTCTTATTATTATTGACACTTATCGCTTTTGATAGTATTCTTTTTGTGAACTTCGGTGATCGGAGACGGCGCTTTTCATCATGGATGAGAAGCGGAGTGGGGAGTGATCGCTGACGTATCAGTTATCAGAAAAATGGAGGAGATATTATGAGACACATGTTAAAGAAGTCGATTGCCCTTGTCCTCGTTATGGCAATGGCAGGAATGACACTTGCAGGTTGCGGTGAGAGTAATGCACCCGAAGGTGAATCTGCTTCAGGAGAAGCTGTTTTTAAGATCGGTGCTATCGGACCTTCTACAGGCGGTGCGGCAGCATACGGTACAGCTGTTAAGAACGGAGCACAGATCGCAGTAGATGAGATCAATGCAGCAGGCGGTATCAACGGTTATATGATCGAGTATAAGTTTGAAGATGATGAGCACAATGCAGAGAAGTCTGTTAATGCATACAATACCCTTAAGGACTGGGGTATGCAGATGCTTGACGGAACTACAACTTCAGCTCCCTGTCTTGCTGTAGCAGAGAAGACAAAGGCTGATAATATGTTCCAGCTTACACCTTCAGGCTCTTCACTTGAATGTACTCAGTATGACAATGTATTCAGAGTATGTTTCTCAGATCCTGCACAGGGAACAAAGTCAGCAGAGTATATCGGAAGCAAGAAGCTTGCAACCAAGATCGGTGTCATCTATGATTCATCGGATCCGTATTCAGCAGGTATCTATGAGACATTCGCAGCAGAGGCTCCCAATCAGGGACTTGAGATCGTATCCGCAGAGGCTTTCAATTCGGATAATAAGACAGATTTCAGCTCACAGATCGGTAAGGCTAAGGATGCAGGCGCAGAGCTGATATTCCTTCCTATATACTATACAGAAGCTTCGCTTATCCTTCAGCAGGCTAACCAGATCGGGTACCAGCCTATGTTCTTCGGTTGTGACGGTCTTGACGGTATCCTTGGTGTAGAGAATTTCGATACATCACTTGCAGAAGGCGTTATGCTTCTTACTCCTTTCGCAGCAGATGCTCAGGATAATCTGACCAAGAACTTCGTTAACGCATACAAGGATGCTTACGGTGAGACACCTATCCAGTTCGCAGCAGATTCTTATGATGCTATCTATGCAATGGAAGCAGCTCTTGAGGCAGCTAATGCAACACCTGATATGAGCGTTTCGGAACTTTGCGAAGCTATCAAGGGTCAGATGACCAAGATCAAGGTAGTTGGTCTTACAGGTACTATCACATGGTCTTCAGACGGTGAGCCTAACAAGGAACCTAAGGGTGTCAGGATCGAGAACGGCCAGTATGTATCAATGGACTAATATTGCATTATATATGAATATCAAGTATAATCTATAAGAGTTTTAGAAGAGGGTGATTGTATCACCCTCTTTGATTTTGGAATATCGCAGAGACACCGAACGGAATATGTCGGATGAACCGTCCGGAGCTTTGCGGATGAGCTGTGGAGATCTATTGATCCCTGCCGATCAACAAATGACAGAGTTGAGGAGATGTTAAGATGAGCTTTTTGAATTATTTGATCAACGGCCTGAGCCTCGGTTCGATCTATGCTATCATTGCCCTCGGTTACACGATGGTATATGGTATCGCCAAGATGCTGAATTTCGCTCACGGTGATTTTATCATGGTAGGCAGTTACATCATTTTTACCATAGTAAGCACCCTGGGCCTGCCTCCCGGAGTGGGACTTCTGGTCGCGATCATTCTGTGTACGCTCCTGGGTATCACTACCGAGAAGGTCGCATACAAACCGCTCAGACATGCGGGTTCACCATTGGCCGTACTTATCACGGCTATCGGTGTCAGTTACCTGCTTGAGAATGTTGCTCTTCTTATCTTCGGAGCAGATACCAAGGCTTTTTCATCAATGATCTCATGGAGCGGTGTTAGTCTTGCGGGCGGCCGTCTGAAGATCCAGGGCTTCACTCTGGTATCGATCATTGTAGGTATCCTTATACTGATCTTCCTCCAGCTCTTTATCAATAAGACCAAGTCGGGTCAGGCAATGCTTGCCGTTGCGGAAGACAAGGGAGCGGCAAGCCTAATGGGTATTAATGTCAATAAGACCATTACTCTTACCTTCGCCATAGGTTCGGCTCTTGCGGCAGTGGCAGGTGCGCTTATGTGTACGGCATATCCTTCGCTTACTCCTTATACCGGAGCCATGCCCGGTATTAAGGCCTTCGTTGCAGCCGTTCTCGGAGGCATCGGTTCCATCCCCGGAGCCATGATCGGAGGTCTTGTTCTTGGCGTTATCGAGATCCTCGGTAAGACTTATATTTCATCACAGCTCTCGGATGCCATCGTATTCGGGATCCTTATTATTGTTCTTTTGGTGAAGCCGACCGGTATCCTCGGCAAGAAGATTCAGGAGAAGGTATGACATTATGAAAAAATTAACGAAACAGCAGAAAAGCAATCTTATAACTCTTGCAATGGTCGTATGCTTCTACCTTATTTGTGAGATATTTATCAGGACAGGACTTATGTCCAGCCATCTTAAGGGCCTTCTTGTTCCCTTAACTTATTATGCGATAGCAGCAGTCGGACTTAATCTTTGCGTCGGTATACTGGGAGAACTTTCTCTGGGACATGCGGGATTCATGTGTATCGGAGCTTTTTCAAGTTCTATTTTCTCTGTTATGACAAGAGATGCCCTTCCGACGGTTCCAAGATTTATCCTTGCCTTTATTATCGGTGTGGCTATGACAGCACTTCTCGGCTTCCTTATCGGTATTCCGGTACTCAGACTGAACGGCGATTATCTTGCCATCGTTACTCTTGCCTTCGGTGAGATCATCAAGAATATCCTTAATGCAGTCTATATGGGCGTGGATGATAAGGGACTTCATCTTTCTCTGAAAGATGCGGCATCTATGGGTCTGGATGCATCTACCGGTAAGAAGATCATTAACGGAGCAATGGGTATCACAGGTACTCCTTCAGATTCGAATTTTACCATTGCGATAATCATACTTCTGGTGTCGCTTATCATAGTTCAGAATCTTGTTCAGTCAAGGGACGGTCGTGCGATCATGTCAATTCGTGACAACAGGATAGCGGCTGAATCAACAGGTATCAATGTTACCAAGTACAAGATGCTCGCATTCACGATAAGTGCAGCGATAGCGGGTGCGGCAGGTGTGCTGTTCTCACATAATATCTCGACACTTACTGCGCAGGGAATCTATTTCGGATATAACGCATCAATTATGTTATTGGTATACGTGGTTCTCGGCGGAATCGGCAATATAAGAGGTTCTGTTATAGCTGCGATGATCCTCTACGTACTTCCCGAATTGCTGAGAGGTATGGACAAGTACAGGATGCTTATATATTCGATCGTGCTGATCGTGATGATGTTATTCAACTGGTCACCCAAGGCAATAGAGTTCAGACAGAATCATCTGTCGAAATTCTCTAAGAGATTCAGGAAGGAGGCGGCGAGATGAGTTTGCTTGAAGTTAATGATCTGAATATCTCTTTTGGTGGTCTTCATGCCGTTCATAACTTTAATATTTCCATTGAAAGAGGCGATCTCTATGGACTGATCGGTCCTAACGGAGCAGGTAAGACTACCGTGTTCAATCTTCTTACGGGAGTCTACAGCCCCGATGAAGGAAGGATCATCCTTGACGGCCGTGATATTACCAATCTGAAGCCCATAGATAAGAACAAAGCCGGGATCGCAAGAACTTTCCAGAATATCCGTCTTTTTAAGGATCTGTCGGTCAAGGATAATGTTAAGGTGGGACTTCATAATATCTATCCTTACAGTGCGCTTTCTGCCATCTTAAGGACTCCGGCTTATCATAAAGCCGAGAAGCAGATGGACGAGAGGGCGATGGAACTGCTTGAAGTATTTGATCTTGCGGGTGAGGCTGACACAATGTCATCTAATCTCCCTTATGGAAAACAGAGGAAGCTTGAGATAGCACGTGCGCTTGCTACCAATCCCAAGCTCTTACTCCTCGATGAGCCTGCGGCGGGTATGAATCCCAATGAGACGGCTGAGTTAATGGATACCATTCGTTTCATAAGAGAGAACTTCAATATCACTATCCTTCTTATCGAACATGACATGAAGCTGGTATCGGGAATATGTGAACGACTTACGGTATTGAACTTTGGTCAGATACTGGCTAAGGGTGATACGAAAGAAGTTCTTTCCAATCCCGAAGTTATCAAAGCATACATAGGGGAGGATTGATCATGGCACTTCTTGAAGTTAAAGATCTTAATGTACATTACGGAATGATACATGCATTGAAGGATGTGTCATTCCATGTTGAAAAAGGTGAGATAGTAGCTCTTATCGGAGCCAATGGCGCCGGTAAGACAACTACACTTCATACAGTTACGGGACTGATCGAGGCATCAGCCGGCAGTATTATCTACAAGGATCAGGATGTTACCAAACTTCCCGGTCATAAGCTGGTTCCGCTTGGAATGGCTCATGTGCCTGAAGGAAGAAGAGTATTCGCCGATATGACGGTATTGCAGAACCTGAAGCTCGGAGCTTATACCCGTAAGAATAAGGCTGAGATCGAGGAGTCGCTTGAGAATGTATACAAGAGATTCCCTCGTCTTAAGGAACGTAAGAATCAGGTGGCCGGTACTCTTTCCGGCGGTGAGCAGCAGATGCTGGCTATGGGAAGGGCACTGATGTCCAAGCCGGAGATCATTCTTATGGATGAGCCTTCAATGGGTCTGTCACCTATTCTGGTCAATGAGATATTCGATATTATCAAAGAGGTTAACAAAAGCGGTACAACAGTTCTGCTGGTGGAACAGAATGCCAGAAAGGCTCTGTCTATCGCGGACCGTGCTTATGTACTGGAAACAGGTCGCGTGGTGCTTGACGGTGATGCCAAAGAGCTTATGAATAATGAGCAGATCCGCAAAGCATATCTGGGAGAATAGACTATGGAGAAGAATATCGTATTTACAATTGAGCGTCAGTACGGTTCCGGCGGAAGGACTATAGGTCAGCGTCTTGCCGAGGAGCTTGGTATACATTTTTATGATAAGGAATTGGTACATCTCGCTTCCGAAGAGAGCGGTATCAGCGAAGAGATGTTTCGTAAGCTGGATGAGAAACCCGGTAAAAAGATCGGTATATTCTCTAAGATATATCAGGGAGAGGTTAAGGATCCCACGTCCGATGACTTCACATCCAATGATAACCTCTTCAACCTGGCAGCAGCTACCATCAAGAAGCTTGCGGATTCTTCGTCATGCGTGATCGTGGGAAGAGCGGCTGACTTCATATTGAAGGATTATGACAATGTTGTCAGGATCTTCGTTCATGCCGACATGGACTTCCTTATGGAGCAGGCCGGCAAGAAGCAGCCTTATGAAGGCGAAGAACTGAGGAAGTTCATCGAGAAGACCGATAAGACTCATGCCGAGTATTATAAGTATCATACCGGACATAATTGGGAAGATGCCCGTAATTATGACATCTGTCTTAATTCGGGTGTACTGGGCTTTGATAAGTGTCTTGAAGCCATTAAGGATTACACAAGGATCAGATACGGTAAGTTTTAAGATATATGTATATATACCCTCCATGTATGGAAGAAGATCTTCCTGATGGAGGGTATATTATTTGAGAGGGGCAATTGTTACTGTTCACAGGTGTCTGTCCGCTACAGGAAATATATTCACCGAAACGGCGCTCTCGCTCCGATGTGAGCGTAGCGGACACTAAGCTCGGCTTTGCCTCGCTAAGTGCCGACGCCCACATAGGCGTTTATAGTGAAT
>JAIKXM010000005.1 GCA_024684085.1 Lachnospiraceae bacterium | reverse complement strand
GGTGTCTGTCCGCTACAGGAAATATATTCACCGAAACGGCGCTCTCGCTCCGATGTGAGCGTAGCGGACACTAAGCTCGGCTTTGCCTCGCTAAGTGCCGACGCCCACATAGGCGTTTATAGTGAATATATTTCCTGTAGCTATTTAAAAAACACGGGTGTGAACATTAATGGGCAATTTCCTTAACTTTCTGACAGGGGATTTTTTTGTTTTTATTGGTATGCAAATATGCTATAATTTTATTAGTATTCTAACGAGAGATTAAAGATAATGAAGTTAAAGACAAAAAGCGGATTAAGCGGTGTCAGGAAGCGCAGGATAGTCGATAGAGGCAGGGTACGTTCTTTCTTCCATTCTCTGAGATTCGAGATGTTGTTGGGTGGAGGCTTACTTACCATGCTGGGCTCGCTGATGTCCATGATGTTGTTGATGGCTGTTTTTCGTGTATCGGGAGCCATGCCGGGTATGGGGGCAGGAGCTGTTACCGTAGCGATGCTCATCATAGCTGTGACAGCCGGAGCCATAGGCGCAGGTCTGGGACTGGCAAGAGGTGTCAGAAGCTTCAGAGATGTAAGGGCAGTTCAGAAGAGACTGGATGATCTTAACCGTAATAATGGTCGTGGGAGTGTTATACCGCAGACGATCATGGAGGAAGAGTCAGAACTGGGATGTTTTGCCAGAGGGATAGAAGAACTGGCCGGGAGATATACAGAGCTGTCTGACAGGATACTCTATAATGCAGGCGTGATCACGGATTCGTTGGATAAGTCGCTCTCTTCCATGAATGAGGTGGCAGGTAAGAGCGATATCACATACAGGAGCATGAAGAATCTTAGCGCGGGAATGCAGGGGAATGCCGCAAGCATTGAAGCGTTAAGGAATGCAATGGAAGGCTTAAGCCATGAAGCCGTTGTGGCCAGAGAATGTATTGGAAACAGTCTTTCAAGGGCCGGTGACCTTAGTCGTAAGGCGGAAGGTGTTCTGGAAGTGCAGTTGTCATCCGGTGGGCGTATTGCCGACAGTTATCGGGATATGCTGAAAGCGATGAAGGCGTCTATAATAGACAGCGAGGTGATCGACCGCATCAACAGTCTTACGGATGAGTGTATGGCGGTCACACAGGATGCGGGTATGCTGGCCTTTAATTCGGGACTTGAAGCGGCTTCCGCCGGGAATAACAATCAGGACTTTACCGCAGTTACGGGTAAGCTTGGTAACTTCGCACGAAGAGTTCAGAATATTATCAATGAGATTAATGCAGAGATATCCGGTTTTGATGAGGCTGTAGTTAAGATGAATACGGTTATGCTGCAGGCATGTGAGCTGATGCAGAATTCTGCCATAAGGGATTATGAGCAATTTGCGGAATTGACGGCTGTCTATCGCAAGGATGCTCTGGATATGTTAAGAAATGTGGAACAGATATCACTTTCTACCGACCGCCTGGCTGAAGCAGTGGTGAGAGTGGATGATACAATGACTAAGATGGGAGAGGCTGCGGCTGCTTCCGTAAGGGTCGGCATGGATGCCATGCAATGTATAGGGGAGCTTAATATGCTCGCCAATGAGAATAAGAATAGCACCGGAGAATGTCTGGATGCGGCAAGAGAGCTTAGAGCGGTCGTGGACAGTCTGTCGGACAATGATTGATTGTTGATTGGTGGAGGAAGAATATGTTAGCTACATTAATTCCATTATTTGATGAGAACATGCAGGTAAGAGCTTATTCACTGTTCAGTCAGAAGAAGAATATGCTGGAAGATCCCTTATATCTCGGAACGGCGGTTCACTATGATGCCGTTATGATACAGGGCTTCGACATTGTCAACAGCGTTGGTATCAATACTCTGGCACCGGATAGTGAGATATTCATTCCGGTCACCAATATTTCGATTTTCGGTGATATTAACAGTCAGTGTAAAGTACCCCATAAGAGGATAGCTCTTCTGATGGACAACTACATTACACCTGAGAGTTCATATGTTGACCGTATAAGAGACCTTAAGAGAGACGGTTATAAGCTGGCTATCCGTAAGATAGGCGTGGCTGATTTTGAGAATTACAGGGAGATCCTTAAACTGGTGGATTATGTCTTCCTTGATCATCAGAAGATCGTTATATCAAAGGCTAAGATTTATTTCTCAAGCCAGTTCCCGAATGTAAGTCTGATAGCCGGTAATCTCCATGAGATGGAGATCTTCGAGGCGCTTAAGCAGGAGGGAGGCTATCAGTATTATGAAGGTGCCTTCTACAGAATGCCCTATGATAAGGGTGATAAGACTATAGCACCTCTTAAGATCAATTATCTTCAGCTCCTTAATGTGGTCAATGATGATAACTTTGATCTTACAAAAGCGGCCGATATCATCGGACAGGATACGGCGCTTGTGATTTCCTTACTTGAGATGGTCAATAAGATGGCACTTAATTCCGAGATCACATCTATCAGACATGCGGCTGCCATGCTGGGTCAGCGCGAGCTTAAGAAGTGGATCACTACAGCCATCACAAGGCAGTTATGTTCGGATAAGCCCAGTGAGATCACGAGGATCTCGTTGCTCAGGGCTAAGTTCGCAGAGAGTATCGCTCCTCTTTTCGGAATGAAGTTCTTCGCACAGGAGCTCTTCCTGATGGGGCTTTTCTCGGTAATAGATATCATGCTGGACACTACAATGGAGAATGCTCTTGAGATGATCAATATCTCCAAGAATATCAAGAGTGCCCTGATCAGTCACAGCGGACCTTATGCCAAGGTGCTTGATTTTATAGACAGATATGACAATGCCGACTGGCAGGAAGTATCGCGTGTGATGATAATGGAGAGTATTAAGCTGGACGACCTTTATGCTGCATATATCAATTCACTTGAGTGGTACAGGGATCTGTTCTGATAGGCAGGGATTGACGGGGTTGAGAATATGTTATGACCGGCAGGTGCGGACGGACAGGATGTTCCCGAACCTGCCGTTTCGCTGTTATAGAGAGATGATAATGACATCGGTGTCATATACGAGTATATTGCGGGATTGCGTAGCAGATGTAGACTTGCTCAAAACATTTTTGAATATGCAGATGATAGTATAGGATATAACGTGATAATGCAGCAGTTAATTCAGGATATTAAGAATCAGACTTTTAAAACTGTATATTTGTTATATGGCGAGGAAGCTTATCTTCGACTTCAATATAAGGACAAGCTGAAGGCTGCTCTTGTGGCGGAAGATGATAACATGAATTATGCTTACTTTGAAGGTAAGGATATTGATGTAGGTGAAGTTATCGATCTGGCTGAGACGCTGCCTTTTTTCGCGGATAAGAGAGTTGTATTCGTCGAAAATTCTTCCTTTATCGAAGACGGTAATGAACAGCTGGCAGAATATATCCCTAACATTCCGGAGAGTACCTGCCTGTGCTTTATCTCACCCAAAGCGGATAAGAGAACGAAGATATTTAAGGCCATTGCCAAGGTTGGGCGCGTGGTGGAGTTCGCTGAACAGAGCGAGGAGACACTGAGACGCTGGATCATTAAGAGGATGAGTGATGAGCATAAGAGAATATCTCAGGCTGCAGTAAGTCATCTGCTTGACAATACCGGAACGGACATGGTCAATATAAGCATGGAGATGGAGAAGCTGTTCTGCTATACGCTTGGCAGAGATGAGGTGACTGATGAAGATATCGATGCCATATGTACGGTGGCGTCGGCCAACCGTATCTTCGAGATGATAGGATATGTATCGGAGAAGAAGTGCAATAAGGCACTGGCCATCTACCATGAACTGTTGTCGCTTAAGGAGTCACCCTTTGGCGTGCTGGCACTGATCCAGAGGCAGTTCAATATAATGCTTCAGATCAAGGAATTACAACAGATGGGAAGAGGTCTTGATGTGATCGCCGGCAAGCTTAAGATGTCTCCCTATATTGTGAAGAAGTATCTTCCACAGCTTAAGGTGTTCACATCCGATGAGATGTGGAAGGTTATACAGAATTGTTGTCAGACCGATACCACGATCAAGCAGGGTAATATGAATCCCGAACTTGCGGTGGAACTGCTTATCATAAGGGCTTCGCTTGGATAATGTAACGATGGGATAATTATTTAATTAAGACATTGGATTCTAACCGGAGCGCGTGCGCTCGAAAACGCAGGCATAGGTGCGATGATAATGGGACCGACTAAAGACTAAGATTAATCTTGAGTATAGTGTGGAGAGTAAAGAGATGAATATACCTATGAGTAATGAGATATATAAGCATTTTAAGGGAAATCTGTATAAGATTCTTACCATAGCGATCGATTCCGAGACGGAGGAGAAGGTTGTTGTGTATCAGGCCTTATACGGTAATTACGACACGTATGTCAGAAAATTGGATGACTTTACTGCTGAGCTCGATAAGGAAAAATATCCCGATGCCTCACAGAAGTATCGCTTTGAACCTGTGGATGCCCTGAACGGAACATCGCAGACTGAACCGGTGAATCCGGTTGTGTCGGATACGACCGTCGGAGCGGTTGGAGAGGCCGGCGTTGCTTCTAAGGATTCGGGCGCAGGCAATCAAAACGCGGCTGTTGGGAATGCTGATGTGGATGAAAATGCTGATGAGATCGGAAGCCCTGACAGTAAGGATATATCGGGTATGACAGAGGAAGGACCAGAAGGAGAAGTTAAGCTCAATCCGCTTGTCGAGAGATACCTTGACAGCGATTCCATCGAAGATCGCATCGACATACTTGTATCTCTTCGTCATCGCTGTACCACCAATGATATCAGTATCATGGCTACGGTAATGGACATAGAAATAGACGATACGCTTGATGTTGAGGAACAGTATCGCCAGCTTTTCAATTGTGTCAGTACACGAGGGAGATATGAGACTAATCGGTTGAGGTGAAAGTCGATTATTTCTTATCGGTAAGCCCTACGATGTAATCTATTGATACATTATAATATTTTGATAGTATGATGGCATATGACAAAGGGAGCTCTCGGGTTCCCTTTTCGTATCTTCTGTATACCTCTCTTTGACAATTCAGAATATCAGCGACTTGTTGCTGGGTCAGATCGTGATCGATCCTTAAATCTTCTATTCTTTTCCAATACATAATACTGCATACCTCTCTGTTGAAAATGTTACCAAATGGTGGTATACTTATAGAAATTATGCGACCATATGGTTGCATGTAGCTCATGAGTATCATAGAAATATTTTATTTCGTGTTGCGATTGTGTGAAAGGAGAAAGAATGATATGAAGAAGAGGTTGGCAAGGTTATTGGTAGCTTGCGCGTGTGTATTGTCATTATGCGCTTGCGGAAGTGAGACGAATGGGGGAAATGCGGTTTTGAATGAGGTGGCAGGTTCTGAAGAGGTACAAGCTGAGACTGAATCTGTTGAGACAGATTCGGCTACGGCTGAAGTAGAGTCTGTTGAAGAGGGTGAAAAAGAGATCACTGTTGAATTGCCTGATCCAACAAGTTATGACGAATATCTTACGGATGAAGATGGGAATCCTTTGGTTGGATATAATATTCCACTGGTGTATCATGTTGAACCTTCAAAAAAGACAACGTCTGTGACTTTGGCTGTAGGACAGAACTGGGAAATATCTATTTCTTATTATGAAATAAAAGATGATTATCTTCAAAGGGAGTTTCCGCAGAAAGATGATGAGTCTGAGACGACAGAATTGACATCGTATAATTCGCCGATTGGAGAGTTTCGCATTTTTAACAAGGAATATATTCAGGATGATTATATGGGTAAACAGTTTGCAATTATGGAGTTGGGACGGAATCATGCATTGAAGGTTGAGTACGGTACTAAGACTGCATCTAACTATCGAACATATACATATTCTACATATTCAATGGAATATTTGTTGGATACATTATTTGGTCAGAGAGGTATGGAGGTGAGTATTCCTGATGATTATGATTATTATTTGACTACTGATAAAGGAGTAAATGAGATAGGGGTATATATGGATGCAAAATATGAATATGAGGCTCCTTTCCCGGATTATATGAAGAATATAAAAATTCATACTAATAATGGGTTTATTATGATAACACCATGCAATTATAGTGAGAGAGATGTATATCTTGGGAAGAATAATGAGACATTTCGAGATTCAAGCGTAACTATGACTGATGAAAAATCAGGCGAAGATGTTACTTATGTAAATTGGACAAAAGAGACCTATACGGAATGTGGCGAAATAATAACGAGAATTGGAATTGTAAAAAATTATGATGTATTAGATGAAGGGGTAATGTCGAGTCAGAGTAATCCTAATGGTGATGAATTTTCTTATACTACTAATGCAGGAATGATTTGCGTGAATGATCGATATTTTGTGATACATAATAGTACGGATAAACCAATGGAAGAAATCGCTGTAGAATTATTTGGTGAATGAAAGTAACTGTTGAAGTCTTTTTTTGATTGTAACTATTAAGTTTTCATTAAATCATCGAAATCCCTCTTTGTTAATTGTAAGACTCGTGCTAGAGTGTTATCATTAAATTAAAGGAGAGGGTATGATTCAAAACGGAATGATCCGGGGGGATGACAGGCGAGTTGATCGACAGGACGAATCTAAGGTAGAACAGATTGTTGATGCCCTTACACTATTTGATGATGCCCTGATGTCCTTGGTCTTTGATAAGAATATTCTTTTAACACAGCTTATTCTTAGAATAATACTTGGTCGTGATCTTAAGGTTATCAGTGTTAAGGGGCAGGAAGAACTTAAGAATCCGCTGGTTGGAGGAAGAGATATCACTATCGATGTTCATGCCATCGATACTAATGGAGAAGAAATCGATATCGAGATACAGGGAGATTCCGAGGGATCTCATGTAAGAAGAGCAAGATTCCATAGTGCCATGATCGATTCGAGGATGCTTAAGGAAGGAGACAGATTCAAGGACCTTAAGGATTCATATGTGATTTTCATTTACAGGCATGACAAATTTCAAAAAGGCTATCCGATGTACAGAGCGGACAGAATGATCTTGGAGACGGGTGACATGTTAAGAGATGGTTCGCATATCATATATGTGAATGGCGCTTATAAAGGTGATGACGCAATAGGGAGACTGGTCAGGGATTTCCATTCGAAATCATCCGGAGAGATGTTCTATAAGGAATTGGCAGAGGGAGTCAGACATTACAAGGAGACAGAGGAAGGACGTGATAGCGTGTGTGAAGCAGTAAGGAAATATGCGGAAGCGGAGGCTGAGAAGAGCGCAGAGATAAGCAGGATCAACACCTTGATACGGAGCGTTAAGCTGCTGATGAAGAATGCATCATTTACGCTGGATCAGGCATTAACTAATCTTGAGGTTTCCGATAATGACAGATTGATAATCACTGATCAACTCGTTAAATAATAATTGAATATTGTACTGAGTATAATAGGCAGCAGGTCGTAAAGATCTGCTGTTTTTTTAGTATTACGGGCATGCCGTTAGCCTGTGGTGAAAGTCCACAAGGGGCGTAGCTTGCAAACATCGGTGAAGGGCTGAGTTTTAGGAGAGGTTGACGCTAAATGACACAAAAACCCCGTCTCTTAGTGTCAAAAAAACGCCCCGAGTGTCGCTATTGACATAGCAGGGATAAGGTGATATATTTACTACGACAGACATAGTACGACAGTCGAAGTAACGACAGACACAGTAACGACAGGCGTAGTAAATAAATTAGACCGTTGCCTATTGGAAGTGCCGTGTATATCAGTGTTATATAAGAAAGACATATTAATGCTGATATTGCCGGTGATCATGATCATAGATGAAGGGAAGGAGGAACTGAATGGGAATTGAGATGCCGTCAATAAGCTCGGATGTCATCCGTGGCTATAATGACACCATGATCCTGTTTATCTTAAGCCGTGAGCCGTCTTATGGATATGAGATATCCAAGATGATAAGGCAACTGACGGATGAGAAGTACATCATTAAGGAGACGACCTTGTATTCGGCTTTTACCAGAATGGAGAAAAACGGGTATATTGAGTCTTATGAAGCTTTGCCGGGAACATCCGGAACCGGTAAGAAACGTACATATTACAGAATAACTGATGAGGGACGTAGGTACTATCGGGCGAAATGCAACGAATGGATACTTACTAAGGAAGTAGTCGAGAAATTTATCAGTAATGAGGAGGAGTAAGATGGAGACGATCAAGAATTATCTGGAGAGCATGTTCGCCAATCTGCCTAATTCGGCGGAAGTAAGAAAGGCGAAGAATGAACTGTTGCAGATGATGGAAGATAAATACAATGAGTTGATTGAAGAGGGTAAGAATGAGAATGAAGCTGTAGGAACTGTTATCTCAGAGTTCGGTAATCTTGAGGAACTTGCAGAGGAACTTGGACTGGAAGAAGAAGTTAAGATCGAGAAGGCTGAACTGGAAGTCAGCCCTCGCAGATATCTGGCATTTGAGGAGGTTAAGGATTATATAAGAGACAGAGCTAAGGTCTCACTTGGTATTGCTCTTGGAGTCGGCTTATGTATCTTAAGCGTATGCGGACCGATTTTTACGAGTTCCGTTGGTTTCATTCCGGATGCTATCGGCGTGGTATTGATGTTTGTTTCGATCGCTTTTGCGGTAGTATTGTTCGTTGGATGCGGACTTATCGGTGACAGATGGAAGTATCTTGAGAAAGAACTGTGTTCCATTGATTATGCCACTGCCAATTATGTTAATGATGAGAAGAGCAGATATCATTCGATATATGTTATCCAGTTGACTATAGGTATCCTCCTGTGCGCGTGTTGTTGGATACCCTTGGTTCTGTTTGATGGTTTCAATGGATTTGGATTTGCCGGAATCGAGCATTTTCTTGAGACTGTAGGAATTTTGCTGCTTATGGTATTATGCGCCATAGGAGTATTCCTGATCGTACAGTGCAGCATTACCATGAATACTTTTGATTTCCTGCTGAAGCTTAATGATCGTGAGACGGTATCAGGCAATTATGTGCGTTCGGATTATGAGAGATATGATAATCCGATAAGTGACGGTCTGATGCAGGTTTATTGGCCGACAGTCCGTGCAATCTATCTTATCTGGAGCTTTTTAACGTTCGCATGGTATAAGACATGGATCATCTGGCCTGTCGCAGTCGCAGTGCATGCAGTTTTGCGATCATTAATGAAAAAAGAAGAGGAAGCCTGAGCTGATTGGGTTAGAGAGAGAGCCTTTGTTGTTGTCGTGTGTCCTTAGCACGGCACAAAAAGGAGATTCGACGGCATTAAGTCAGATATAAACAGATGTTATGGAGGAGGAAATAGAAGTGGCAGACGAGAAAAACTGTACAGGGTGGCAGAAAAGATATATCAGTATTATCAACGCGATAACTGTATTGTGCATTATTATAGGTTTGATGGTCAATGTCTTTGGCTGGATAGGAAATGATATCATTAACAGTCTCGGTAAGCTGAATATACCGGGGATAGTCTCAATGGATAATCTGTCAGACGAGAAGGCAGAGCCGGTAAGAACGACTTGTGAGGCATTTAAAGAAATCGATGGAAAGCTTGCCATAGGTAATGTGATCATCAAGGAAGGACCGGATTACGGTTATTCTTATGAGAATTTCTATGCCGATGAAGTGCCTGAGATAAAGGTGATCGATGGTGAACTTAAGATCAATCAGAAGAGCAAAAACAAAAACAGGAGCAATAATGGCGCAAGCGTGGAGATAACAATACCGGATGGCAAGGCAGTGGAAGTTGATCTGGCTCTGGATCTTGGATCGCTGGAAGCAGAAGGCGTAACATTCGATAGTGCTGAAATGGAGATGAATCTTGGTGCGATCGAGTTGAAAGGTGTGACTGCCAAAGTACTTGACCTTGATGCGAATATGGGCGCTGTAGATCTAAAGGAAACTGAGTTTGGTAAAGGTGATATTGAGGCATCAATGGGAGGGATAAGTCTCATTGATGTAAGATTTGACTCATGTAAGATCGACGCTTCGATGGGTGGAATCGATGTGAGCGGTGATTTTAGAGATCTTACTGCCCATTGCAGCATGGGTGGAATGGAGATCGATTGCAAGAATGAGAATGCGAGTATGCAGCTGACCGCCGGTATGGGAGAAATTGTTGTTGATGGTAAGTCAGTTGGCCGAAAGTATAACAGGTAATGAGTCAGAGGAGTTTATTACTACTTGACATTGGATATCTCATTGATTACAATAGGCAACGTACATTTGTTGATTTCGGGTATCTTCGTATGATAGGGAATGCACGATATCATTTATTAAGTACCGACAGTTCGTTTGTACCATCCTGTCGTTAAACAAAACCAGGACTGTAGCAATTGTAATTACGATATGACAGACTATAGCCCTGCGTTTATGCAGGGCTATTTTCGTAATATCTTCCTATTACACAAAAAATGCTCATCCGGCAATTTAAATTCAGATAAAATTATCGTTTAGAGAGGAACAAAGAAAGATGAAGGCTTTGGTGTGCTTTAGCGGAGGTCTTGACAGCACGGTTTGTCTGGCACTTGCGGTGAAGAAATACGGATCCGAAGAAGTCTTGGCGCTCTCCATATATTATGGCCAGAAGCACAAGAAGGAAATGGAAGCTTCCGAGAAACTTGCTGAATATTACGGTGTCAAGAGACTGACCCTGGATCTGGGGGAGATCTTCAAAGACAGTAACTGTACGCTTCTTGAAGGGGCATCGGAAGAAGTTCCGCATGAAGATTATGCGGAACAGTTGAAGAAGACAGGCGGTAAGCCCGTTAATACATATGTGCCTTTCCGGAACGGTCTTTTCCTTTCATCAGCCGCCTCGGTCGCTCTGAGCCATGGGTGTTCAGAGATATATTACGGGGCACATGCCGATGATGCGGCAGGCAATGCGTATCCTGACACGAGTGTCAGTTTTAATAAGGCGATATCCGATGCGATCTACATCGGAAGCGGTGAAGAACTTAAGATAGTTGCACCTTTTATAGATAAGTCAAAGGTTCAGGTGGTGGCTACAGGAACAGAACTCGGCGTACCTTTTGAACTCACATGGAGCTGTTACGAAGGACATGATAAGGCGTGCGGCCGGTGCGGAACATGCAGAGACAGGATCGCCGCTTTTGAGTTGAACGGTCTGACCGATCCTATTGAATATGAAATGAGGTTTGATGATGATATCCAATGAATTGCTTTTTGTTATAAGTGTATTGTTTTACCTGGGAAGCGTTCTGCTTCTGTACAAGTTATTTGGTAAGAACGGGCTCTTCGCTTTTGCAATCTTCGGCACCATACTCGGTAATATCGCCGTCTGCAAGTGCATAGATCTGTTCGGGCTTTCGACAACAGCCGGCAATGTGCTCTATGCTTCCACCTTCCTGATCACAGATATCCTCTCGGAAAAATACGGGAAAAAGGAAGCAAGGAAAGCTGTGTTGTACAGCTTCTCCATAATGCTCATATGGCTATTGGGTTCCCAGCTTTTATTACAGTTCACACCCAACGCCAACGACTATGTATCAGACAGCCTTCAGGTAGTATTCGGACTTGTACCGAGGATAACCATAGCAAGTCTGACGGGATTCATATGCAGTCAGAATATCGATGTTTTCCTGTATCACTTTATATGGAAAAAAACAGGCGACAACGCTTCCGGATTATGGCTTAGGAATAACGGAAGCACACTGATCAGTCAGGCCGTTGATACGGTGATCTTCACTTTTATGGCTTTTTGGGGAACTTACCCTGTTAATGTATTCTTAAGTATTCTTATCACAACCTATCTGTTCAAGGCGGTTGTGGCGATCGTAGATACACCGTTTATATATATCGCAAGGAAGATAAGACCGAGAGAAGACTGATCATTAAAGAGTGTGGCGGGCTTAGAGGGTCAGAAGCCCTTGTAGAGAAAATATAGTATGAAGGGGTTGAAAAAGCCCTTACAGAGGAGTAAAAAATGAGCGAAAGAGAAAAAGAAGGACTTACCAAGCTTGGAAGTCAGGGAACGGAATACAGCATGGATTATGATCCGTCGGTGCTTGAGACATTCAGCAATAAGCATCCGGAAAATGATTACTTTGTTAAGTTCAACTGTCCGGAGTTCACAAGTCTGTGCCCGATCACCGGACAGCCTGACTTTGCAACGATCTACATATCTTATATTCCGGATAGATTACTTGTAGAGAGCAAGTCACTCAAGCTCTATCTGTTTTCTTATAGGAATCATGGTGACTTCCATGAAGACTGTGTCAATAAGATAATGAAGGATCTGATCAGGCTGATGGACCCTAAGTATATTGAGGTGACAGGTAAGTTCCTGCCGCGCGGAGGGCTTTCAATCGATCCCTATTGTAATTACGGTAAACCCGGAACCAAGTGGGAAGATGTGGCATGGGACAGAATGATCCATCATGACATGAATCCCGAGAAGGTTGATAATCGATAATTGAATAGATCAGGCGAATAGCCCGGCAGGATAAATCGGGAGAATAAATCAGGCGAATAGATCATAATCTGAAGAATAGTTGGAACGTAAACTCAATCTGATGGTCGGCATATAAAGACATATAAAAAGTCAGAAAGTTATAACACACCATTACCATATTGCTAGATAATTATGTTATAATTAGTCATGCATTTTTATAATTTCGGAGGGCGTTGCCTAAGAAGAAAAAGTCTAACAAGAAAAGGTCTAACAAGAAGATCTCCATGAGTGCCGATTCTTCCGGGGCCGATTATTTCGTATATATCACTCCGCTGACAGATGGCTCCAAGGTTATCGGTATGGCGTTTGCAGGCAGACCTACATCAGAGATCAATTCGTTGGAAGGTAAGATCACAAGTATAGTAGCGGAGATCGACGGACTGCTTTCGTCCGGCAATGTTTTGTGCGAGGTTCTTAAGAGTTCCATCGGAAGGATACGTCAGTCCGCGGATTCTTCGGGGCGTTCTTCTGAAGCCGTTGCGGATCTTAACGATGTTACCGCAAAGACAACGGAGACTAGCAAAGAGGTATCGACATTTATTACTGCGGTTGCCGATAATGTTAATCAGGTACCGGACAATGTCGAATTGCTGAACGATCTTTCAGGTGAGCTGATGGATGCAGTTGCACATTTTAAATAAGTGGATCAAAAGCGGCCGGTGAGGGTATGTCCTTCGTTGTCCGCTTTTATGCCGTAAAGGGCGAATATATAAGGATAAGGAGGAGATTATAAATGAGTACACTTGTAACATTTTTCAGCGCTGAGGGGACTACAGCCAAGGTTGCCAGAGAATTTGCGGAGAGAATAGGGGCAGATATCTTCGAGATCGTTCCTGAGGAACCTTACAGCAAGGCAGATATTAAATGGACCAATCCGCTGTCCAGATGCAATCGCGAGCAGATGGCCGGTAAAGATGTGCCCATTGCTTCGAAAATAGAGAATTTTGATCAGTACGAAGATATTTATATCGGTTTTCCTATCTGGTATGCTCAGGCTCCGAGAGTGATCCATACCTTCTGCAAGCAGTATGACTGGCACGGTAAGAAGATCCATCTCTTCGCCACATCCGGCGGAAGCGGGATGGGCAGAACCGCCGATAAGCTTGGCGCCTACATTGAAGGGGCTACAATTGTTGAAGGGAAGCTTGTAAAAGATGCTTCGGAGTTGTAGTCTTTAAGGCGGATCGGTATCGCCAAAGTCGCTGATCGGACATTTTGCGAAAATGTAAGGGCGATCGGTATCGCCAAAGCCGCTGATCAATATACAGCGCAGATGTAAGAGTGGGAAAGTACATGGCTTCTGTTATACATGAATTGAAATATTCCAATACCAATACCTATCTGATCGAAGGCAGCAGGGGACGTCTGCTCTTCGATACCGGATGGGCGGGAACTTTTGCGCAGTTCTGTAAGTGCCTGGGCGAACTTGACATTTCCGTTCAGAGCATAGATCATATCCTTATATCGCATTTTCACCCCGATCATATGGGGATCGCACAGGAAATAGCGGATATGGGTGCGGTGATCACCGTGGTCGATGTCCAGCGTGACTTCATTCACTCATCCGATCATATCCTTGCAAAAGAACCCCGACTGGGGTTTCGACCGATCGAAGACGATAAAGTACGCGTAATATCAATAACAGACAGCAGAGATTTTCTCGCCGAACTTGGACTTGACGGAGAGCTTATTCATACACCGGGACATAGTGATGACAGTATCTCTCTATGGCTTGATGACGGGAGTCTGTTCGTGGGAGATCTGAATCCCTTGTATGAGCTTGAGGCACATAAGGATTCCGAGACAGGCAAGAGTTGGGAGAAACTGCTTAGTCTGACGCCTGCGGTTGTTTATTATGGCCATGCCAGGACGGCCTACCCGGATCAGACCGGATGGAAGAAGGATAACCGAAGATCGGACTTTATCCATGCACTTCTAAGGATTGAACCTAAGAAGGATGAGAGCAAAGAGGCAATTTACAGACTGGTTCAGCAGATAATGCATCTTATAGATAAGGGCGCACCGCTTGATAGGATTCAGAGTAAGACCGGAGCAGATGCGACATTTATCGAGGATGTTGCGAGGATGTATCTCACGCATCGTAATGTCGGCGTGCAGGGCATTCTTGACCGAATAGAGATAAAAGGAAGATAACATTGGAACAGCATAAGAGAAGAGTACATTACTCAGGGAAATATCCCAGAAAATTCGAAGAAAAATATAAGGAACAGAATCCGGAGAAATATGCCGATACCGTGGCTCATGTCATCTCCAAGGGTTCAACTCCGGCCGGAATGCATATATCCATCATGGTTAAGGAGATACTGGATGTTCTGAATATCCGCCCCGGCGAGCAGGGCCTTGATTGTACTCTTGGCTACGGCGGCCATACGATGAAGATGCTGGACCGGCTTAACGGAAGAGGCTGCATATACGGTCTTGATGTGGACCCGATCGAATCCGTGAAGACGGTTGATCGTCTGCGAAAGGCAGGATTTGATGAGGACAGATTCAAGTTCAGACTCATCAATTTTGCAAATATAGATAAGGTATGCGAGGAAGCCGGTAAGTTCGATTTCGTGCTTGCCGATCTCGGCGTGTCATCCATGCAGATCGATGATCCGAAGAGAGGTTTTTCATACAAAACAGACGGCCCTTTGGATCTTCGTCTGGATCCGGAGCACGGAACGAGCGCTGCCGAACGCCTTCATGAGATCAGCAGGGAAGAATTCTGCGGGATGCTTATTGAGAATGCGGATGAGCCGTATGCGTCGGAGATCGCCACTAAGGTATATGAACGTATGAAGAAGGGTGATCCTATGGATACCACTACAGCGCTGAGGCAGGCTGTTGAGGCGGCTCTTGAAAGAGTGCCCGTCGATGAAAGGGCAGAGTCCGTTAAGAAGAGCTGTGCAAGAACATTTCAGGCTTTGAGGATAGATGTCAACAGTGAGCTTGAAGTCTTATATGATTTTCTGGAGAAGCTTCCGGATGTACTCAATCCGGGAGGGAGAGTCGCGATCCTTACATTCCATTCGGGAGAGGACAGGCTTGTGAAGCAGTCATTTAAGGCATTATATAAAGCCGGTGTCTATAAGGAGATATCTCAGGATGTTACGAGACCTTCTCCTGAGGAGCAGAGACTTAATCCCAGAAGCAAGTCGACCAAGCTCAGGTGGGCAGTAAAGGACTGATATTTCTGTATGAGGTTGAGCCTTGAAGTATTAACCGGTCTGCTAAAGGCGGACTGTGAAGGAACGATCTGCCAACATCATGACGGTCCGCGAGGGATCGATCTGCCAACATCATGACGGTCCGCGAGAGATCGATCTGCCAACATCATGACGGTCCGTGAGGGATCGATCTGCCTGCATCATAATGAGCCGTGAGAAAACGATTCGTGAATGGGTGTACTACGAGGTTAACAGGCATAGGTTTTGAAAAAACCTGAAAATTGTATAATTTGCACAAAGTAAAACTGTAAATAATCGAAAAATGTCCAAAAATCTTTGGCTATTCTGCGATTAGAGGACTTATTGACAAGGATATTGTCTCATGTTATCATAAGTTTAACGTTAAACGGGAAACAAAACGCAGAAACATATGAATCTCTCAGGGGAAGTAGTGCAAATCCCACATATGTCGGGGATTTCGATGCGAATTACACTATTTGAGGATAGTTTATTGAAATCTGCCAAGTTGAACGTTCAACTAAAGCAAACATACTATTTTAATTTAATGAAGGGAGACTAACATGAAAAAGAAACTCGTTAGCTTGATTCTCAGTTCTGTTCTCGCCGTATCTCTCCTTGCCGGATGCGGTAGTACAACGACAGACAGCAATGTAACCGATGAAGCGGCAGGAGCAGCATCAGAGGTTAAGGTGGGTGAAGTTACAGAAGCTTCTGCAGAGGAGCCTGCGGAAGAGGTAAGCATCACACTCGGTATTTGGCCTGAGGACACATTGGTGGAGGATATCGCCGTACATGAAGGTTATGTTCAGACAATGAAGGAACTTCACCCTAATGTAACTTGTGTTCCTGCATATTATAAGTATTCAACAGACACATTCATGCCGATGGTCGAGGCAGGCAACTGTCCTACGATCTTCGAGTCATGGTTCACAGAGCCCACCAAGCTTATCGCGCAGGGAGCAATCGCTGATATCACAGACGAGCTTGCAGCAAGAGGCTGGCTTGATGCAATGAATCCTTCGATCAAGGCACTTCTCTCAGATAAGAACGGAAGAGTATACGGTATTCCCCGTGACGGTTATGCACTTGGTCTTATGCTTAATGTAGAACTTTTCGAAGAGGCCGGTCTTGTAGACGGTGACGGATATCCCATCTATCCCAAGACATGGGACGAGCTTGCTGAGACAGCTAAGACAATCAAGGATAAGACAGGAGCCGCAGGTCTTTGTCTCCTTGCCAAGGACGGTGCAGGCGGATGGCATTTCTCTAACATAGCATGGGGCTTCGGCGCTGAGTTATGTAAGGCTAATGATGACGGTACATTTACATCCAACCTTGCAAGTGATGAAGCTATCGCAGCCATGGAATATGTTAAGAGCCTTAAGTGGGATTACGATGTACTTACAGCTGACCCTCTTTCAGAAGACTGGGGTACAGGATTTACACAGCTCGGAACAGGTAACGCCGCAATGTATATAGGTGCAAATGATGCGGTCAATCAGCCTACACAGGTTAACGGACTTCCTGTAGATAAGCTTGCTATCTGTCCTATTCCCGCAGGTCCTGCAGGACAGTTCTCACTTTACGGCGGTACACCTTACTTCTTCTCTAAGGATGCAACCCCTGCTCAGATCAATGCAGCTCTTGATTATCTTGAAGTTATGGGTAAGGCACCTGTTGCAACAGAAGCATCTGTAGAAGGTATGAAGGCTGATGCTCAGAATAAGGTTGATCAGGGAGTACCTGTTATCCAGAGATTCCCTTGCTGGGTAGCTCAGGATGTTCTTGATGCTGAGGCAGCTATCGTTGCTGAGTACGGTAACGTAGATCCTAAGATGTATGATGCATACTTCGAGGCAACTTCTTCAGAAGGTCTTCATCTTGAAGAGCCCGGTCTTACACAGGATATGTATGCTGAGCTTACCAAGGTTCTTCAGGCAGTTCTTACAGACGCCAATGCTGACGTAGCTGCTCTTATGAAGCAGGCAGATGAGAACTATCAGACTATTCTTGATGAGAATCTCAATAACAAGGCAGAGTAATATAAGACACTTTGTCCGGATGCGCACTTGCGCAGAAGTAAAATGATGCAGAGTCTCAACGCTCGGCGTGAGAGTTATGCAGGAAAAACATATCGATCTAATGTAACGAAAAACAGAGAATGTAATAACCTCCTTCAAGAGCATACCGGGGACGAAGATCTTCTCCGGTATGTTCTCTGAATAAGGGGGAAGGTATCATGTACGGTTTACCGTCATGAGTAGGAGGTATCGACCGTGAAAAAAGGCAAAAGACGGACAGAAGGACAAAGCGGGTTCAGAAAAAAAGATCTGATGGCATGGCTCGTCATGACACCATCGCTTTTGTTATTCGCATTTTTCGTATGGGAACCGCTTATAGAGAATATCCGACTGTCATTCTTCTCTACGAAGATGTATCAGGTAGTGGACTTTATAGGCCTTAACAATTACAAAGCAGTCATCAATGATGTTGACTTTATGGCTGCGTTCAAGAATACATTTGCATACACCTTCTGGTCTTTGCTTATAGGATTCTTCGTGCCCATGATTATCGGTGTGCTGATCTCAGAGACGGTCCACCTTAAAGGTTTCTTCCGAATGGCGGTCTATTTTCCCAATATAATGCCTTCACTTGCGACTATATGGATCTGGAGTTATTTCTTCCTGCCGGGACCTACGGGCGTGCTTAATATCCTGTTCGGGAAGCTGGGGATGGAACCGTTCGAGTGGCTTAATAATCCGGCTTGGACAATTCCACTGATCGTTATCACCCTGACATGGAAGAGTGCAGGTGCAACGGCTCTGATCTATATGGCCAATATAAGTTCGATCAGCCCGGATCTCTATGAGGCGGCAACGATCGACGGAGCAGGGATCATTCAGAGAGTGAGACATATCACTGCTCCGAGTATCATAGGGATAGCGAAGACAATGCTGATCCTTCAGATAATATCAGTCTTCCAGATCCTGTATGAACCCATGATCTTCAAGAACGGCGGTCCCAACAATGCAAGTATCTCACTGATGATGCTCATGTACCGCTACGGTTACAGGGATTACAACGTCGGAAAGGCAGCGGCCCTTTCAGTCATGGTATGTATCATACTGGTGATCTTAAGCGGTATCTATATGAAGGCTACCGCGAAGAAAGAAGAGAATTAGGAAAGGAGAAGCGGATATGTTTTTCAATAAATATAATGACAAAAAAGATGGAGTAATCCGTGGTTATGATATCCGGTCTCCTAAGATAAAAGTACTTGCGGTTTTGATCATGCTTGTATGTCTTTTCATGGTCTGTGTGTGCCTCTTTCCGGCGATATGGGTATTCCTTGCAAGCTTCAAGGATATCAGAGAGTTCACTAAGAATGTAACGATAATTCCGGACAGTTTTGACTGGAGCAGAATGGGGCAGACATGGAAGGCCTTCAAGTTCACCAAGTATTATTACAATTCCTTTATATCCATCATAGGCAGTACGATCTGTGCCGTTTTCTTTAACGGACTGCTGGCATACGGCCTCGGAGTGTTAAGGCCGAAGGGATATAAGATCGCTCTGGGACTTGTGATGTGGAGCCTTATGATACCCGGTGTTACAAGTATTGTTGCACTGTTCAGGAATATCAATCTGGTGGGTCTTAATAAGAGCTTTATCCCTCTTTGGTTCTCTTTCGGAGCCAATGCCTTCTGGGTAGTTCTCTTCAAACAGTTCTTCGAGGAGATACCCAAGGAATTGCTGGAAGCGGCCAAGCTTGACGGTTGCGGCGTGTTCCAGATATTCACACGTATCATGCTTCCTTTATCCAAGCCGATCATTATGGTAGTTGCCATCTTTGCCGTTACGGCAGCATGGTCAGACTTCCTGCTTCCTTATCTTGTATTGAACGGAACAGATAAGGTTACGGTAATGGTAAAACTGTTTTCGTTCAAAGACACACCGACAGATGCGGTGAGCGTGCTCAGGGCTTCATTCTTCGCTATAATCCCGCCCACTATCATCTTCGCGATCTTCCAGAGGAAGATCACCGACGGTGCTGCAGCGGGAGCTGTTAAGGGATAAAGATAAGGGGTATTGAGATGGCTAAGGCGGCAGATAAATATTTTGAAACAGATCCATGGAAGATCGTCGAGGATGGCTTCGATCCCGCATATGCGATGACGGCAGAATCGGTTTTCTCCCTTGGTAATGAATATATGGGTGTGAGAGGCTACTTCGAAGAAGGATACGGCCGGGAGCATCTGTTAGGCAGTTATTTTAACGGTGTATATGATAGAAAAAAAACTGAGACTCAGGGGTACAAGGGCATAGTTCAGGAGAGCGAGTTCATGGTCAACAGCGTCGACTGGCTGTACCTTCGTCTTGAGGCCGACGGAGAGGTACTTGATCTTGCTGTATCCGATTTCGAAGACTTCCACCGCGAACTTGATCTCAGATCGGGTCTGCTTACCAGACAGTTCATATGGAAGACTAAGTCGGGAAGAATAGAGCTTAACTTCGAGAGACTAATATCAATGGTACATAATGCCGAATCGGCTCAGAGGGTGAGTATCAGATCACTTGATTATGAAGGAACAGTAAGAGTTAAGACCGGTCTTGATTTCGATACCGTTCATGAGTCCGATAAGAAGTTATGGGACTGTTCACCCGGAGATGCGGATAACGGTTACTGCCATATAGTAGGAATCACCAGACATACGGATATGAAGGTAGGAAGCTTCTGTCTGATAAGAGGAAGCCTTACCGAAACGGCGGATGCAATTCCTGTCACGGAAGATAAAAAAGCAGTGATGCTCTACAGCCTCAACTTTACGTCCGGAAGTGAAGCAACAATGGAGAAGACGGTGATCAATCAGACTCCGCTTGCCGGTGACTTGACCGATCCTGCGGATAGGCTCGGTAAGATGACTTTCGATTCCATGCTTGAAGAGAACAGGTCATGGTGGAAAGAAGTATGGTTAAAGTCTGATATCGAGATCCGCGGTGATGAGGAGAATCAGCAGGGTATACGTTTCTGTATCTTTCAGATGTTCCAGACTTATCACGGTGCTGTTAAGGGCACCAATATCGGTGCCAAGGGTCTTACGGGTGAAGCATATAACGGTAATGCTTTCTGGGATACTGAGACATATTGTCTTCCCTTCTTCCTGTTTCATGACCGTGTGGCAGCAAGGAATCTGCTCTATTTCAGATATGCGACTCTTGATGAAGCAAGGAAGAGGGCTAAGAGCCTTGACTGTGAGGGAGCCTTCTATCCGATTGCCACTATCAGCGGACGTGAATGCTGTAACCTGTGGCAGCATGCAAGCCTTCAGTTACAGGCATCTACGGCAGTTGCTTACGGTATTCGTTGCTATGAGACGATAACAGGAGACAGAGAATTTCTGTATGATCACGGACTTGAGATGCTGACAGAGATCAGCAGGATGCTGGCAACAAGAGGAGATTATAACAGGGATCATACTTCATACGGTTATTATTGCGTAATGGGACCGGATGAATTTCAGATGATGGTCAATAATAACTGTTATACCAATTATATGGGAAGATTTGCCCTTGATTATACGCTTGATTCCCTAAAGAGAGTAAGGGAGGAAGCGCCGGAGGTATACAAGAGGGTAGTTGATAAGACAGGCCTTAAAGAGGAGGAACTGATCGACTGGCAGGAAAAATCAGAAGCGATGTACATACCCTTCGATGAAGCGACCGGTCTCTATGAACAGCATGAAGGATTCTTCAGACTTCCGCATATCGATGTGGATGAAATCCCGACGGCCGATTTCCCTCTGTATCATCATTGGTCGTACGATCGCATCTATCGTAATGACATGATCAAACAGCCCGATGTCCTTATGTTTTTACTGTTATTCAACAGTTCATTCACGGAGGATATCATCAGGCGCAATTATGAGTACTATGAACCGCTCTGTATCCATGAGAGTTCGCTCTCGCCTTCGGTTCATTCCATTCTTGCAGAGCAGATCGGTAAAGAGGACGAGGCTTATGATTTCTTCAGATTCGCGACAAGAATGGATCTGGACAATTATAACCGTAACAGTGGAGAAGGGCTTCATACAACATCTATCGCTGCGGCGTGGATGAATATCGTCTATGGCTTCGGAGGACTTCGTTCGGACGGTGAGCTTATAAGCTTCAATCCGCACATACCGTCCAAGTGGGAAGGTTACAGCTTCCGCGTTGTATATAAGGATGAAGTTATCTGCGTGAATGTGGATAAAAAGCGCGCTTCTTTCCACACATTAGGCGGTAAGTCCATAGATGTGATCATTGGAAAAGAGAAGGTAACTTTGAATAATGAAGATCATTATTATGATCTGTAGATTGAGGAGACTGAGATGGCGAATTGGATGATTCGTGAGAAAGGCTATCAGGAATCGGATGCCGCAACACTGGGCAACCGTTATCTGATAGGAAACGGATATATAGGTATCCGCGGAACCCTTGAAGAATATGAGGCAGATCATCTGCCTGCGATCAATCTCGCGGGAATATACGATCGGGTCGGCGAAGGATGGCGTGAACCTATCAACCTGCCGAACGGTTGCTTTACATATCTTAAGGTTGATGAGGATATATATAGATTGCCGGAGCGTGAACCGGTATCACATGAGATGACTCTTGATCATCGTCACGGGGTTTTCGGCAGAGAGACAGTATGGCATACCCCAAGGGGAAATATCACTCTGAAGACGGAGAGATTCGCGAGTATGCACGAGAAGAATCTTATAGGAATGAGATTCCGTATCAGTGCCGACTTTCATGCCGATGTTGAATTGCTTACGGGAATAGACTGTGATGTCTGGGATCTGAACGGACCTCATCTTGAAGATATTCTGATGGAAGAATCCGGCGATATCGCAGGCGGGGAACTGATAGTCAGTACTCACACCCATGAAGCGGGAATACCTATAGTCGTAACGGAATGTATACATTCTGACGCATCGGTAGAGATCAAGTCAAAGCGTAAAGAAATGAAACTGCTGCACAGGATCTGTCTGATCACCAAGCCGGGGGAAAGTGCCGTGATCGAAAAATGGGTAGCAGTATATACGGGCAAGGAGTCATATGAACCTCGCAAAGAGGCAACCGATCTTCTGAAAAGAGCTTATTCGGACGGATTCGAGACTCAGCTCAAATTGCATATGGAATGCTGGGAAAAATTATGGAAACATTCGGAAGTGGTCATCAAAGGGGATGAAATCGCTGAACAGGCAGTCAATTATTCTTTATATCATCTGCATTCCATTGCACCACGTCATACGCAGAGTCTGTCCATACCTGCAAGAGGACTTTCAGGTCAGACCTATAAGGGAGCGGTATTCTGGGATACGGAGATGTTCATGCTGGATTTCTTCATCATGACTGATCCGGCAACTGCAAGGACTCTTATGAAATACCGCATTGACACTCTTGAAGGAGCTATTGCCAAGGCAGCTTCCTATGGCTATGAAGGAGCCTTTTATGCCTGGGAGAGTCAGGAAGGCGGATATGATGCATGCTCGGACTATAACGTGACTGACGTGTTCACAGGACGCCCAATGCGGACATTTTTCCGGGATAAACAGGTTCATATCACGGCTGCGGTAGCATATGGGATACTCAGGTATGTTGAGTGGACAGGAGATAAGACCATTCTGGATAAGGATGGCGTAAGGACAATAATTGAGTGCGCGAGATTTTATCACAGTCTGTTACTTAAGCCTGTGGAAAAATACAGATATGAGATTCGTGACGTGATAGGTCCGGATGAGTATCATGAGCGTGTGAACAATAACGGATATACTAACCGGATGGCCAAATACACTTTGGAAGCCGCTGTAAGAGTGATCGGAGAAGCTAATGTTGAAGGGACTCTTCCTGAGGGATTTGACGCGGATGAGTGGAAGAAGAATTTTGCCGTGGCGGCAGAACGTCTGTATATCCCGACTCCTTCGAACAGACCGGGTAAAGAGGGAGTTATAGAACAGTTTGACGGCTATTTTGATCTTGAAGATACAACTCTTGATGAGGTGAGAGGAAGGCTGCTTCATGAGAAAGAGTACTGGGGAGGCGCGTATGGTGTGGCTTCACATACTCAGATCATCAAGCAGGCTGATGTGGTGACATGGCTCAATCTCTTCGACAGGGAATATGATATTCAGACCCTGCGTGCCAACTGGGATTATTATGAACCGAGGACAGAGCATGGATCGTCGCTCAGTGCCGGGATGTATGCAATGCTGGCATGTAAGATAGGTGAACCCGATAAGGCTTATCCGTTTTTCCTGAAATCCGCAATGGCAGATTTAAAGGGTGGCGGTAAGGAATGGGCCGGACTTGTATATATAGGAGGAACTCATCCTGCGGCAGCAGGTGCGGCATATATGACGGCTATCGAAGGATTTGCGGGAGTCTCTGTTGTTGACGGAGAACTGAAGGTCAGGCCAAGTCTTCCGAGATCGATAACCGGAATGGAATTTAATTGTTATTGCCGTGGTGTTGAATACAAAGTCAGTATTGATGGCGGGAATGCAGAGATCACGCCTGTCGGAAGCTGATCAAAGTCGGGAACGCGCAGATCACGCAATCGGAAGCCGATCACAGCCGGAGAAGCATGGATCACTCAATCGGAAGCAATCATAATTGGCGGACACTTTCTCTTTCGATAAGTCTTGTTGAAAGAGTGACTTCTGTATCCTGTAAGGTCTTACCTGCCAGCAGCTGAAGCATGAAGTCTACGGCAAGCCTTCCCTTGAGATTCATGTCCTGATGGATGGTAGTCAGGGGAGGAGTAACGAGCTGGGCAAGACTGATATCATCGAAACCGATGACAGAGATATCTTCGGGAACTCGGATTCCTCTTTCTCTAAGGCCTGTCATGATGCCGGCAGCCATGATATCTGCGGATACGACAAGCCCGGTGATATCGGGATGTTTGCAGATCTCATCGCAGACCTTACGGCAGGATTCGAGATCCATTTCCTGCTGGAATACTATAGATCGGTCAAAAGGAATGGCTACTTCGGCAAGAGCGGCTTTGTAACCTAAGAAACGCTCCTGCAGAACGCCGCCGTCTTTGATATTGGGTGAGGCGAAGCCTATACGGCGATGCCCCTTGGATATGAGATAACGTGTGGCATCGCAGCTTCCGTTAAAGTCTTCGAGTCCTACATTGCAAAAATGAGGAGTATGGATGTAACTGTCTATAAGTACTACAGGAATATTGAGACCGACCATGGAATCGTAGAATTTGTCCTTGAAGATCCCGGTGAAGAAAAGGCCGTCCATATTCCAGCGCTGAAGGAATGTGACCAGCTCTTCAGCAGTCTCAACGGTACGTAACATCAGATAGTAACCATTCTCACGGAGTGTTGATTCGATGGCACCGATAGTAGCTGAATGGAAGGGATCTTCCATGAAGTTGCGGTCATCTTTGACAATGACGTGATTAACAAAACCGATAACTTTCGAAGAACTTGATACCAGAGAACGCGCCGACATATTGGGGACATAGCCCAGACGCTTGATGGCATCGTTGATGTTCTGAATAGTCTCGGCCGAGACACGGCCTGAGATGCCGTGGATCACGTTGGAAACAGTTGTCGGGCTTACGCCGGTTTCTTTGGCAATATCTCTTATGGTTACCATTATCTGACTCCTTTTATATGTATTATGGGCAAGCATCTTAACTTTGTTTTGAAGTTGGCAACGTTGAACGTTCAACTAATGACAGTTTAACATATTTCACGCGTGGAAACAATAATCAACAGATCAGACCGCTTTCATTATAGAAAGCGGTACTTTATGAAATGGGATGGAGGAAAAATGATTAAGGGTATTATTTTTGATCTTGACGGAGTGTTGGTGTCAACGGATGAGATGCATTATCAGGCGTGGAAGCGCCTGGCTGAAGAACTTGGCATCACCGGATTCAACAGAGAGGATAACAGAAGACAGCGCGGTGTCAGTAGAATGGCGTCACTTGAGATCGTTCTTGAGAAGTCCGACAGGACATACACGGATGAAGAAAAGATAGAACTTGCGGAACGCAAGAATGAGTATTATCTGGAACTGCTTGAACAGATGGATGACTCGGCGGTTCTTGAGAATGTTAAAGCCGTGCTTGCAGGATTGAAGAAAAGAGGGCTTCAGCTTGCAGTCGGTTCGGCCAGCAAGAATGCACCCATCATCCTTCAGAAGACCGAGCTTATGCCATTGCTCGATGAAGTGAGCTGTGGTCTTGATACAACGAGATCCAAGCCTGATCCGGAAGTTTTTCTCGTAGCGGCTAATAAGTTGAAACTGCCCGCAGAGGAGTGCCTTGTGGTAGAGGATTCCGCCGCAGGTATTGAGGCGGCAGTGGCCGGAGGAATGAAATCATTGGGAGTAGGACCTTTTCATCAGTCGCTGGGAGCGGATTATGAAGCTGAGAATCTTAACCATGTAACAGATTGGGAGAGTATCCTGATGAATTAGCGGGAAAGTTCGGGAGAGTATCCTGATGAATCAACGGAAAAGTCCGGGAGAGCATCCTGTTGAATTAACGGAAAAGTCCGGGAGAGTATCCTGATGAATTAACAGAAAAGTTCGGGAGGGTTGAATGAAGAAGTTTGGCGCTTTTATTATTATAATTGCGATTATTTTTTTACTGGCGTTAAATATATGCGGAGTATTCGCATTGCGGACGGCGAAAGAATTGAAGGAGAAGAAAGATATGGTGAAACAATCCGAGGTTGTGCTGTATGAAGGACCGAGATCCTTAAGAGATGCTGTCGCGGAGGATCTGGAAAATGTAAGTGAGGATAAGAGGGATTATTCACTGCTTCACTGTACGGATACATTCGTAACGGTCAACGGACAGGAGTGTTATGTATATGACACTAATGTCAATCATACCAGATCATGGTACGGTAATTATCTTCCGCCTCAGTCGAGAACACCGGTGGCTATATTTGACTTCGAGGGCGCGGTTGATGTTGAGGTCAGAGTGCCTGACAGAGAATTGGATAAGGTGAAGATAAGTCCTCTTTCCGCGGGGATAGAGCCTCAGATAAATAAAGATGCACATACGGTTTCATTCAGGCTGGTCACACCGGGTAACTATACCCTTCAGTTTGATGATTCGCCGGAGCGAGCACTTCATATCTTCACGAATCATATAGAAAAAGAAGAGGATAAGCCCGATCCTCAGGATCCGAATGTCATCTGCTTCGGACCGGGAGAGTGGACGGTGGATTCGCTCTCGCTTAGCAAGGGACAGACTCTCTACCTTGCAGGCGGCTGTGTTCTTCATACCAATGTGAATGCCAATTTTATAAGTGATGTTAAGGTGTGCGGTCGTGGAATACTGGATGGCTCTGCTTACGAGTGCTGGAAGGGGCGAGAGGCCTATGTTCCGTTAAAGTTCGGGCATTGTAAAGGAACTGAGATCAGGGATATCGTT
This sequence comes from Lachnospiraceae bacterium, assembly GCA_024684085.1. Lineage (GTDB taxonomy): Bacteria > Bacillota > Clostridia > Lachnospirales > Lachnospiraceae > Colinaster. The sequence goes on along the minus strand of JAIKXM010000005.1, from coordinate 72,381 downwards.
GTGCTTAATTCCAATGCATGGGTCGTTGAAGCCTACGATTGTGAAGACGGTGTGATAGACGGACTTCGCATCATATCTTCAAGGCCAAACGGCGACGGTATGAGTATCCAGTCGTGCGCTCATTATAAGATCAGCAACTGCTTTGTGCGGTCGTGGGATGATTCTCTTGTAGTTAAGAATTACGATCTTAACAGTGACGATATTGTTTTCAGAGATATGCAGTTATGGACAGATCTTGCTCAGTCAATGGAGATAGGGTTCGAGACCAATAAAGGTAAAAAACCTAACGCAACTATAACCAATGTCACTTTTGAGGATATCACTGTTCTTAACAATTATCATAAGCCTGTTATATCGGTTCATAACGCAGATGATGCGCTTGTGGAAGATATCCTGTTTAGGAATATCGTGGTGGAGCATGAAGAAGTCGGAAGCGGAGACAGTGATCTGCCTTATCTCATCGACATAGGCGTTGTGCAGAATAATAACTGGTCATCGACTCCTGAAAGAGGACAGATCAGGGGAGTAAGCCTTGAGAATGTCAACTTTATGGAAGGTAATGACAAGTATTCGCGAATTGCAGGCTTCGACGCTGAACATATAGTGGATGATGTGACCGTTAAGGGGCTTGTTATGTTCGGAAATGAGGTTAGGGATGCTGACGAAGCTAAGATCAAGATCAGTGAGAATACGGTAGGAAGCGTTAAGTTCGAATAGATCAATCTATCGGAGGGAGTATGAAAAAAACAGGGATCATAATTATGACACTAATGTCATTATCGGCGATAGTCATATGGGGCATCGTATGGGACATGCGCTCCTATGCCGGTGAAACTGAATATGGAGAGGTGACTGTTGTAGAAGCTCCCGATCAGACAGAGAGCATCACGCCGGCGAGATTCGTAAGAGAGGCATTCGTACCGGTAGTGCCGGACGGGGTCAATATCTCTGAACTTGCCCGTTTTGATGCCAATGGATTCAATGATGTATATCCTCCCGGTAAGGCAAAAGACGGTAAGACTGACGGACCGTCATATTGGGAAGGTGAAGCTGATGCTTATCCGAATATCTTTACGGCCGAATTCGATGAGCCTCATCGGATCCATGCCATTAAGCTGCTGCTGTGTCCCAAGACTATCTGGGGAGCCCGCAAGCAGACCTTCAGCGTGGAAGTCAGTACGGACGGCGGGGATTATGTCGGGCTTTTGCCTGAGCAGACCTATGACTTTGATCCATTAACAGGCAATGAACTTGTGCTGGAATTTGAAGAGATCAGGGCAATGAAGCTGCGTCTTATCTTTACGGGCAATACAGGCGCCGGCGGCGGGCAGATTGCCGAACTTGAGATATATGCCAATGAATAATGGCGGATAAACAGTGGAGCGATCCACTGTTTTATTTTTACAAATCTCCTTACTCGTGGTATATTAATCTTTGATACTGACGTTGATCATGGATCGATCCGTATGGAAGGATCTGAGGCTTTGGATAATGAATATTAACTTCGCTACATCCAATAATATCTTCATTAAGCTCGGACGTATGATACTGGCAAAATATAAGAAGGTAAAGTATCGTCTGTTCGGGGAAGTTAAGTTCGGCAGAAAAGGACGGATCGATTATTGGACAGATATAGCTTCCGGAAGTTATGTTGCAGGTGACCTTCACAGTTCCGTATTGGAAGCGCATACTGCTGTCTATGGTGATCTGACGGAGTGCAGAGTCGGTAAAGGATCTTATATCTGCAAAGGCTCTGTTTTAATGAATACTGATATCGGAAGATTCTGTTCTATCGGTCATTCTGTCATTAATATCATCGGACAGCATCCGTCGCGAGAATGGGTATCGACTTCACCGATGTTTTATTCGTCCTATCCGGCGAATAAATGGAGGATCAATACCGGTAACAGTTTCGATGAGATAAAATGGATCGATGAGAAAGAACGCATTGCTAATATAATAGGCAATGATGTCTGGATCGGTGACGGAGTTAAGATCTTTGCAGGGGTCACTGTAGGAGACGGGGCGATCATCGGCGCCGGCGCTGTAGTGACTAAGGATGTTCCTCCTTATGCCGTTGTCGGTGGTGTGCCTGCTAAGGTGATCAGATACAGATTTGATGATGAAGATATAGAATGGCTTCTTGAGCATAAGTGGTGGGACAGAGAAGAGGCCTGGTTAGAAGCCAATGCCCATCTTTTTAATGATATTAAGAAGCTTCGAAGTGGTCGGGAGATTTAATGAACAGACTTGGGATAATTGCGATCGGATATAACAGAACGGGAAGTATGAGAAGACTTCTTGAAGCGTTGTCGGCAGCGGATTACGGTGGAGATTGTGTTACATTGATAATCAGCATTGATCACAGCGGCAATGATGATGTATATGAACTGGCGGAGGGCTTTGTTTGGCCCCATGGCGAAAAGGCAGTAGAATACCAGTCTGTTAATCTCGGACTTCGTAAGCATATAATAAAGTGCGGTTCCTATATGGAGCAATATGATCTCGATGCGGTCGCAGTATTTGAGGATGATATCCTGCCGGCTAAGGGCTTCTATAATTACATGAAGCAGACAGTGGATTATTATTATGATGATGAGAAGGTTGCAGGTATATCTCTGTATACTCATCTTTGGAATTATCAGAAGAATCTTCCCTTTGATCCTGTTAAAGGCAGATATGATGTATATTTTATGAATATGGCGCAGTCATGGGGACAGGTGTGGCTTCGTAACAGGTGGAAGGAATTCATGGCCTGGTATGAGGAGAATAAAGACCGCCCTATGTCGGATGATGTCCCGGCTACAGTAAGGAAATGGCCGGAATCCTCATGGCTTAAGTATCATATAGCTTATTGTATTGAAGAGAAAAAGGTATTTGTATATCCATATACATCTTTCAGTACCTGCTTCGCCGATGAGGGCGTTCATACATTGGATCATACCAGTATCTATCAGGTGCCGATGAATATGGGATGCGGAGAGCGTTTTAATCTCATTCCGGCGAGTGAGGGTGATGTCTTTTATGATGCATTCTTTGAATATGCAGGCCTTGGCAGATATCTGTCGGTTGACGAGGAAGATCTGTGCGTGAGCATATACGGAGCCAGGGAGAATACAGGGAAACGCAGATATCTTTTATCAAAAAAAGACTTGCCTTATAAGGTTATGCGATCTTTTGCGCTGGAGTGCCGTCCCCATGAGATGAATGTCATTCTCGGGATCGAAGGCGACCAGATCAAATTATATGACACAAGTGTCACAGATGACACTTCGAAGGAAAGAGAGCTTGTTGACAATTCCTACTACTTCAGATTTAACAGAAGCGGTAAATGGATGATAGAATATGCTGTTCGTCAGAAGATGCGGACGCTGTTTAAAGGAGGAAGGAATTGATGTTTCAGATAATCACAGATTCCACGACGGATATGCCGGAAGCATATACCCGTGAGCATAATGTCAAGGTTGTGAATCTTAAGTATACGATAGATGGAGTGACATATGGCGGAGAACGTTCAATGTCATTGGATGATTTCTATGCGCTTGTACGTACGGGTACTATTCCTTCAACATCACAGGTCAATCCGGAAGAAGCTTTTGAAGCTATTGAGGCTGCGATTCCGGATGGCAGGGAGATACTTGTGCTCGCATTTTCGTCAGGTATGAGCGGTACATATAACAGCTTCAGACTTGCCGCTGAGGATATTAAGGAGAAATATCCTGACGTGGATATCCAGGTAGTTGATTCACTTGCAGCTTCCATGGGGCATGGGCTGCTGCTGCATTATGCGATAGGTATGAGAGATGCGGGTAAGAGTCTGCATGAGACGAAGGACTGGCTGGAAGCCAATAAGAATAATCTCGTGCATATGTTCACTGTCGATGATCTTAATCATCTCTACAGAGGCGGACGTTTGTCTAAGACTTCGGCTCTGATCGGAACGATAGTGGGTGTGAAGCCTATACTGCATGTGGACTTGGAAGGCAAGCTTGCACCCTTAAGGAATGTCAGGGGCAGGAAGAAATCTCTGGTGGCCCTCGTTGATGATATGGAGAGAAGGATGGGAAGCTTTGCCGATCAGAATGATACTGTTTTTATAAGTCACGGTGATTGCCCGGAGGATGCGCAGTTTGTAGCCGATGAGGTAGAGAGACGGTTTGGCAAGAAGAATATATTGATCAATTGCCTCGGACCTGTGATCGGCGGACATGCGGGCCCGGGGACGGTCGCTTTGTTCTTTATGGGTGATACGAAATAGTAAGATATGGCAGGAGTAACAGTAGTATGTTGTTCCTGCCATTTTTTTGTGTAATAGGAATTGCATCCTATTACACAAAAAAGCTCCGCTAAGGATGCGCACTCGCGCGAAAGGTAGCTGATGCTAAAGCATCCGCGCTCGGCGCAAGAATGTCGCAAGCGACATTCTTTTTTGTAAATTATAGAAAAAGTATTGACAACGATAAAAACGTTTCGTATACTTACAAACAATTCTATCAGACCTCATTATTTTTTTGGAGAAAGGAGTACGGTATGAGAATTAAGGTCGTGAATTATAATGGGACACATAAGATATATTCGGTGACAGATATTAACTATGTCTGCCATATTAACAGAGCGCGATGGGATTCTCTATCTGTATTCAGTGATTGACATTACTGTCAGAAGAGAATCGTATCTTTGATTTGTCTATTCGCTCTGTGGATATGAATATCCATGGAGCTTTTTTATGTAATAGGAAGCAATTCCTAATTCCTATTACACAAAAAAGCTCCGCTAAGGATGAGCACTTGCGCAAAAGACAGATGTTTATAGAGGAGGAAGAAAAAGTGAGTGAACAGAATAATATTATTGAATTGAACAACGTGTGTAAGGAATTTAAGATCCTTAATCGACATGAAGGCTTGAAAGGGAGCTTTCGTGATATGTTCTCAAGAGATTATAAGACGATCACGGCGGTGAATAACGTATCCTTCGGGATCGTGCCGGGAGAGATCGTGGGATATCTTGGACCCAACGGTGCGGGTAAATCCACCACTATAAAAATGATGACCGGCGTATTGGAGCCTTCCTCCGGAGAGATTCTGGTAAACGGAAGAGTGCCTTACAAGAACAGGGAGGCAAATTCTCAGAATATCGGAGTAGTATTTGGACAGCGCTCCCAGCTTTGGTGGTCTCTGCCGCTGGTGGAATCTTTTAAGATCCTGAAGGATATCTATCGCATCAGTGATCAGGATTATAAGGAAATGATGGAACTGTACAGATCTATGATCAATCTGGACGATCTGCTGGGTAAACCGGTGCGCCAGATGTCACTGGGACAGAGAACACTTTCCGATATTCTGGCAGCATTCCTGCACAATCCTCCGGTGGTATTCCTTGATGAGCCCACCATCGGATTGGATGTGTCCATGAAGGCCAAGATACGAACATTGATCGCATCGCTGAATCAGGAGAAAAATACAACAGTAATACTTACTACCCACGATATGGGAGATGTGGATGCGCTCTGTAAGAGGATCATCATCATTGATAAAGGAACCATGCTCTACGATAATGATATCGATCATCTTAAGAATTTTTTCGGTGCATATCGTACGCTGAAACTGAATCTGAACAAGAGAAATGTGGAAGTGTCCGAGGAATTACAGAAGCAGCAAATGGAATGTGTAAAGACGCATTTGGAGGAACAGTTCCCTGATGTTATTTTTTCCTTTGATCGGGAAGATGAGTGGATCAGTATACTGATCGATGAATCACAGATTTCGCTGATGAAGGTTCTAAGTTTCTTGCAGGAGCAGATCAAGATTCGGGATGTGCGTCTTGAGGAGATTTCCACGGAGAGTGTCATTAAGAAAATTTACGAAGGAAAAGTATAACGGAGGTAAGGAATATGTTACGATTGAGACCTTATAACAAAAAGGATGCAGGAACCATTCTTTCCTGGTGTAGGGAGGAAGAGGCTTTTTATAAATGGACGGCAGGAGTGCTGGGGAAATACCCGCTGACAGAGGAACAGTTCAATGTGGTACTTGGCGCAATGCCCTTTGTGGCCTTTGAAGATTCAGAACCGGTGGGATTTTTCAATATGCGTCTTCCGGAGGAAAACTTCGATACTTTACGGATCGGATTTGTAATTGTGGATCCCGCAAAACGCGGTATGGGCTATGGCAAGGAAATGTTGAAACTGGGACTGCGATTTGCCTTTGAAATCTACGGTGCCAACAAGGCAACGCTTGGGGTGTTCGAGAATAATCCATCCGCCTATTACTGTTATAAAGCGGTTGGATTTGAAGATATCCCACTGGAGGATAGGGAAGTATATTCGGTATTGGGACAGGAGTGGAATTGCCTGGAACTGAAAATAGAAAAGAAGAATTGAGAGGATGCAGGGAAAAGTCTATGGCACCGCCGCATTGCAGGCGATCATGATCAAAATGCTGCAGGGATAGTTACTTGCGAGGCATCGATGTAGTGGTTCCCTGCGAAGATGACAGACTGGTGGAATTGGCGAGGTAAGGACACAAGGCACTTTGGAGGAGGAAGACAAGTTGAAGAAATTAGGAACCAAGAGAATCGAAACCGAACGATTGATTTTGAGAAGGTATGTGATGGAAGATGCTGAAGATATGTACAATCATTGGGCATCTGATCCGGAGGTTACCAAATATCTCACATGGCCCGCTCATCCGAGTGTGGATATTACCCGTATGCTTCTTCAAGATTGGATTTCCAGGTATGAGGAGGGCGATTATTTTAACTGGGTCATCGAGCTGAAAAGTTCAGGAACTGCTATCGGTAATATTTCTGTGGTGCACTTGAAGGAAGAAATAGATGCCGCGGAGATGGGATACTGCATGAGCAGGACTTACTGGGGGCAGGGAATCATGCCGGAAGCACTTAGGGCAGTGATGGATTATCTGTTTGACGAAGTTGGCCTGAATCGAGTCGCTGCCTGTCATGATGTCAATAATCCAAAATCAGGACGCGTCATGGAGAAAGCCGGTATGAAGCTTGAAGGTATACTGCGCCAGGCAGGACGTAATAATCTGGGGATTTGTGATCATGTGTGGTATGCGGCCATAAAGGATGACAGGAAGAATTAACGAAGAGAGGAAGGAGTTAAATATCATGGAATTCTTTCACGTGGTCACGGAGAGACCCATGCATCTGGGTCAGCAGATAATTTTTGATGAAAACCACCACAGCGGCGTGTATGCCTGAGTGATGGAGAAAAAAGAGTTGGTGGAGAAGATATATGCTGCCCCGAAGCAGTTTGACGGAGAAGAATTGTAACATCACACCAAAGTGGCGCTGCGGGAGCTGGCAGAAAAATACTGGCAGTGCTTGGGAATGGGAGACGAAGCGGCTGTCAGGGAGATTCTGGTGGACGGAATGATTGAAGTAGTGGAAATTGTGAAAGAAAAGTAAGGACTATGGGTAAGGGGAGGCAGTTAATATGGAAATAAAAGATTTGATAAACCCTGATTTCAGGGGAAATGTATATGTAATCCGGGAGGACGAGGTGCTGTGCGAAAGTGCCACCGGTTACGCTGATCTGGCCAATCAGATTCCCAACACGTTGGAAACCAGATTTGCCAGTGCATCTGCTGGAAAGGTGTTTGTGGCAGTGGAAATTTTGCAGTTGATCGAGCAGGGGAAGCTTCAGTTTGAGGATACCCTTGGAAAACTTTTGGAGATCGATCTACATCAGATCGATCCGGATGTGACAGTGGAGCAGCTGTTGAATCATACCTCCGGGGTACCGGATTATTTTGATGAAAGTGTGATGGAAGAGTACGAGGAGCTGTGGGTGGATTTTCCTAATTATAAGATCAGAAAGAACAGTGATCTGCTCCCGCTTTTTATTAACAAACCAATGATGTATCAAAAAGGAGAGCGCTTTCAATACAACAATACAGGTTATGTTTTGCTGGCCATGATCATAGAGCGGATTACCGGGATGGCATTTGATGAATATCTAAAGAAGAACATTTTTGATGTGTGCGACATGCGATCTACAGGATACTATGAATTGGATAAGCTGCCTGCCAAATGCGCCAATCACTACATATACTGCGAGGATACGCAGGATTTTCGTACCAATATTTTTTCGGTGGATGCCAAAGGGACTGGAGCAGGTGGTGCCTATATCAATGTAAAGGATATTGTAAGCTTCTGGAAGCATTTGGTGGAAGGGGACCTGATTTCTAAGGAGCTGGTAGATCAAATGCTCAGCAAGCAGAGCGGTGACGGAGAGGATCCGGAGGAAGGTTACTACGGGTTTGGCGTCTGGATCATAGAGAACGAAAAGGGAAGGGATATTCCCTATTTTCAGGGCTGTGATCCCGGCGTGTGCTTCCTGTCGGAGTATAACCCCAATAATCAGATGATCTCTGTGCTGGTCAGCAATTACGGAGATAATGTGTGGGCCGAAATGCGGAAGATCAGGAAGCAATATTATTGATTTAGAAATCAACAATAGAACATGGTAAGGATAAAAAGGAAGGTGGATTATGAAAGAGAGAATGCAACGCATTATAGATAATTTTCACAAGTACAATTCGGAAAATTTAGCTTTCCAGGTGTTTGGTTTTTCTAATGATTGTGTGTACGATGCGTTAGTGGTGGCCCCCGGTTACTCACCATATAAACTGCATATGGATGAGTATTGCAAGGTGACTACACTGAGGGAAGGTGCATACACTGCCGGATATTTGGTGGAAAAGGATGGAAGGACGATTGCATGGATCAGAACAGGATCTTCCGCCGGTAACACCATAGATCATATGGCAATATGTGCGGAATTAAAGATCAAGAAAATGATATTTACCGGTGCGGTGGGAGCATTGAAAGAAGAATTCTCATTGGGCGATGTTTGTACACCTAAGTTTTGTATTTCCGGTGGAATGGCGAATACTTATCTGAAGGATTCTTTGCGAGATTTTGTTCCCTTTGAGAGGGTGTATCCGGATGAAAAGTACATAGATCAAGTCATCAAACTGGGGGATGAAAGAGGCCACACGATCAAAAAAGCTTCCGTGTTCTGTACGGATTCCGTGGCATTGGAGTATAGTCATTTAGATGAGATCAAGGAATTTGGAACGGATCTGATCGAGATGGAGACCGCTTCTTTTTATCTCATGGCGGATCTGATGGAGGTTCCGGGAGTGGCACTGTTAGTAGTATCGGACAATTCTGCATCAGGGGTTGCACTTGTGGGTCATACCGAGGAAGAACAGTTACAATATGAGCATGGCAGGTGCAAAGTGATACCGGATATGATATTGGGGATTACCGGAGAAGATGGTATAAGCTGCACAATTAAGACTGCGGAATTATGAGTTTCGCAATTAGCGGAATATTGTGAGGATGAATTCATGTATTTACGACCGTATAAAAAAGTGACGCGAAGACATTTTTATCATGGTGTAAGGATGAGGAGACTTTCCGCAAATGGACTTCGGATCGATATGAGTCCTATCCCATTACGGCGGAGGATATGAATTAATTGCTGCGGATCGATCATGAGAGGAAACTATTGATTGCATAAGATCCCGGGAGGCAGGGCAAGTGTAGCCATCGCGCTTTGTAAGGAATATTGGAATCAGGGGATCGGAACGAAGATGTTTGAGGAAATGATTCGGATCGCACAGACCAGACCGGAAGAGATGCAACTGGAACTTGAGTTTGTGGAGGGTAATACAAGAGCAAGAGCTTTGTATGAAAAGATGGGATTTCGGATCACGGGCGTGCGCCCGGACGCGATCCGCCTGAAAGACGGAACCCTGTTGGATGAATATATGATGATAAGGAAAATGTGATCATGACGGAAAAGATGTGATCACGACGGAGAAGATGTGATCATGACGGAAAAGATGTGATCATGACGAAAAAGATGTGATCATGACACGAAAGATGTGATCATGACGGTGAGAAATGAAATGAGTTCTATGAAGAACCATCAGGGAGGAGCGAAATAGTGAACGAGCAGGCAAAAACATTTCATGCTTTCAATCCGAAAGCATACTTGACTTTAATGAAATCATCCGTACTGGAGTCTATGCAGTATAGGATGAGCGTGTTGGTCATGTTGTTCGGTAATATGATGTATCTGATCATCATTTACAATCTGTGGAAGGCAATTTATGCTTCCGTGGACACGCCGACGGTGAACGGAATGACTTTCGCGGACACCATGATCTATCTGGTGCTGGCTTCTGCCCAGTTCTCCTTTATGGAGGCATATCTGGTGTGGGAGATGGGAAGAGGAATACAGAACGGGGATATTGTCATTCAGTTGATCAAGCCCATGTCTTATGAATCTTTTCAGTTGTTTTTGATAGCCGGTGGCAATCTGTTTAATTTTGTAGTGACATTTATCCCAACATTTTTTATCGTTCAGATCGTAACAGACTGGGCGATCCCAATGGGAATAAACCTTTTGTATTATTTGGTTGCTGTTATACTCGGCAGTCTGATCAACTTCGCGGTTGATTATTTTGTAGGTACGATCTGTCTCTATACACATTCGGTGTGGGGCATTAATATTATGAAACAGATCTTAGTGACATTCCTGTCAGGTGCTACAGTCCCTCTGGCTTTCTTTCCGGAGACCTTGCATAAGATAGTTATGTTCCTGCCATTTCACGCGATCTATAATACGCCGTTGACGCTTTTGATCCATAATGACATTCCGACATGTGAAGTTGGGAGAATGTTACTCAACCAGCTTATCTGGGTGATAGTTATGATCATTATAGGAAAAATATTCTGGAAGCTGTCGGAAAGGGTGATAACCGTCAATGGCGGTTGATATCAAGTAGTTACGGAGGAGTTAAACATGGCTAAAATAACGTTTTATTTGAAGATATATGTGAAGATCCTTGGGCAGGATATCAAGAGCAGGATGAGTTATCGCTCGGACTTTATCATTTCGATGGTTGGCATGATATTGACCAATGTGGCTGAGATAATGGCCTTTTATATCATGTTTCAGAATTTTAACAGCGTATGCGGATGGAGTTATTACGAGATGTTATTCTTATACGGTTTCTCACTGATCGCTCTGACCCCTATGCAGTGTCTGTTCGAGAATAACTGGAACCTGTCAATGTACGTACGCCGGGGAGATTTTATCAAATACTGTTTCAGACCGATCAACATCTTTTTCTATTATATATCGGAGATATTCGATATCAAGGGGCTGGGACAGCTGGGCATGGGGATACTTACGCTTATATACAGTTGGAATAAGCTTGGGATCCCGCTGACATTCTTAAGTATGATCAAATTAATTGTGGCATTGTTTGCAGCCAGTCTGTTCTTCATAGCGATCATGAACTTTGCGGCGGCATCCTGCTTCTATCTGATCAATACCGGTTTCCTTATCGGTACGGTCAACAAGTTCAGGGATTATGCCAAATATCCTGTGACAATATTCAATAAAGGCTTCAGATTCTTATTCACCTTTATTATACCGATAGCCTTTATAGCATATTATCCGAGCCTTTTGCTGGTACGTCCCGCAGAGGTAGCGGTGCTCACATGGATATCGCCGATATACGGGATACTGTTCTTCTATATATCATATCGTTTTTGGATGCATGGCGTCAGCAAGTATTCCGGAACCGGTTCCTGATAAGATAATATAAAAAAGGAGCGACTGTCTTAGCCTGATAGGCGAAAGACTTCGCTCTTTTTTGTTAACTGCATACTGTGCTTGAACAAGTATGCAAGTCAGACGGCCAACGGACATCGAGCAGGGCTTTTGGCCTTGCTCGACAGCGATACGGCCGCCGGCCGTATACTGCTCTTCACAAGCTCATATTTACCTGTGTCTTAGTCTCTTTTCTGTCATATTCCACAGCAGCGATACCAGAATATCCATGCCAACTACCATGATGATCTTGACAGGATAGGCAAGTTTCATCTCTTCGGCGATGGCAATGAAGATGAACTGCATGAAGTATATCTCGGTTGATATCCGGGTCAGGAACTTAAGGATAGAATTGCCGGGCTTGTAATTGTCAAGGAAGATCCATAGAAGACCTGTGAATCCAAGGCACAGTACATTGTTGAAGATTGCCTTTATCCCTTCGCTTGACTGGAAGGAGATGTTCAGCAGAACTTCGTAATTAAGGTAGGACAGGGCGAAACCTGCGATGAGGATGAGCAGGCTGATCAATTTGCCGCGCAGGGTGCTGAGGAAGGCCCTGATCCGGTCGTAATTCTCATATGAGAAGATTCCGAGCGGGAAGCATATCATGCTTGCCAGAAAGCATCTCGTATATCCCGTTGTATATAGGATGATGGCGAGAACTATCATAGAGCAGCTGAGTAAGGTCAACCTCTTTTTCGCAAAAAAGCGGTATATCAGGTAGAATAACAGATATAATATCAGAAGCTCCCGTACGTACCAATTGGTGCGGAACCTGACAGCACTGAGGAAGAGTGCGGGGGTAGTCGGAATATCCCTGTAACCGGTATATATCGGACTTAATAGGGCGACCGCTGTTGTGATCAACAGTGCAATAACTGCTACGTATATAAGATGAAGAAAGCGGTGTAGGATAAAGCTTCTCATGTAGTCGGGCTTGGTGTGATATGATCTTGCCAGACCGAAACCGGATACATAGAAGAAGAATCCCACGCTGATGAGCATGAAGTTGCCCAAAGGCGTCAACAATGAACTCTCGTATCGGACGCAGTGTCCGATCACGATCTCGATCGCAAACAGTCCCCTGAGAGAGTTGAGGGATTGGAAGTATTCGTCCGAAGTGACTGATGTTCGGCGTTTATTCCCTATTACAAGTATGCATCCCAGTATAAGATATATCATCAGACTGAATATATTCAGATAAATATTCATATTATAAGAACCTCGTATTATTGCAATGGTCGGCGATGCTCCTATTATATGTTTGAAGTATGCGGATGTAAATACTTAAGTTGTGGCGGAGTATATATGCAGAGACCGTTGCGTATGGCCAAAAAGCGGACAGGTTACTGTTCGCACCCGTGTTTTTGTAAATAGCTACAGGAAATATATTCACAAGAAACGCCTATGTGGGCGTCGGCACTTAGCGAGGCAAAGCCGAGCTTAGTGTCCGCTACGCTCACATCGGAGCGAGAGCGCCGTTTCAGTGAATATATTTCCTGTAGCGGACAGACACCTGTGAACAGTAACGCGGATAGTGTCGGTTTCCGTTGCTGTTTCTGAATTGTCTTTATATCATAATTCTGTAATGGTATAATAATATAATGTTGTACCTGATATTTGGAAGGAATTGCTGTTCAAAACGGAGATTAGTGTTACTATAACGAAAGCTTTGAGGTGGACAACAGCGTTGTTATCGAGTAGGGTGCACCCTACTTGATTTGGTTCTATCATTGATAAATATAAATCGAGCGAAAAGGTTCAAACGGTCATGTAGAGGAGGAATTGAGATGGATCGCAGAATGAAGAACAGATTCATGAAGTCTATGGCACTTTTGCTAAGTCTTATCTTGTTGGTAAGTACCATGCCTGCGGAAGCGTATGCGGCCAAAGTGGGTAGCGATAATGCTGAAGGGATTATCAGTCAAACTTCGGGAATGAGGGAAGCTAAGGAGAATATTCCGGAGAAAGAGATCGACAAAGGGGATGTTAGTAAAGAGGATATCGCCACAGAGGATATCAACACCGAAGAAGATATCATCGCAGAGGATATCGACACCGAGGATAACAATGAAGAAGATATCACTGCCGAAGATATCACTGAAGAGGATATTACTGTTGAGGATATTACTGTTGAGGATATTACTGTTGAGGATATCACCGCAGAAGATATTACTGAAGAGGATACCACTGCCAGGGCGGAGGAATTGTCAGATGACAGTACCGAACTGTCGGTAAGCGGTGAGATGGCCGTATACAGTGACGGTATATATGCGGGATTCGAATTGCCCGGAGAAGGTACGGATGATATTCCGTATGAGATATCTAACGGATTTCAGATGTTTCAACTGGCATATAACGTTAATGAAGGGCTCTCATATCATGGAGTGAATTTTAAGCTTGTCAATGATATAGATCTGACGGATCTTCCTTATGATGATATATCATATGACATGCCTGCCGGCTGTACGGGATCTATTCCCTTTGACGGTGTGTTGGACGGTGACGGCCATACCATAAGCGGTCTTAATATTAATGCCGGAACAGCTGATCATCAGGGTCTGTTCGGTATGCTGACCGGTATTGTGAAGAACCTTAATGTAGAAGGTGAAGTGCATGGCGGAGATCATGTCGGAGGTATAGTCGGAACCAATTACGGTATCATAGAGAATTGTTCGTTTGCGGGCATCGTGACCGGTAACAGTTATGTGGGCGGTATCTCAGGCTCCGATCTGCTTAACGGAATGATTACAGATTGTCGAAGCGATGCTGATGTAAAGGGCGTAGGAATGGGCGTCGGCGGTATTGTCGGCTGGGTAGATGGCGTGCCTGAGATATCGGATGGTGATATCGGGAAGTTCGGTTCATATGAAGGAGTTTCAGGTTCGGCTGTTATGGTCAGTGGCTGTAACTTCAGCGGTAGTGTAAGCTATATTGGCGAATCACATGCCGACGGTGTGCTTGACCATGCCAACGGTAAGCTCTATCACGGATATACCAATAATATGTACGGAGGCGTTGTAGGTTATTGTTCCGGCGGAATCCTTGTGGGACTTACCAATGAAGGGACGGTAAACGGCGATGTATGCACGGGAGGTATCGTCGGTGGATTGAGCGGATCGTCATTGAACGGCGGTATCAATTCCGGAACGGTTGCGGGCAATCTGCTAACCGGTGGTATAGCAGGTGAGGTAAAAGGTGGAACAATATCCGAATGCGCGACAACCGAAGCAGTATCTTCCGTAGCCGGACATGACATTACGGGAGGTATAGCCGGATTTGTGGATGAAGACGGCAGCATCATCTACAGCAGTAACATGGGAAGAGTCGAAGGCATCGGGGATATGACAGGAGGAATCGTTGGTCTGTCATATTGCAGCCTGAGCGGCCTTGAGAACAATGGCCCTGTTATCGGAGATCGTTATGTCGGCGGTATAGCCGGAAGCATAAAGGGCATCAAGGATTGTTGTAATAATGCGTCGGTGACGGGTGTTGAGTATGTCGGCGGCATTGCAGGCAGATCCTCACTGGATGTGGCCGATTGTACTAACAGCGGCGAAGTGGAAGGTATCGAATATATAGGCGGAGTTGCAGGTAAGGCGGATCGCTCTGTCAGCGGCTGCATAAATGGGAGCTTGGGTACTGTTGTCGGCAGCAGACGTGAGACAGATCGCAGTGTATGTCATATAGGAGGAGTGGTCGGATATGCAGCCAGGGTATCGGACTGTGTTAATGGGGCCAATGTCAGGAACGAAGGTACCGCAGACGGGGATAAATATACCGGAGGTATCGCCGGGGCAGTTAGCGGAACCATGTCGGATTGCATCAATAACGGTCGTGTGGAGAGCGGCAGCATATATACGGGCGGTGTTGCGGGCCGCATCGGAAGTACTGTCGTTAACTGCAATAATAA
This sequence comes from Lachnospiraceae bacterium, assembly GCA_024684085.1. Classification (GTDB taxonomy): domain Bacteria; phylum Bacillota; class Clostridia; order Lachnospirales; family Lachnospiraceae; genus Colinaster. Next base: position 56,812 of record JAIKXM010000005.1, on the reverse strand, counting down.
GGGTACGGTCGCAGGTAAGAAGTATACGGGTGGTATAGCCGGTACAACCTTCGGAATGGCTGTTAAATGTATTAATGACGGAAGTGTCACCGGTACTTCGCATGTGGGCGGTGTGACCGGAGATTGCGCCGCTTCGATCACAGCTTGTGACAATAAGGGAGAGATTAACGGAAGCGGCAGTGATATCGGTGGTATCGCCGGATCTGTGCGTAAGGTTACGATAAAAGATTGTGAGAATTCGGGTATAGTAAAGGGCAGCCTTAATGCAGGCGGTATAGCGGGTATATGTTACAAAGGGGGCTTCATCTACCATTGTACCAACAATGCCGGATTGCAGAACGGCGGCAGTAATCTGGGTGGTATTCTTGGAACGCTTGGTAACGGCGCCACTATCGAGGACTGTACCAATAATGGCAATATTACCAATAATGCACGGTCGACCGGAGGTATTGTGGGACTTGATCTCGGAGGCTTTGTCAATATCTCGACCAATAATGGAGTAATAAACGGAACAGGATATGAAGCAACGGGCGGAATAGTCGGAACAAGTCATGGATTCATCAGCGCCTGTATCAACGAAAAAGCTGTTTCTTCATCGGCTGCCGATACGGGTGGAATAGTCGGTGTCGCTTTTGGTTCGTACATTGAATATTGTATTAATAAGGGTGCGATTACGGTCAATGAGCCTGCCGCATCGGATGGTATCTTATGCGGAGCAGGAGGAATAGCGGGACGTATAGAGAGCGGATATATCACAGAGTCTGATAATCAGGCCAATGTCGGTATTAGTTCGATATCCCTGACCCATACTTATGCGGGAGGGATTGCCGGCATAGGCAAGGATTCCGTGATAGAGGAATCCTTCAGCAACGGTGAGGTGACGGCTTCTTTCAGCAGCGATTCTATCGGAGGCGAATACAACAGCAGGTTGATGATCTTCACGGAAGAAGCGGACAGTTTTGAGACCATGGCCGTGACGGGCGAGCCTGTCACAACGATGGAAATTGCCGGTGACCGCGTTGTTGCGGGAGAAGGCAATGAGACCGATGAAGGTAATGAGCTCGGCTTTGACGAAGGGGAAGAAGCTATATCGGAAGATGCTTATACGGTTGTACTTATTCCGGGCGGCGCAACGGCCGATGTTCAGACGGTTAGTATAGCTAAGAATGGTGGAAAGCTTCCGAAATGTGAGTTTGTCAGAGAAGGGTATATATTCAAGAACTGGAATACCGCAGCTGACAATACCGGAACCTCTTATGCCGATAAGGCAGCAGTTGAAAGTGATCTTGTGCTCTATGCCGTATGGCAGAAAGATTCAGACACATCTGTCATAATTGGTTTCGAAGGTAATGGCGGAACCGGTCAGATGGAGGATTTTGAGGGCGCGGCTCCGGTATTGCCGGAGTGTGCATATACGAGAACGGGCTATGCATTCGATGGATGGAATACGAAACCGGACGGAACCGGAGAATCTTATTCGGCCGGCGTAAGTGCCGATATTGCAACGGATATTACATTGTATGCACAGTGGCTTCCTAATACCTATACGGTCAACTTTATCTCTTATGATGATGCGGGAGAGGAGATGATCGTGGGCACTGTGGAAGAAGTGCAGGCCGGAACCTTCCCTGTGTATGAGAGCAATGAAACCCTTATGTGTATGAATGAGGAAGATACTCCGTACAGATTCGCCGGATGGTCACCAAGACTTACAGCCGTAACGGGTGATGCTGATTATCGCGCGATATTCGAAGAATATGATACTCCGCATACAATTACTGCAAGTGATAATGTGACGGCTGACGTTCCTGACAGTGAGGATGGCCGGACTGCAGTTTCCGGAGTTAACGTTGCCCTTACGGCAGGTGAAGCTCAGAACGGATATGTCTTTGACAGATGGGACAGTGCCGATGTGACAACAGCGGATGACACTGATCCGACTACCATATTCACTATGCCCGATCATGATGTAACAGTTCGGGCTCTGTATAAGCCTGCGTCGTATGATGTTTCTCTGGATCCTGCCGGAGGCAGTATAGGTAATGATAATGTGTCCATGTACTTCTATTTAACGGGCGCTGTTCTTCCGGTTGATGTCAGTCGTGAAGGCTATACATTTGACGGTTGGTTTGACAGTCAGTCAAAGCGTGTGGACAGAATAGAAGCCGATGAGACAGGGGCCAGATCGTATACGGCACATTGGACTAAGAATTCGGTTGAAGCGGATAATAATGAAGACTTCTTCAATCTTGAGATTATGACAGGCGTGTCATTTGTTGCAACCGGGGATAATAGCGGCACCTTGACGGGACTGATAAGCGGAGAAGATTATGCGGTATCCATTGAACCGTTCACGAATGGAAGGCAGGGGAACGAACCCGCACAGCAACCTGATATTAACTTAAGCCCGGTAGATTTTACCGCAGAGGGCACCACTCAGGAACTGACAGGTGTTGTTCCCGGTGTTCTTACTGTCACACAAAAGGGTGAGAACGGTTCGGAGAGTGCGAAAAAGGTAGTATTCATTACAAGAGCAGCTGTAATAGGAATGTTGCAGAAGCAGGATTGTACAACCGTAAGCAATAATAACGGAATGATCACGGGTGTGGATCCTACCATGGAATATAAGAAAACGGAGGAGATGACATGGACTGCCGTTACCGGTGATAATATAACCGGACTTGCTCCCGGAACATATGACATCCGGGTGAAGGCAGCAGGGACCTCACTTACATCAGATAGCGTAGAGATCAATGTCGGAGAATATACGGAACCGTCGGGAGATAAGCTTATCGTGGTAATTAACGGACAGAATGTGGAGCTTACCAAAGTCGATGATAAGTATACTATAGACGGTACTGTACTCGCCGGAGTTAATGTCTCGGATCAGGACGGCAGCGGCCGGTTCAGGACCGGAAGCTGGATGGACACGTCGGGAGAGATATTCACAACCTTCACGGGTGATGCCGATCAGGTTACTGCAAAAGCTGCCGAGCTTATTCCCGAGTATATATTGCCGTATGTTGAACTTAAGGTCTATACGGATACTCTTGAAGGCGCGTGGGCCAATAAGAATGCGGATGGGGCATACACAGATAGGGTAACCGGTCTTGTGGATCTTAAGAAGACTCAGGATATTGCGTTGAGATATCAGATCATTACTTACCCTGAATCATCAAGAGGTTATCTGGGGACATCGATCGAGTCATCTATGATGACACCCTCAGGGGAGACATTCATTCCGGGAGGTTACGGCGCACAGCTTGTGTTTACCACGGCATATAACAGTGTGGCGACTGCTACCGGACAGATTCCGGGGGAAACGGGTAAGATAACTTTCACACTGTTCAAAAAAGGTATTTTGGTTGAATTGGATGACAGTGAATTGGCTAAGGATGCAGCCGGTGTATATCATATGACCTATACCGGAAACGCCTTGAAGCCTGGTGCCGTTGTCAGAGATAGCGGTAAGCTACTGATTGAAGGTGTTGATTATTCTGTTTCGTATAAGAATAACAAATCTGCGGGAGAAGCTACCGTTACCGTTAAGGGCAAAGGGGTTTATTCAAGTACGATAACATCAACTTTTGTTATAGATAGGCGTGATATCGGCGAGGCCAAAGTGGGCGGACTGATCGGTAGTAAAGCTAAAGATATTAAACCGGTGGTCACTTATAACGGTAAAGTGCTCACTAATAAAAAAGATTATACATATGAAGTGAATGAAGAAGATCGGACTGTCAATATCAGGGCCAAAGAAGGTGGTAATTTCTGTGGGGAGATTACAGATTCCATAGAAATAGTGACTTCGGCCGAAGCCAAGAAGGCAACCATCAAGGTGAAGTTCTCTGATCAAAAACCCAGTGAATTCATCTATGACGGAACACCGAAGACTGTAGATGAGTACCTTATAGTAACCGACGGAACCGGTGAAGAGACACCGGAGTATACGGTAAGCTATTCCGATAATGTTAATGCCGGAACCGTTACACTGTTAGTGACCGGTACCGGAAGTCATAAGGGTAAAGTTAAGAAGACATTCAAGATCAAGCCTTTAAAGACCGCTACCTTTACGGTGACTTGTACGCCTGCCGAAATGGAATATGATAAGGACGGCGCGAAGCCGGCGATAACGGTATATGCAAATGAGACCGCGGAGAACCTGATTCAGGGAAAAGATTACAGCGTTAAATATTCCGGTAACAAGAAGGGTGGAGAGAAGGCCAAATATAAGATCACATTTAAAGGCAATTATAAAGGTGCCAAGTATGAGGGTGATGCGACATATATGGTCAAAAAGCCTACACTTGAGGGTGCGCTTAAGGATGACGACTCCAATTACATACTGGTCGGTGATATGGTATACCAGAAGAAGGCCAAGTACAATCCCAAGCCTTATATCGTGATCGATAATCAGATCGTGAACAGCAATGAATATTCAGTAAGTTATTCTGGAGCGGGAACTCTGTCAGGACCTGAGGCTGATATTATCGCAACGGTGACGGCAAAGTATTCGAAGAATTATGCCGGTTCAGTGAATGTAAGCTACAATGTAGTGGAAGGTACCGGCAAAACGGATGTTAACAAGGCCAAGGTGCAACTCAGTAAGAGTGGTAAGAATAAGGTACACGGAGGCGTGGGGGATAAAGTAACCCTGACCCCGGGAGTTGATTATACCATTAAGATCGGAAGAGTTAGTATTAATAATGGCGAAGAGATATTATCGAACTTCGAGATATATTACGCCAATAATGATGCGCCCGGAAAAGCAAAGATCATCCTAAAGGGTAAGGGCGATTATGTAGGAGTGTTCAGCGCGAACTTTACTATCAAAAAAGCAGAAATGAAATAAGGGGTTCTGAACAGTTATTGATAGTGATCGCTTGTGGTGCGCCTTATGTGTGCCATATTTACTCTGAATGTCACAATAAAGTAATCGGAGGTAATTAGGTATATGGGGAACATGCATGAAGAAAAACAGATATTTCGAGGAAGCTCTTGCGGATCTTGTCAATAACGCGGCCTATGGAGATGCGGTCCGACATCTGGCAGATCTGGGACTTACGGTTCCGGAGATACATGACAGACTGATGTATCCTGTCTCGAATGAGAGGATAAGTGCGGTTGTCTGGAAGCATCTGGTGTCACGCGGGATAATACTTACGGAGGAACCGGACGGTTCGGGTAATGTAAAAACAACCTATATTAAAGAAACGGATGAGCTTGGACGTACGAGCTTCAGACGAATGGAAGAGAGTGTACCTCCTGTTGCGGGCTCTTTTGCAATATGTGATTTCGGTAAGAAGATATATCAGGATAAAAAAGCCTTCGACAGAGAACTCGAATGCCTGGACCAATGTGATCGCGATTACATATCATATTTGGACTGGCCGCTTCGTAAGGTATATCATGTGATGGATGAGCGGATGAAGCGGATAGCAGCTAAGCTGGATCTGGAAGTGGTAAGCTTCGGGAATGTAATGTCTGCTTTGGATATTTATTACACGGATACGGATATAATAGACAGGAAAGTACAGATATGTCAGATCAATTCGAGAGAACAAAGCTGTTAATAGGTGAATCGGCGGTAGAACGCCTTAGGAGTGCCCGTGTGGCTGTCTTCGGAGTAGGTGGCGTGGGCGGATATGTATGCGAGGCGCTCGTACGGAGCGGTGTCGGCAGTTTCGACCTTATCGACAGGGATACGGTCAGCCTGAGCAATATCAACAGACAGATCATAGCGACTCACAGTACTGTCGGCCGTGACAAGGTAGAAGTGATGAAGGAGCGGATGCTGGATATCGATCCTGATGTGGATGTCAGGCTCTATAAGACCTTCTTCCTGCCGGACAATGCGGACAACTTCCCTTTTGAGGAATATGATTATGTGGTGGATGCCGTAGATACCGTAACGGCCAAGATCGCTCTTGTCGTCAGATGCAGTGAACTGGGGATACCCGTTATCAGTTCCATGGGAGCCGGCAATAAGCTGGATGCTTCAGCCTTCAGGGTTGCCGATATATACAAGACCAATGTGTGTCCGCTTGCCAAGGTTATGCGTCGTGAATTGAGGAAGAGGGGAATTAAGAAACTGAAGGTGGTATATTCCGAAGAGATTCCCTTACGACCGCAGCAGTTATCAACGGATAGTGAGGGGGAATCGCATGCAGACTGCGATGATGACACACGTGTCACTTTACACCCGAAGCCTGTGCCGGGAAGCGTGGCCTTTGTGCCGTCGGTGGCCGGACTTATAATAGCCGGAGAAGTTGTAAAAGATCTGATGAAGATTTAGCGGTCAGGTTACTGTTCACACCCATGTTTTGTAAATAGCTACAGGAAATATATTCACAACAAACGCCTATGTGGGCGTCGGCACTTAGCGAGGCAAAACCGAGCTTAGTGTCCGCTACGCTCACATCGGAGCGAGAGCGCCGTTTCGGTGAATATATTTCCTGTAGCGGACAGACACTGTGAACAGTAACGCGGTCAGGTGCTGATACCCCGGCAAAATTCTTACTTATACACTAATGCACGTTTAGTGTATAATGATGCGGGAAATTAAAATCTTCATTCAGGTTGAAAGGAATTATCAAAAGGGATGAAACAGGGATTATCGCTTCGTACGATTCATATTTGGCTGGTGGTGACATTGTTCTTATGGTCGGGCACGGTATTGATAACTACATTCAGGCTTACCAATAGTTTCACAAGTCTTGCCAATGCTGAGGAAGAACATACGGAACTTGAGAAGGCTGCACATGAACTTATGGATGCTTCGGATTATCTGACCGAACAGGTGCAGAGATTCACGATAAACGGTGATAGACGTTTCCTGGATAATTATTTTGAGGAGGCATTCGAATCGCAAAGGCGTGAGGAAGCGATAGACAGGATGGATAATGACGATAAGACGGTTGCGGCTTTGAAGAGTCTCAATCAGGCTCTGGATCATTCCATGAATCTAATGAATCAGGAATATTATGCGATGCGTCTTGTGATAGAGGCTAAGGGCTATACAGATTATCCTGAGGTTCTTGATGGTGTAGTTCTGAGTGATGCCGATGCGGCCTTGTCTTCGGAAGATAAGATAAGGCGGGCTACAGAGCTTGTATTGAATGATGAATATTATGAACAGAAAGATGATATCCGCGAAGACATGCAGGCAAGTCTTGTGGAAGTTGATATATTGAGAAATTCCGTTAAAGAAGAGAAGATGGCACTTCTCAGAAAGCAGCTTTTGCTGGTTCGGATTGTTATCGTTATTCAGGTCATCTCTATTATAGTAATGGTAAGACTTACTTCGATACTGGGAATAAAGCCGGTATTAAAGGCTGTTGATAAGATCAAATCAGACAGTCCGATCCCTGAGGTGGGTGCAAATGAATTCAGGTACCTCGCACAGGCTTATAATAAGATGTATTCGAAATATAGAACGAGTCTTGAGAATCTTAACTTCAAGGCATCTCATGATGAACTTACCGGAGCATACAATCGTGCGGGATATGAGCTTATCCTGTCGGGTATCGATCTGGAATCAACATATATGATGCTTCTCGATGTAGATAACTTCAAGAGTATCAATGACAATTACGGACATGAGGTCGGAGACAAGATACTTATCAAGCTGGTTAACGTGATTGATGCCATCTTCCGTGATGATGATTATATCTGCCGTATAGGCGGTGATGAATTTGTAATATTCATAGCGCATTCTTCCGGAATGCCACAGAGACTTATCGCATCCAAGGTGGAGCAGATCAAAGAAGAACTTAGCAATACCGATGACGGACTTCCTCCTATATCTATAAGTGTGGGTATCGTTAACGGTAAGGATGCCACCGATGTTACCAATCTCTTTGAGAAGACGGATGTAGCCATGTATGAATCAAAGCGCAAGGGTAAGAATACCTATACGTTTTCCGATTGATCCGGCGATCAACCGTTTGAATATATGTACTTTTACGACGCAGGCTTTAAGGCCTGCGTCTTTTTTTATAATACGAGGAAATTGCTTCCTATAACACAAAAACGCTCCGTTAAGGATGCGCACTCTAAAATACAAACGCAACCGATGTTAACAGGATTGTAACAGATTGCCAACAATATGCTGTTGTATCGGCGTAAAAGCACGTTTATAATTAGGATGATGAAACAAAGAATTCGCAGACAAGAGCATAGTTTCATCGGAAAGGGGCATATATGCAAGTAGAATCTATTTTAATAGTAATTGCTGTAGTTGTAGTAGTTATAGCAGTTTTATTGTTGACAGGTTATGTGAAGGCGGCACCCGATAAGGCTTATATTATCTCCGGTGTTCGTAAGAAACCCAAGATACTTATCGGTAAGGCGGGGATCAAGGTTCCCTTTTTTGAACGTAAGGATGAACTTAGTCTTCAGTTGATACCTATTGATGTGAAGACCTCCAATGCGGTTCCGACAGCCGATTACATCAATATAAATATCGATGCGGCAGTCAATGTCAAGATAAGCGATGAGCCCTCTAAGTTGTCTTTGGCGGCCCAGAACTTCCTTAATAAGAAGGTTGATTACATCGCACAGGTCGCTCGTGAAGTTCTTGAAGGTAATATGCGTGAGATCGTTGGTCGTATGCACCTTGAGGAGATGGTGTCCGACAGACAGAAGTTCGCGGATCTCGTTAAGCAGAACGCTTCACCGGACCTTGCAGCCATGGGTCTTGATATCGTAAGCTTCAATGTCCAGAACTTCATGGACAACAACAATGTCATTGAGAACCTCGGTGTAGATAACGTGGTTCGTATTCAAAAAAATGCGGCGATCTCGCGTGCTGAAAGTGAGAAAGAGATTGCTAAGGCCAAGGCGAACGCTGCCCGTGAAGCCAATGAAGCACAGGTTGCATCGGATACGGCTATCGCTGAGAAGCAGAATGAACTTGCTATCAAGCAGGCTGAACTTAAGAAAGTATCGGATATCAAGAAGGCCGAAGCCGATGCGGCATATCAGATCCAGCAGGAAGAGCAGCGTAAGACGATCGAGATTACAACTGCCAATGCCAATATCGCTAAGCAGGAGAGAGAGATCGAACTGAAGCGTAAGGAAGTTGAAGTTACAGAGCAGGCTCTTGATGCAGAAGTTAAGAAGAAGGCAGAGGCTGAGAGATTCGCTCGTCAGCAGAGAGCTGATGCGGAACTTTATGAGAGACAGAAGAAGGCAGAAGCTGAGAGATTCGAGAAGGAGAAGGAAGCGGATGCCAAGAAGCTTCAGGCAGAAGCCGAGATGTATGCCAAGAAGCAGGAAGCCGAAGGTATCAGAGCAGTGGGTGAAGCTGAGGCCCGTGCTATTGAGGCAAAGGGTGTAGCTGAAGCGGAAGCCATGGAGAAGAAGGCCGAGGCTATGAAGAAGTACGGCCAGGCTGCCATGATGGAGATGATCGTTAAGGTATTGCCTGAGATGGCCAAGGCTGTGGCAGAACCTCTCAATTCCATTGACAAGGTTACTATCATCGACAGCGGTAATTCGGCAGGCGGTGATTCCGGAGTGAGCAGCATGGGAAGCTATGTTCCTCAGGTGCTTGCCAAGACAATGGAATCTGTTAAAGAGACAACAGGTATCGACATCGCCGAGATCATGCGTGCCAATACATATGATGCAAAGGTAACACGCAATGTTAATGTTACAGGTCTTGAGAACGCAGCAGTCGTTAAGGAAGTAGTTAAAGACAATCTGACAGATTAAGATCGTTAAATAGTATGGATGGATCGGGAGCAGTCCTTTGCGGCTGCTCCCTTATAATAAGAAGATGAAAATATATGAGAGACTGATCGCCTGCCGCGATGAAGGATACAGAGATTTCCAGAGTAAGCTTGTGCCGAATATCCCCAAGGAGAAGATACTGGGAGTCAGGACACCCGATCTGCGTAAGATCGCCAAAGAGATAAAGGGGACTGATGAGTCGGAAGCGTTCCTTAGGGAACTTCCGCATGAGTATTATGAAGAGAATCTCGTGCATTTTTTCCTGATAGCAATGATCAGGGATTTTGATGAGTGTGTTAAGGCTGTTGAAGAGTTTCTGCCTTATGTGGATTGCTGGCCGGTGTGCGACCAGGCAAGTCCCGGGGTGTTCGCTAAGTATCATGAGAAGCTTCTTCCGTTTGTGAGAAAATGGATCGCATCTGAACATGTATATACCGCAAGGTTCGGTATACGGATGCTTATGAACGAATATCTCGGAGAGGATTTTGATCAGGAATACCTTGAGCTTGTCTCGAATGTGAAAGGCGAGGATTATTATATCAGGATGATGGTTGCCTGGTATTTTGCAACGGCGCTGGCCAAACGGTATGATGAGAGTGTCATATATATAAGAGAGCGTCGGCTTGAGCCGTGGACACACAGAAAGGCAATACAGAAAGCGATAGAGAGTTATCGTGTGTCCGATGAACATAAAGAGTACTTAAAGAGCCTGAGGCGATGATATCAAAAAAGAACCGGTCCCGGGAAAAAGTCTGATCTTGGCCATCCGTCTTTGTTAAAAAAGCGTTACTGTTCACAGGTGTCTGTCCGCTACAGGAAATATATTCACCGAAACGGCGCTCTCGCTCCGATGTGAGCGTAGCGGACACTAAGCTTACGCTTTGCCTCGCTAAGTGCCGACGCCCACATAGGCGTTTATAGTGAATATATTTCCTGTAGCTATTTACAAAAACACGGGTGTGAACAGTAACAAAAAAGCCGTTCGTCTTCGTTAAAAAGATGTTGACTAAGGTCAGACTGTATGGTACATTATTAAGGCAAGACAAGTTTTAGGTCTTTTTTTTATGCAATAAACACGATAGCGTGGAGGTGAAGATATGCGTACAAGAATTACATTGGCATGTACAGAGTGCAAGCAGCGTAACTACAATACAACCAAGGATAAGAAGGCTCATCCTGATCGTATGGAGACAAAGAAGTATTGTAGATTCTGTAAGGCTCATACATTACACAAGGAGACAAAATAATGAGTGATTCCGCTAAGAAAGAGAATAAGGTAGGCTTCTTCGAAGGTGTCAAGGCTGAATGGTCTAAGATTACATGGCCCAGCAAAGAATTGCTTGCTAAGCAGACGATCGCTGTTGTTGCAGTTACGGTTGTTGTCGGTCTGTTGATCACAGTGCTTGATTATATTCTTCAGTTTGGTATTAGTTTGTTATCTTAGTGTTAGTGAGGTTGTTTGATTATGGCAGAAGCTAATTGGTATGTAGCCCATACTTATTCCGGTTATGAGAATAAGGTTAAAGCTGACCTTGAGAAGACAATTGCCAACAGACACTTAGAGGATACGATTCTGGAAGTTCGTGTTCCGTTGGAAGAAGTCGTTGAGGTGAGAAATGGCGTTCATAAGACAGTTCAGAAGAAGCTGTTCCCCGGATATGTACTTGTTAACATGGTCATGAATGATGAGACATGGTATGTAGTACGTAACACCAGAGGAGTAACAGGTTTCGTTGGACCCGGAAGCAAGCCGGTTCCGTTGACTGAAGCTGAGATGAAGCCGCTTGGTATCAAGACAGAGAATGTTTCCATTGACTTCAATGAAGGTGATTCGGTTGTTGTTGTTGCAGGCGCATGGAAGGACATTGTCGGACGTGTGCAGAAGATCGATTACAGCAAGCAGTCGGTTACTATCAATGTTGAACTCTTTGGCAGAGAGACACCTGTTGATATCAGTTTTGAAGAAGTTAGAAGTATGTAGTAAGAGAGTGCGAGGTGCCATTGTCGGTACGCACGGTTGTATTACGGTATAAACGGGTATATCCCGATTATCACGTGGGAGGGTCCCTATCCCATACCACAATATATTTAATAGGAGGAGCCAATCATGGCAAAGAAAGTAGAAGGATACATTAAGTTACAGATCCCTGCTGGTAAAGCTACACCAGCACCCCCGGTTGGACCTGCTCTTGGTCAGCACGGTGTTAATATCGTTGAGTTCACCAAGCAGTTCAACGCCATTACAGCAGACAAGGGTGATTTGATCATTCCTGTTGTAATCACAGTATATGCAGACAGAAGTTTCAGCTTCGTTACTAAGACTCCACCTGCTGCTGTTTTACTTAAGAAGGCTTGCAATATTAAGTCAGGTTCAGGCGTGCCTAACAAGACTAAGGTTGCTAAGATCTCTAAGGATAAGATCCGTGAGATCGCTGAGCTGAAGATGCCCGATCTTAACGCTGCATCAATCGAGGCAGCTATGAGCATGATCGCCGGTACAGCCAGAAGTATGGGTATTACAGTAGAAGACTAATTTAGGAGGTAAGATATGAAGCATGGTAAGAAATATGCTGAGGCTGCTAAATTAGTAGATCGCTCAGTAGTATATGAGCCCGATGAGGCTATCAGCGTTGTTAAGAAGACAGCAACCGCTAAGTTTGATGAGACAGTTGAAGTACATATCCGTACAGGATGTGACGGACGTCATGCTGATCAGCAGATCCGTGGCGCCGTAGTACTTCCCAATGGTACAGGTAAAGATGTTAAGGTTCTGGTATTCGCTAAGGGTACCAAGCTTGATGAAGCTCAGGCAGCCGGCGCTGATTTCGTTGGTGGTGAGGAACTCATTCCCAAGATTCAGAATGAAGGCTGGTTCGATTTCGATGTAGTTGTTGCTACACCTGATATGATGGGTGTTGTTGGTAGACTTGGTAAGGTTCTCGGACCTAAGGGTCTTATGCCTAACCCCAAGGCCGGTACAGTAACAATGGATGTTACTAAGGCTATCGCTGATATTAAGGCCGGTAAGATCGAGTATCGTCTTGATAAGGCTAATATCATTCATGTTCCCGTTGGTAAGGTTTCTTTCGACGAGGACAAGCTTAAGGAGAACTTTGATGCACTTATGGCAGCCATCGTTAAGGCTAAGCCTGCTACACTTAAGGGTCAGTACCTTAAGAGCATTACATTGGCTTGTACAATGGGACCCGGCGTTAAGGTTTCAACAGTTAAGTTCTAATCTGTATATAGTGATGTAAGATTAAGACCGGAGATCATTCTCCGGTCTTTCTTGTGTAATAGGATAATTCCTATTACACAAGAAAGACGCTCCGCTAAGGAAGCGCACTCGCGCGCCTTTCGTCCGCTGTGCTCCCCTCAGGAGTGAAGGGATGGAGGACTCGAAGTCCGCTTGCGGACTCGTTACTGTTCACACTTGTGTTAATGTGAATAGCTAAAGGAAATATATTCACAAGAAACGCCTAGTCAAACGTCGGTACTTAGCGAGGCAAAGCCGAGCTTAGTATCCGTTACGCTTACATCGGAGCGAGAGCGCCGTTTCGGTGAATATATTTCCTGTAGTGGACAGATACCTGTGAACAGTAACGCGGATTTTGTTCTGAAAACAGTAAGTCTGTATGCTGAATAGAAAAAGTGCCCGGTATATGATATAGTTGATTTGGTAAAAATGAACAGATAAAAGGGAAACAGGGGTGTTATTATGGGTAGGAATACCTCCGGAGGACGAGGAAGTGCAGTATGGCTTGTGTTTTTTCTGACACTTGTAGCTGTACTGACATTAGGGTTCTCTGTCTTGGCTATTATACATATTAAAGGTAACAGCGATGGGGCTGATGTTGTCCTTCAGGATGTGATATTCGAGGATATCATATACGGCAAAGGTGAAGATACAGCCGATGCGGTTGGTGATAAAGAAAGCAATTCCGGCAGCGATGGTGCAGGTGATGTGGGCGGAGAATTCGTACCTGTGGATATCGCTTCCAATACATTTGTTGCATCTCCGGATGCAGACGGCGAATATTCGCTTTTATTTACCGGTGACGTGTCATTCGCCGAAGGCTATACCAATATGGCAGTCTATAATGATTCCGGTCGAAGGATAGATGCGATTTTTGACACAGATGTCATTGATCTTATGAATAACAGCAGCTTCCTTATGGTCAATAATGAGTTCACTTTCTCCGATAGGGGCGAACCGCTGGAAGGAAAGCAGTTTACATTCAGGGCAAAACCGCAGAGCGTTTCAATATATGGTGACATGGGGGTTGATGCCGTAACGCTTGCCAACAATCATTGCTATGATTACGGCGAGGTGAGTCTCAGAGATACGTGTGCCGTATTGAATGATGCAGGTATCATCTATACCGGAGGTGGACTTGATATAAGTGATGCATCTCACCCGATCACTGTGGTATGCGGAGATAGAAAAGTGGCAATAGTCTCCGCGACTCAGATCGAACGCTTGGATCATCCGGATACTAAGGGCGCCACTGAGAGCAGTCCGGGAACCTACAGATGCTGGTATGACGATACGATATGCCGGCAGGTAGAGGAACTGAAATCTGAGTATGACTATGTGATCGCATATATTCACTGGGGGACCGAATCCGTTACAGATATTGACTGGGCGCAGGTCGATCTTGCCGGTAAGCTTGCATCTTCCGGTGCGGATCTTATCATAGGTGACCATCCGCACATATTACAGAGACTGGATAATGTCAAAGGTGTTCCGGTTATATACAGTATGGGTAATTACTGGTTCAACAGTAAGACTCTTGATACCTGTCTTCTGGAGGTGAACCTTACGGAAGACGGATCACAGATAAGATTCATTCCTGCGGTGCAGTCAGGGTGTAAGACCATACTTGCAACCGGTACGGAGCGGGATAGGATATTGCAGTATATGAGAAGCATCTCTGTGAATGTCTATATCGATCAGGACGGCGTTGTGACGTTAAAGTGATCAAGACTGAATATCGTCGAATATTCGTATTTTGGTGTTGACATCGGTGTGTTTGGTGTGTTAGGATGTCAATTGTGCCGAAGACAGTAGGTTGACCTTTGGGTCAGTAAGACTTTTGATGCGCCTACCGAGGAATGGAATCATGAATTGATAAGTCCTTTCTGTTCTTATGGCAGAAGGGCTTTTTATTTTATTGAACTTCTATTCGGCTAATAAATCTAATAGGAGGAGAAAAATGGCAAAGGTTGAGATTAAGAAGCCAATCGTTGAGGAGATTTCAGCATCGATCAAGGACGCACAGTCAGTAGTACTTGTTGACTATCGTGGACTTACGGTTGAGCAGGACACTAAGTTACGTAAGGAACTTCGTGAAGCAGGAATCACTTACAAGGTGTACAAGAACACAATGATGAACTTTGCATTTAAGGGCACAGACTTCGAGGCACTTGCCCCTTATCTTGAAGGACCCAGCGCTGTAGCTATTTCTACTACAGATGCAACAGCTCCTGCAAGAGTACTTGCTAAGTTCGCTAAGACAGCTGATAAGCTTGAGATTAAGGCCGGTGTTGTAGAAGGATGCTTATATGATGCAGACGGAATGAAGACTATTTCCGCTATTCCTTCACGTGAAGAGTTACTGTCTAAGTTGCTTGGCAGCATTCAGTCACCTATCACCAATTTTGCTCGTTGCATGAATCAGCTTGCTGAGAAAGGCGGCGCTTCAGCAGTAGAAGCACCTGCAGCAGCAGAAGAAGCAACAGCAGAAGCACCTGTAGCCGAAGAGGCAGCAGCTGAGGCTCCTGCAGCAGAGGCAGAGGCACCTGCAGAGGCATAAGGTGGGTCAGAGACGGTGAAGTTACAGCCGTCACGTAAAACTTATCTTTTTTAAGATAAGACATTGAAAACAAATATAATCGATGAGGTTATCCTCAATTCAGAAAGGAGTCATAATTATGGCAAAGTTATCTACACAGGATATTTTAGATGCTATCAAGGAGTTAACAGTATTAGAGCTTAACGATTTAGTTAAGGCTTGTGAGGAAGAGTTCGGCGTATCTGCAGCAGCAGGTGTTGTTGTAGCAGCAGCAGGTCCTGCAGAAGCAGCAGAAGAGAAGGATTCATTTGATGTTGAGTTAACAGAGGTTGGTCCTAACAAGGTTAAGGTTATCAAGGTTGTACGTGAGGCTACAGGTCTTGGTCTTAAGGAAGCAAAGGATCTCGTTGATGCAGCTCCTAAGATGCTTAAGGAAGGCGCAGCTAAGGCTGAGGCTGAGGATATCAAGGCTAAGCTTGAGGCTGAAGGCGCTAAGGTTACTCTTAAGTAATTTAAGATCCTATATTATCAGGTTTGTCAAAGGCACCGCAATAAGCGGTGCCTTTTAAGTTGTGTTTTGGCATGTCGGATCGTATATCAAAAATTGCTTGACAATGAGGGGGAACTTGTTGTAACATGGATGATGCACTATTGTGGTATGCTATGCGAACGGCATAGTTTCATTTTTTGTGCCTTTTGGCATATGCTCAATAAAAAATGTGCATAAATATTAAGAACGGGGTGAAATGTCAATGGAAAAGAACAGAATACGACCTACCTATGGCGGCAAAAAGGTACGTATGAGTTACTCAAGACAAAAAGAGGTATTAGAGATGCCTAATCTGATCAAGGTCCAGAAGGATTCTTATCAGTGGTTCCTCGATGAAGGTCTTAACGAAGTCTTCAGAGATATCTCTCCTATTTCAGATTACACAGGTCATCTGAGTCTGGAATTTGTTGATTTTGAGTTGTGCAAGGATGATGTTAAATACTCTATTGAGAAGTGTAAAGAGCGTGATGCAACATACGCTGCTCCTCTCAAAGTCAGGGTGCGCCTTTACAATAATGAAAAAGGCGAGATCACAGAGCATGAGATTTTTATGGGCGATCTGCCGTTGATGACAGAGACCGGTACTTTTGTGATCAATGGTGCAGAGCGAGTTATTGTTAGCCAGTTAGTTCGTTCCCCCGGAATATATTATGCAATTTCTCATGATAAAACCGGTAAAGAATTATTCTCTTGTACGGTAATCCCTAACAGAGGTGCATGGCTCGAGTATGAAACCGATGCCAATGATGTATTCTATGTTCGTGTGGATCGTACACGTAAGGTTCCAATTACTGTTCTTATCCGTGCCCTCGGTGTTGGTACGAATGATGAGATCAGGGCTTTGTTCGGAGACGAACCCAAGATCGAGGCTTCTTTTACCAAGGATACAGCCAACAGTTATCAGGAAGGCCTTCTTGAGTTATATAAGAAGATCCGTCCCGGTGAGCCTCTCAGCGTAGACAGTGCAGAGAATCTTATTACATCAATGTTCTTCGATCCCAGAAGATATGATCTTGCCAAGGTCGGACGTTATAAGTTCAATAAGAAGCTTATGCTCCGTAACAGGATCCGTAATCATGTTCTGGCAGAGGATGTTGTTGATCCTTCAACAGGAGAAGTTCTTGCTGAAGCGGGTGTTAAGGTAACTCCCGAGATGGCTGACACTATTCAGAATGCCGCAGTTGAATGTGTATGGCTCCAGACAGAAGAGGGTAAGACTAAGATCCTCTCTAACCTCATGGTTGATATCAATTCATGGGTTTCATTTGATAATGTTGATATAAGACAGCTTGGTATTACCGAACTCGTATATTATCCTGCTCTTTCAGAGCTTATCTCGGAGTTTGGTGATGATCCCGAGAAGCTTATGGATGCTATCAAGAGCAATGTCCATAATCTTATTCCCAAGCATATAACAAAGGAAGATATTTTTGCATCTATTAACTACAATATGCATCTTGAGTATGGTGTAGGTAAGGATGATGATATCGATCACCTTGGCAACAGACGTATACGTGCAGTAGGTGAACTTCTTCAGAATCAGTACAGGATCGGTCTCAGCCGTCTTGAGAGAGTGGTAAGAGAGAGAATGACCACTCATGATTCTGATGATGTTACTCCTCAGGCACTTATCAATATCAAGCCCGTACAGGCTGCTGTTAAGGAGTTCTTCGGATCTTCACAGCTGTCACAGTTCATGGATCAGAACAATCCTCTGGGTGAGCTTACTCATAAGAGACGTTTGTCTGCCTTAGGTCCCGGTGGTCTTTCAAGAGATCGTGCCGGATTCGAGGTTCGAGACGTTCACTATTCTCATTACGGACGTATGTGTCCTATTGAGACACCCGAAGGTCCTAACATCGGACTTATCAACTCTCTTGCATCATTTGCAAGGATCAATGAATATGGTTTTGTAGAGGCTCCTTATCGTCTTATCGATAAGACTGATCCTCTTAATCCTATCGTCACAGATGAAGTTAAGTATATGACAGCTGATGATGAGGATAATTATCATGTAGCTCAGGCTAATGAGCGGCTTGATGCCGAGGGTCATTTTGTTCGTAATTCGGTATCAGGTAGATACAGGGAAGAAACTCAGGAATATCCCAAGACCATGTTCGATTACATGGACGTATCACCCAGAATGGTATTCTCGGTAGCTACGGCACTTATTCCTTTCCTTGAGAATGATGATGCAAACCGAGCACTTATGGGTTCCAACATGCAGCGTCAGGCAGTGCCCCTTCTCTTTACCGAGGCTCCTGTAGTAGGAACAGGTATGGAAGTTAAGACTGCTGTTGACTCAGGTGTATGCGTGGTTGCTGATAAGACAGGAACCGTCGAATATGTATGCTCTGATGAGATCAGGGTAAGAACAGATGACGGCGAACTTCAGACATACAGATTAAGTAAGTTCACACGAAGCAATCAGTCTAACTGCTACAATCAGAAGCCTATCGTATTCAAGGGAGATCGTGTAGCAGAAGGTCAGGTTATAGCTGACGGTCCTTCTACAGACGGTGGCGAGCTTGCCCTTGGTAAGAATCCTCTTATCGGATTCATGACATGGGAAGGCTACAATTACGAGGATGCCGTTCTTCTGTCAGAGAGACTTGTTCAGGATGATGTATATACTTCAGTTCATATCGAGGAATATGAGGCTGAAGCAAGAGATACAAAACTCGGACCCGAGGAGATCACAAGAGATGTTCCCGGTGTCGGTGAGGATGCCCTTAAGGACCTTGATGACAGAGGTATCATAAGGATCGGTGCCGAGGTTCGCGCCGGTGATATCCTTGTAGGTAAGGTTACACCAAAGGGTGAGACAGAGCTTACTGCTGAAGAGAGACTCTTAAGAGCTATCTTCGGTGAGAAGGCAAGAGAAGTAAGAGATACTTCGCTTAAGGTTCCTCATGGTGAATATGGTATCGTTGTAGACGCTAAGGTATTCACAAGAGAGAATGGCGATGATCTTGCTCCCGGTGTGAGCAAGGCTGTCAGAATATATATAGCGCAGAAGCGTAAGATCAGTGTCGGCGATAAGATGGCCGGTCGTCACGGTAACAAGGGTGTCGTTTCCCGTGTATTACCTGTAGAGGATATGCCTTATCTTCCTAACGGTCGTCCGCTTGATATTGTCCTTAATCCTTTGGGCGTGCCTTCACGTATGAATATCGGTCAGGTCCTTGAGATCCATCTCAGTCTGGCTGCCAAGGCATTGGGATTCAATGTTGCTACACCTGTCTTTGACGGTGCTGACGAGAAAGATATCATGGATACTCTTGATCTTGCCAATGATTATGTTAATACTTCATGGGAAGAGTTCGAGGCTAAGTACAAAGATGTACTTCTTCCTGAGGTTATGGAATATCTCTCAGAGAACAGAGATCACAGAGAATTATGGAAGGGCGTTCCGATCTCACGTGACGGTAAGGTAAGACTTCGTGACGGTAGAACAGGAGAGTATTTTGACAGTCCTGTCACAATCGGCCATATGCACTATCTTAAGCTGCATCATCTGGTTGATGATAAGATCCATGCCCGTTCAACCGGTCCTTACTCGCTTGTAACACAGCAGCCTCTCGGTGGTAAGGCACAGTTCGGTGGTCAGCGTTTCGGTGAAATGGAGGTATGGGCACTTGAGGCCTATGGAGCATCTTATACACTTCAGGAGATCCTGACAGTAAAGTCTGATGATGTTATCGGACGTGTTAAGACTTATGAAGCGATCATTAAGGGCGAGAATATTCCTGAAGCAGGCATTCCCGAGTCATTCAAGGTTATGCTTAAGGAGTTGCAGTCATTGGGACTTGATGTCAGAGTCCTTCGCGAAGATCGAACCGAAGTTGAGATTTTGGAGTCAGTTGATTATACCGATCCGGATTATCGTCTGACTATGGGCGATGAGAGCAGATTGGACCGCGGAGAAGAATCACTTGGTGAGTATGGTTATCAGGCTCAGGAAGTTGATGAAGAGAGCGGTGAATTTGTAGCTGTTGAAGATGAAGAATCATTTGACGAAGAAATGGATTATGAAGAATAAAAGGAGTGTCCAAGATGTCAGCAACAAAACAGGAAGGTTATCAGCCAATGACATTTGATGCGATCAAGATCGGATTGGCATCACCTGAGAAGATAAGAGAGTGGTCAAGGGGCGAGGTTACCAAGCCCGAGACCATCAACTACAGAACTCTTAAGCCTGAGAAGGACGGTCTGTTCTGTGAGAAGATTTTTGGACCCAGCAAGGACTGGGAGTGTCATTGCGGTAAATATAAAAAGATCAGATATAAGGGTGTTATCTGTGATCGATGCGGTGTTGAGGTTACAAAGTCTAATGTACGTAGAGAGCGTATGGGACATATCGAGCTTGCGGCACCCGTATCACATATCTGGTATTTCAAGGGAATACCCAGTAGAATGGGTCTTATTCTCGACCTTTCTCCCAGAGTACTGGAGAAGGTATTGTACTTTGCTTCATATATAGTTCTTGATCCTGCGGATTCGGGACTTGAATATAAGCAGGTTCTCTCTGAGCAGGAATATGTTAATGCCAGAGAAGAATACGGGTATAAGTTCCGTGTCGGCATGGGAGCAGAGGCTATCAAAGAACTGCTTCAGGCTATTGACCTTGAGACAGAGTCTGTAGAACTTAAGGAAGAACTTAAGGATGCTAACGGACAGAAGAGAGCCAAGATTATCAAGAGACTGGAAGTTATCGAAGCTTTCAGAGAGTCAGGCAATAAGCCTTCATGGATGATCATGGATGCCATTCCGGTTATCCCTCCGGATCTTCGTCCCATGGTTCAGCTTGACGGTGGAAGATTCGCTACATCGGATCTTAATGATCTTTACAGACGTATTATCAACAGAAACAACAGATTAAAGAGACTTCTTGATCTCGGTGCACCCGATATCATCGTTCGTAACGAGAAGAGAATGCTTCAGGAAGCTGTTGATGCACTTATTGATAACGGTAGAAGAGGCAGACCTGTTACCGGACCCGGCAACAGAGCTCTTAAGTCTCTTTCAGATATGCTTAAGGGTAAGGGCGGTAGATTCCGTCAGAACCTCCTGGGTAAGCGTGTAGACTATTCAGGACGTTCCGTAATCGTAGTAGGTCCCGAACTGAAGATATATCAGTGTGGACTTCCAAAAGAGATGGCTATTGAGCTCTTTAAGCCTTTCGTAATGAAAGAGCTTGTGAGCCGTGGTATCTCACAGAATATCAAGAATGCCAAGAAGCTTGTTGAGAGACTTGATACAAGCGTATGGGATGTTCTTGAAGAAGTTATCAGTGAGCATCCTGTTATGCTTAACAGAGCTCCTACACTTCACAGACTTGGTATTCAGGCTTTTGAGCCTATCCTTGTAGAAGGTAAGGCTATTAAGCTTCATCCATTGGTATGTACCGCTTTCAATGCCGATTTCGACGGAGATCAGATGGCTGTTCATCTTCCTCTTTCGGTAGAAGCTCAGGCTGAATGTCGTTTCCTTCTTTTATCACCCAATAACCTTCTGAAGCCTTCAGACGGTGGCCCTGTTGCCGTTCCTTCACAGGATATGGTACTTGGTATCTACTATCTGACACAGGAAAGAGGAGGTGTTACAGGTGAAGGCAAGTACTTCAAGAACCTTAATGAAGCTATTCTTGCATATGAGAATCAGGCATGTACACTTCATTCAAGGATCAAGGTGCGTGTGACCAAAGTTATAGACGGTGAAGAGGTTACAGGAGTTGTTGAATCTACACTCGGTAGATTTATCTTCAATGAGATCCTTCCCCAGGATCTTGGCTATGTGGACAGAACAAAGGCTGAGAATGCTCTTGCACTTGAGGTTGACTTCCATGTAGGTAAGAAGCAGCTCAAGCAGATACTTGAGAAGGTTATCAATACACATGGTGCTTCAGTTACAGCTGAAGTACTTGATGATATCAAAGCAACAGGTTATAAGTATTCTACAAAGGCAGCAATGACTGTTTCGATCTCAGATATGACAGTGCCTGCATCTAAGCCCGCACTTCTTGAAGAGGCCCAGACTACAGTTGATCAGATCTCTAAGAATTTCAGAAGAGGTCTTATTACTGAGGAAGAGAGATACAGAGCAGTTATTGAGACATGGAATGAGATCGATGGCAGACTTACCAAGGATCTGTTGGATGGTCTTGATAAGTACAACAATATCTTCATGATGGCCGATTCCGGTGCCCGTGGTTCTAATCAGCAGATTAAGCAGCTGGCAGGAATGCGTGGTCTTATGGCGGATACAACAGGTCGTACGATCGAGCTTCCTATTAAGTCTAATTTCCGTGAGGGTCTTGATGTTTTGGAATATTTCCTGTCTGCGCACGGAGCCAGAAAGGGTCTTTCGGATACAGCTCTTCGTACAGCCGATTCAGGTTACCTTACACGAAGAATGGTCGATGTATCTCAGGAACTTATCATTCGTGAGACAGACTGCTGTGAAGGCAAGGAAGAGATATACGGCATGAAGGTTAAGGCTTTCATGGACGGTAAGGAGACTATCGAGAGTCTTAAAGACAGAGTTACAGGAAGATATTCATGCGAAGATATCTTCGATAAAGAAGGTAATGTTATCGTTAAGAGAAATCACATGATAACACCTTCAAGAGCTAAGAAGATCATTGATAATGAGATTGAAGAGGTTAAGATCCGTACGATCCTTACCTGCCATTCTCATAATGGTATCTGCTCTAAGTGCTATGGTGCCAACATGGCAACCGGCGAGATGGTACAGGTAGGTGAGGCAGTAGGTATCATCGCTGCACAGTCTATCGGTGAGCCCGGTACACAGCTTACAATGAGAACCTTCCATACCGGTGGTGTTGCCGGTGATAACATCACTCAGGGTCTTCCCAGAGTAGAAGAGCTTTTTGAGGCTCGTAAGCCTAAGGGTCTTGCGATTATCGCTGAGTTCGGCGGTACAGCTGAAGTAAGGGATACCAAGAAGAAGAGAGAAGTTGTTATCACCAATAAGGAGACAGGTGCGCAGAAGGCTTATCTTATTCCTTACGGTTCAAGAATCAAGGTTCTTGACGGTACAGAACTTGAGGCAGGTGATGAGCTGACAGAAGGTTCTATCAACCCTCATGATCTTCTTAAGATCAAGGGAATCCGTGCAGTTCAGGATTATATGATCCGTGAAGTTCAGCGAGTATACAGACTTCAGGGTGTTGATATCGCCGATAAGCATATTGAGGTCATAGTTCGTCAGATGCTTAAGAAGATCAGAATTGAAGAGAGTGGTGATTCGGAGAATCTTCCCGGCACATTTATGGATATTCTTGATTTCGAAGAGACTAACGAACAGCTTCTTGCAGAAGGTAAGAATAAGATGGAAGGTACCCGTATAATGATGGGTATCACCAAGGCAGCTCTTGCTACCAATTCATTCCTCTCAGCAGCTTCATTCCAGGAGACCACTAAGGTTCTTACAGAAGCAGCTATTAAGGGTAAGATCGATCCGTTGATCGGCCTTAAGGAGAATGTAATCATCGGTAAGCTGATCCCTGCCGGTACAGGTATGAAGAGATACAGAGATGTTAAGCTTAATACCGATTATAAGCAGGAAGAAGTATTCTCACTTGATGATGAGGAGGCTGTAGAAGAGTTCGATGAACTTGATACAGTTGAAGTTGTCGATGATGCAGAAGAAGTTGAAGAAGAAGTAGTAGAAGTTACAGAAGAATAGATCGACTGTAAAAAAGATGATCAATAATTAGTTGAAGAGGCTTTGTGCGATGAGTACAAAGCCTCTTTGCTATGATATAATAAAAAAGGTAGTTAGGAATGCTTGGCAATTTTTGTGAATCCAATAACAAGCGAATTGAGAAAGGGGGATAATCATGTCATCAATTCAAAAATCTATTTTGGAATATGTTCAGGATAATAAGTTTCTGCAGCCGCTTGGCAAGTGTTCGGGAGTGCTGGCGGTGCTCTATCCTGTATATCAGGTTTTGGCACATGTGTCATTTCTTCATTTTTTCCTGAAATACATCGGAATGATAGTTGCAATACTCTATATTGCTTATCTGTTGGGGGTGATCATAAGCTTTGCTCAGAATAAGCTGATCCCTTTGGATATCGCTTTTGTATGCATGGCTTTTAACAATATGCTGGGTCTGGAGTACGGAGTTAATCTTAACAGGCTTGTGTATATCGCTTTTTACGGGTTGCTGGCAGTTCTGTGCATCATAGCAACCGGCAGGAGTTCTCAGTGGGATGACTTCAAGATATCTACATTTGATAAGGCGGCAAGGTATGCCGTGGCGGCCGGGGATGCTCTTTCAACAAAAAGTGACACCGGTGTCATCTGCCCGGAGTGCGGTAATAAGTGTATCGGTGGAGCAAAATTCTGTAATAAATGTGGCAAACCTCTTACTGATTCAGGTGTTGATAAGGACATTGTATCAGGGGATGATAAAGGCACTGTATCAGGGGATGATAAAGACACTGTTTCAGGGGATGATAAAGACTCTGCTGAAGGAGCAGCTGAAGCTTGGGCCGATCCGAAGTGATGGTATATAAAGACTTTCCGGATTGATAGTATATAAAGACTTTCCGAATTGATGGTATATAAAAGCTTTCCGAATTGGAGGTTAAAGGATGCATTGTCCAAAGTGCGGAGAAAAAATACCGAGAGGAAGTTTGTTCTGCAGTGAATGCGGGGCCGATCTGAAGAACGCTTCCTATAGATCTGAGGTTGATGATAATGAATCAGGGAATAAGCGTAATAGACATAAGATCGCTGCAGTTGCCTGTGCCCTGTTATCAGGGTTAGCTTTGATGGCTTTCGCGGCTTTTGCCCTTGCTATGCGTAGTGCTGATCCCTGTGTATATCTTTCACAAGGTACATATAAGCTGATCAAAGATCTCGATCGGGAAGAGGTGATCGAGATCCCCTCAGCAGGTTCGGCTACCGATACATGGAATATGCTTGTATTTACTTCTGATGGGAAATATATATATTATCTGACCAATTATTGTACAGGAAGCGGTACTCTGTGCAGGGCAAAATATAAAAACCTGAAGAAAGATTCAAGGAAGATTGATAAGTATATAGAAGTGCTTGCAACCGATGTTCTTCCCGGCTTTAAGTGCATAGATGATAATGGGCTTCTATATGAGACAGGTGATCATAGATTATGTCTTATAAATGGTGATGAGCAGACGGATATAGATGAAGATATTGAATATTATTCTACAGACGGGGAGAACAGGATAATATATATCTCGGGAAAAGATCTTAAGGGAGTCTCTTTTAATGATCCGGAGAATAAGATCATCCTTGCAACAGGGGTGGATTATATATATGATTCCAAGGATTTTGAGAATATATTATATTTCTCTTCCGGTGATGAAGTTGAACGTACCCTCAATGTTGCGGGCTTTTCAAAAGAGAACAGAGAACTGACTGATCATTGTTATGATATTGCCATGGTGGGAGACAAGGTGTATTATACGGTACGTGATTCCGAGATAAATCTGTATGATTATGTGATCGATGATTATGCGGGATCTGATGCGGTAATAGAAGAACCCAAAGAGGAAGATTACAGCATCCCCGAATACAGTTATGAGATGATCGGCGGTACGGATCTTAATGAAAGTGATTCGGATGATCTGTATACGACCTGTATCGACCGATTGTATTGGTATGGAGAGAGTACCTGGTGGTCATACTCAATGGAGGAGGCCCTCGACAGAAATTGGGGGATCCATACCGAGGATGTCAGAAACGCCACTAAGAGTTTTATTGACAGATTTTCTTCCATGGCGAATGAAGATGGATATATACCCGTTACCGATGAGGTGAAGGCTGCACTGAAAGAGATCGTTAAGGCCGGCGAGGCTCCTGAAGAAGAGTGGATATGGCTGTGTTACAACAGATATCTATCGGGGATGATCACCGACAGTGATGCATATCAGGCAGCTTATGATAAATGGAATGCGGTCCGGAACAGAAACTCATTGAGGGATCTTCTTAAGAGTGCAGAGGGGAATTACCCCGTTAAGAGTCTGTATTGCTATGAAGACGGAGACAGCCGGCTTATCAAAGACGGCGTCCTGACAGTTGAGTCATATTCCGGAGGGCTGATCTTTAATACTGTGGATATGATCCGTGAGAAGATATCTCTTGATGAGATTAATTCGGTATATGATGTATACTCTTTGTTCGGGCTGTTCAATACTGCAGAGGATTACATTATCACGGGATCAGGTAAACTGAGCAGAATGTCACCCGGAGCCTCGGAAAGAATGGCTGAACTGTATAATAGCGGATGTTATGTCAACCTGTATTTTACCGATAAAGAGATCTATATGAGCGATGAATATGATGTCTTATCCATGGCTAAGATAAGCAACGGAGTGGCAGGCAGTTTTAAAATGATCTCAGATGATGCAAGACCTTGGGCGATCAAAGACGGTATTATGTATTACAGTTCCGATAATGTTGAAAAATACGGGGATACTGTATGTGATCTTTATCGCAGTGAACATGGCAGGCTCGAGTGCGTTGCCGGGGATATCGCTGCAGATATGTTCGAACTGTATGAAGATGGCAGGATCATCGCCTATCTGGGAGACGGAAATGGTCTGGTTGTAGTTGATACAAAGGGCAATGAGACTGTTATTAATGGGCATGTGTCCCAGTATGCAAGACTTGACAGGGATATGATCATGTATATATCGGGAGGGGATCTGTTCTTGTTCGATGGAAAAGAGTCCCGACCGATAACTTCCGGGGTAACAAGATTCTGGGTTAAGGAACAGATGGATTCCGAGATCATATGGTAAGTTAGGAGTTCTGAATGAGTGAAAGAATGAAGTGGATCAGAAAAATTGTGAAGATTCTGATCATTCTGACCGTTATCCTGGCATTGTTGTTAACGGCAGCGATCATTTATAATCCTTTTGGGATCCGCAATAATAATTCCGAGAATACAGAGGAGGCACAGTATATTGAGATATCCGGCGGATCAAATGTGATCGACTTCAATACTGATAAGGGGATCTTATACATCAATAACGAGATCATAGTATATATGGATGAGTACGCATCGGATGAAGAGACCGAAAGGCTCTTATCTTCAATGGATGTAATGGCAGATGATTCAATGAAAGATATAGGAATATACAGACTGATTTTTACTGAAGCCATGTCATATGAAGAGCTTGAGACTAAGATAAAAGTCCTGAAGTCTAATCCGCTTGTAGAAGATGCATTTATTAATTATGTGAGTGAGACAGGCGCGGATATTCATTCCGATGAAGAGGAACCTGAATACAGGGAACCGATTTATCCCAATGATACATGGAATAAAGATGAATGGAATGTTAAGGTTCCCCGGGGTGAGAACTGGGGCCAGGAGGCTATAGATGCTCCGGGTGCATGGGGATATTCGGATGAATTGACAACGGTCAGGATAGGGCTGATAGATTCCATGCCGGCTTCGGATCATGAGGATCTTACAGTTGTTCAGTCTACCTGCTTTTTTACCAATGAAGAGAACGGGATCACAAGACAGAATGTGTATGAGATAGCTGCTGATGATCATGGTACGCACGTCTCCGGGATAATGGATGCAAAATGGAATAATTCCCTTGGAGTGTCCGGCATTATGGCAGGAAAGGGCGAATTGCATTATTGTGACGTATACTATGAAAATAATGGCAGGATCAGTTCTAAGTATGCTACAGCTTACAGTTATCTGCTTGCCTTGAAGACGCTGATAGACCGGGATGTTCAGGTGATCAATATCAGTCAGAATACAGGCAGGCTCGTGGGATTTGCTGCAAGTCATGGCAATGCCAATGCGATAGATTATCTTACACGGCAGTCGGATATGGCGGAGAAGGGGCTGGCCAGGATAATCAACGAACGTGAGGAAAATGATAAGCCTGACTTCGTGATCTGCGTTGCTGCAGGCAACAGTAATCATACATATTATTACAAGGATGACAGTGCCGTATATGGATACAGGGAGCATATGAATATGTGGGAGAGCCTGAAATACGCCTTTGGCTGGCGAGGCGAAAGAGGCGGCGCTCTTGCTCTGTATAATAACTTCCTAAATCTTATGGACGATCCCAAGGTCAAGGACAGAGTGATCGTTGTGGGTTCTGTTGGCATAGATGAAGATGCATCGACCGGAAGCCGTACAAGATATGCTTATTCGTATTTTTCCAATGTCGGAGCCAGGGTTGATGTAGTTGCGCCCGGAGAGGATATATACAGTCTGTCTGCCGACGGATATACTTTGATGAGCGGAACATCCATGGCTACTCCCCATGTATCCGGGGTGGCCGGGCTTGTGTTTGGGATTGCTCCTTCTCTTACGGGACCGGAAGTGAAAGAGATCATTGTTAATTCTTCTAAGGGGCGATTTTACCATGGAGACGAGTACAGCGGAATGCTGAATGCAGCTCAGTCGGTTGTAAATGCTAAGAGGAGCATTGATACATCGGTAAAGCGTGTGCTCCGTAAAGAGGTAAGTAACGGGCTTGATCTGTGTTTTGTAGTGGATACAACCGGTTCAATGGGAGATGATATACAGAATGCCAGGGAGAATATGAAGGATATCCTTGAGCGCTTGTTCGAAAAGAGTGAAGACTACAGGGTAGCGCTTATTGACTACCGTGATTATCCTGAGCGGAGCGGCAGTTCCGGAGATTATCCTTACCGGGTGCGCACATCTTTTACAAGTGATAATGAAGAGATTATCAATGCCGTTAACAGCCTGGATCTCGGTGATGGCGGTGATGAGAGGGAGACGGTCTATTCCGGACTTATGTCAGCGGTGAGACTTGACTGGAGAGATGAGGCTAAAAAGGTTATAATCATTCTTGGTGACGCCGGGCCTCTGGATCCGGAGCCGGATACCGGCTTCACATATCAGGATGTGTTGCTTGCTCTGTTTAATTGTGATATTAATATAGATTATCAGGATTCGGATGCGAGAGTTACGAACAGTCTTGATGATTCGCTTATCAATGTCTTTGCTATTGGCACCGATGCCGGCAAGGAGGCCGGTGATTTCTTCGATAAGATATCGGACGGGACAGGCGGGTCCTATGTCAATGTTGAGAATGCTGCCGAGGTCGGCGCGGCGATCATTGATTCCATAGATAAGATCGAAATGATCGAGCAGGTGGATGCGACGGCAGATCTGGGCACTGAACTTGCAGGGCAGGAGATCGATCTGTACAGGGGCGATGATCATCTGTTCACTGTAGTGGCCGATGAAATGGGAGTGATAGAGCTTGATTCCATGGAGGCGGATACTTACGGATGGTCTTGTGATGATGTGGAGACCGGAGGTATAGAGGTTACCACAGGAAAAAAAGCAGCAATTGTAAGTACAGATACCCCAGGCCTTCGTAAGGCTCTTTTG
This sequence comes from Lachnospiraceae bacterium, assembly GCA_024684085.1. Lineage (GTDB taxonomy): Bacteria > Bacillota > Clostridia > Lachnospirales > Lachnospiraceae > Colinaster. The sequence continues at coordinate 27,318 of JAIKXM010000005.1, read as the reverse complement.
CATCAATGGAGGCTGCACAGGCCGGTAGTATGTAAGTTTTTGGCAGTCTGCCTTTTAATAAGTATTATCTGTCTGATTATAGCTGCTCTGACAGGTAAGATCGTTAATAATGTCATGATGGCAGATGAAAAAGCTCGGGATCAATAAAGGAAAGGTTATTTAGATGTTAGATATCAATGAAACGGCCATACTTATGGCCAGGTACATAGAGGAAGGAAAGCCTTTTATGGTTGGACGTTACGGTAATTCCGAGATGCTTATGATGGAGGCTTATATCAAGCACAGATGTAATCTGAGGCATCGTTATCACATGGTCAATCTTCTTCATGATTCAGGCGGGTTTTTCCCGAATAATCTGTTCCTGCAGAAGAGATTCTGTGAGGAGATGAAGAAGGCAACTGAACAGGTTGATATTCAGGCAACCTGGGATATGGCGTTTGAGGACGAGTTGCTTAAGGCCTGGGGTAATGATCCGAAGAGAACTAAGCTTGGATACATTACACCGTGGGAAAGATATAAATATACCGAGATGACAGAATTGCCTTGGAGTGCAGCTCTAAAGGGTAAGAAGGTTCTGGTGGTTCATCCATTTGCCAAGTCTATCATGAAGCAATATTCCAATAACAGGGAGAAGATATTCGCAAAGCTCTTACCGGCTGATCAGATCCTGCCTGAATTTGATCTTAAGGTATTCAAGTCGGTACAGACGATAGCCGGCAATAAAGATCCCCGGTTCAAAGACTGGTTCGAAGCACTTGATTGGATGAGTGATGAGATCTCGAAGATCGATTTTGATGTGGCTGTTCTTGGTTGTGGAGCTTATGGTTATCCGCTTGCGGCAAGGATCAAGAAGATGGGGAAGGGTGCCATTCATCTGGGCGGTGCCACTCAGTGTATGTTCGGGATCATAGGACAGAGATGGAAGAATTTCCCGGGTTTTATGGACATAGTATATAACGATAGTTGGGTTACGCCTTCTGAAGAAGAGCGTCCCGATAATATCTCAATAGTAGAAGGAGCATGTTACTGGTAACATGCTCCTTCTACTTATTCGAACACATTCAGGTGTTCGTCGATCTCGGGAATATTGACATTGACTATACGCCACTCGGTGATGGTAGTTAAGTTACCGCTTTCATCGGGTTCATGAGCTTCTATGCAGACATGTAATTCCTGAGTGTCATTGATGTATTCCGTGAAGCTGTAGGGCTGGGGCAATTCAAGTCCAAGCCTGTAGGATGCACGAACCTTTCTGTCATAAACCGCATATTCTTCTTCTGCTTCATTACAGGCATTATAGTATGCATAAGTGTGATCCAATGCCTTTTGCTCAAGCTTCCTGTCGGCTGTTGCTGAGGAGAGCGAGAGAACCGCAAAGGATACAAGAGACAGTACTACGAAGATAAGGAGAAGGGAAGAAGAACCTATATTGATTCCGGATATATTACGTCTCATTGTTCGATACCTCCTTCGGGGAGGTATTTTTTGACCTCAAGATTGCAATAGTTGATATAATTCTCTTTGTCAAATACATGGATACTGAGTGTATACATATCTTCATCTATGTTTTCTTCCAGCAGAACATCGTACTTGTCATATTCTATTGCAGAGAGACGTTCATAACTTATGATACCTGAGCGATATTGTTCGGCGATGTTCTCTGCTACGACAATGGCATCTGCTATTCCGTTAGCTTCCTTGGTGGTGTTATGCGATCTTACGAACAGACTGATGATAACAACACAGGATAAGGTGAAGAACAATATTGAAATTGTAAGTTCAAGTAAGAGCAAACCTGCTTTTGAATTATTCAATGCTGACTCCTTGGTATATGGTGGTGACCGTGAAGATAGTATCAGTAGCTTTCAAGTAAAAGAACGAAATCAGAGTATGAATCTTCCATATCTCCGAGTCCTATCCAGATGATATTGTCACGGACAAAGTTGATATCGAGGTTGGAAGATTCGATTATATTATGACCGGATTCGGGAACGATATCTGCCCCTTCGGGAACAAGGATCTCTTTGATATATCCATCCTTAAGGTAGATATAAGTGATATAATTCCTGTCATTAATCGTATCAAGAAGGCATAGAGCCTTGCCGTCGCCGAATTCGGTAACATTGACCCCACCGGGAATATCGTGCTGACGTATCTTCTGCTTAAGGTAAGATGCTGCTGTTGCTACGGTAAAATGCTCATCGAAACTGTGAAGAGTATTGCGGTAGGTATTAGCCCCGAATGCGATCAGCAAAGAAGCGGATACGGCAAATGTGAAGAATAAGGCTATCACAAATAACATATCAACGGTATGGAAATGTCTGTCTTTGTTATTATTCGCCTTCATCATAATCTCCCTTGGCTATGATACTGAAATAAGGATATATATTGGTAGCGATCGGTCTGTAATCAATAAAGAATATGTCGTGATCGTATATGATATTATAATTCTCTTCAAGGTACTCGAGAGAGGGCGGGTAGAAACCGTTCTCGGCGTAGCAGCTGACTATGCATCTCTCAACGGCCTGGCTTAAGGCCTTCTTCTCGGATGTGATTGTCGAATTGTCCTCGAATCTGAGAGCCGGGAATATCGCAACTATTGCGACTATACTCACGATGATAGCTATTGGATGCCGGAAGGCTTTTCTTTTTTTAATAGTGAAATTGCCCATGTCAGCAATATCCTCCATCTGGGTTCTGTATACTTCTGCGATCAAAAGTCTGGCGATCAGTCAATTCCTGTCATAACTCCGAGAAGCGGGAAGATAACCGATAACAATATAACTCCGACCACAAGTGAAAGTATGATAACAAGAGTCGGTTCGATTATGGATATGAAGGACTGTATCTTACGATCGGTCTCCCTCTCATACAGATTGCTTATCTTGCCAAGAACCTTGTCAACGTCGCCGGTCTTCACGCCTACAGAGATCATACGTGAATAAAGCTTGGAAAAAATAGAGGACTTATTGAGTGCCTCAGCGAAATTGCATCCTTCTTCAATATTGTGCTTGCAATCTTTGATCTGAGCCTCCACCGGACCGTTATTGACAAGTCGGCTCACCATATCGAGTGCCTGGAATATACCGATACCGCTCTTTAACATAAGAGACATTCCTCCGGCAAAGCGTCCGTAAGCTATATCCTTGTAGAAATTTCTTGTGAGAGATGAGTTCTCTCGCATTTTTTTAAGGATGTTACGACCAAAAGGTGTGAATGATATTATAAGTGCTACCACCAGAATGACTGCGAGTGTGATAAGAAGGATGAGCGAGTAGGCCTGCAGTTTCTTACCGAGAGAGAGGAGCAGGGCTGAGAGTCCGCTCATATGTGCGCCTAACTGGAGATAGACCTGATCGAACAGGGGAAGCACTCTCGTTATCAGAATGATTATGATGAAGAACATCATGATGACCATTATCAGCGGATAGGTTACAGCGCTTCGGATGCTGTCGCTGATGCTCTCTTCATGACTGTAGTAGTCGGCGAGAGTGGTCATTATGGTATCGGTCGAACCGGATTCTTCGCCGATCTTGGTCATACTGATGACATAGTCGGGGAAATAACCGGAAGCCTCAAGCGCATTGCCGAAGCCGTTGCCTTCTTTGGTATGTTCGATCACGTCGGAGAGAACCTGCGCAGTGTATTTGTCAGACGCGTCCGACAGCATAAGATTAAGGCCGTCTATCGGAGTGATACCTGAATTGAGTATCATGGACATCTGCTCGCAGAAAGATGAAAGTTCTCTGTTGGATAATATCTTCTTTTTCATAGAATACCTCGTAGTAAGTATTGTTGGAATTGGCTTTTATCACATGGTCATGACCGGCTTTATCTATGGTGACCATATCATATGGATATATTAATAAGCGGCATATGCAGTGCAACCGAAGGAACTGTATTATGTTCCGTGTATCAGTACTTGAACTTTAGTATATAATTACTGCCGTCGCCGATATATTCCTTAAGGCGCTTTTCACTGTTGGATGATGCAAAAGTGGGGTCCATCAGTCTCCAGTTGACCCCGTCGAACTCGATTATTCCGTTGACCCATCCTATCTCATCAACATAGGTAGAGATCCATGCGTGATAGGTGTCACCGACATATCCGATCTCAAGGCGGGTAGGGATGCTCTGACTGCGAAGCATGGAAGCTGTAAGGGAGGCGTAATCGAAACATATACCGCGTCCCGAACTCAGAACCGAGTCCACATCCGGAATGTAACCGCTCTTAACGCTTGCTGCTTCATCATAATCATAAGTAATGTTACTGATTATATAATTATATATGGAAGTGATCACTTCGATGTCGTCTTTACAACCTGATGCAAGCTCGGCACCTTTTTTAACAGCGGCAGAATCTTCCGTGAACCAGACATACTGGTTGGGATACAGGTATGGAGCAAACTCATCGATTGATGATACTGTTACGGTTCCGTCAAATACGAGTGAGTATTGCGAATCGATAACATGCTCGAAGGCCTGGATCTTATAATCTCCGGAACCTGCCGTAAGGGGGAAAACTTCGGGATCCGTACTTATATTATATGTATAGATATTATCATCCGGTCCGGTGATCTGTAATTTGACTTTTTCGTTACTGCCAAGATAGGTTGCGGTGATATATCCTTCGGTTGAATTGGAATAGTCGAGGCGGATGTATTCATTCTCATCGACCCTGATGCCGGGGGCTGAAGGCACGAGAACAACAGGTGTATTATCTCTTGTTACCATATCCGATGCACTGGAGTCCGAAGAAGATACACCGTCAGCTGAAGTGTCCTGTTGCGACGCATGGGTTCCCTCATCTAAGTCGGAGGTTCCCTCGGCTGAACGGCCGGTGCCGCATCCGCATAACAGGCATATTATTAATAATAGAAGAAATAACTTGTTTTTCATCGCCTTCATTCTTATATTATAAGATGAAATATGATCAAATTAAAGGTTATCTGCGGTATTTATTGCGTGCTGAAATACATGAACAAATTTTTCTTGAAAAAATGCTTGCAATTAGTATTGCGATAGTGTATCATATCAAGTGCTGTGACATGATAGCGATGAAGCGTGAGGTTGCTGTCGGGTCGAGAGGCTCGGGAGGTTTTCCGTGGAGCGAAGGTCATGTTAGAAACTGACGACAAGTCACTGTACAAGAAAAGTCTAAATTCATTTTTAGAAACAACGTGGTAAGGCAGAGATTGATTGCGTTCAATCATATGACACACACGGAAATGTGTACAGTCACCGCTTGTCGTACTTATTCAATATCAAAGTGCGAAAAGGAGGCGACTTTTTTTATGGCAAACCAAGTTATGAGAATCACACTCAAGGCTTACGATCATCAGCTTGTTGATGCATCTGCCAAAAAAATTATCGAGACAGTCAAGAAGAGCGGATCACAGGTGAGTGGACCGGTACCCCTTCCTACCAAGAAAGAGGTTATCACTATCTTAAGAGCGGTTCATAAGTACAAGGATTCGAGAGAGCAGTTCGAGCAGAGAACACACAAGAGACTCATCGACATCATTGCACCTACACAGAAGACAGTTGAGACTCTTCAGAGACTTGAGATGCCTGCCGGTGTTTACATCGACATCAAGAACATCAAGAAAAACTAATCAATCATTCACAAGAAACCTTCTTCTGGTATGAACGCGAGAGCGTTCCGCTATTAGGTGGTTAAGGAGGAAAACATGAAGAAAGCAATTTTAGCAACAAAAATCGGTATGACACAGATCTTTGATGAGAACGGTTCATTAGTACCTGTTACAGTACTTGAGGCCGGTCCTTGTGTCGTAACACAGATCAAAACAGTTGAGAACGATGGCTATTCAGCAGTTCAGGTTGGCTTCGGCGAGAAGAAAGAGAAAGTCGTAACCAAGGATAATGCCGGTAAGAAGTCTGTATCACACAGACACGGTGTTAACAAGGCTGAGATGGGTCATTTCAATAAGGCCGGTGTTAGCGCAAAGAGATTCGTTAGAGAGTTCAAGTTCGAGAACGCTGATGAATATGCGGTTGCACAGGAGATCAAGGCTGACATTTTTGCAGTAGGCGATAAGATCGATGCTACAGCTATCAGCAAGGGTAAGGGATTCCAGGGTGCTATCAAGAGATTGGGACAGCACAGAGGCCCCATGAAGCACGGCTCTAAGTTCCACCGTCATCAGGGTTCAAACGGAGCATGTTCTTCACCCAGCAGAGTATTCAAGGGCAAGGGTATGCCCGGTCATATGGGCCATGTTAAGGTTACAGTTCAGAATCTTGAAGTTGTAAGAGTTGACGCAGAGAAGAATCTTCTTCTTATCAAAGGTGCGGTTCCCGGACCCAAGAAGGCACTTGTTACAATCAAAGAGACAACAAGAGCTGAGGCTTAACAATATCTGAAAGGAGGACCATTAGAGATGGCAAACGTAACAGTTTACAATATGGAAGGTAATGAAGTTGGAACAATGGAACTTTCCGATGCTGTATTCGGTGTTGAAGTTAATGAGCACTTAGTACACATGTCTGTTGTTCAGCAGCTTGCTAATAATCGTCAGGGTACACAGAAAGCCAAGACTCGTTCAGAGGTTTCAGGCGGCGGAAGAAAGCCTTGGAGACAGAAGGGAACAGGCCACGCAAGACAGGGTTCTACAAGATCTCCTCAGTGGACAGGCGGTGGAGTTGTATTTGCTCCCACACCCAGAGATTATTCTTTCAAGCTTAATAAGAAGGAAAAAAGAGCAGCACTTAAGAGCGCTCTTACAGATAAGCTTAATAACGGCAACCTTGTAGTAGTTGACAAGCTTGAGTTTGATGAGATCAAGACAAAGAGCTTCAAGAAGGTTCTTGACAACCTCAAGATCGCAAGCAAGGCTCTTGTAGTTATTAATGAGAATGATGAGAAGGTTGTATTGTCAGCAAGAAATATTGCTACATGTAAGATGAGCCTTACCAATACGATCAATGTATATGATATTCTTAATGCCAAGACAGTATTACTTACTCAGGATGCTGTTAAAGCAATCGAGGAGGTGTACGCATAATGGCAGACGTTAAGTATTATGATGTAATCCTTAAGCCGGTTATAACCGAGAAGAGTATGGACGCTATGGGCGACAAGAAGTATACCTTCCTTGTACATCCCGAAGCTAACAAGTCTCAGATTAAGGAAGCTGTTGAGAAGATGTTCGAAGGAACAAAGGTTGTTAAGGTTAACACCCTTAACCAGGACGGCAAGAAGAAGAGACGTGGTATGACAGTCGGAAGAACAGCTAAGACCAAGAAAGCTGTTGTATGGTTGTCAGAGGACAGCAAGGACATTGAGATTTTCTCAGGTCTTTAAAATGTGATCAGATCACAAGTATGTGCAGATGAAGCACGATAATAAACAGAAAAGGAGATTTAATCATGGGAATTAAGACATATAACCCATATACACCTTCCAGACGTAACATGACCGGATCGGATTTCTCAGAGATCACAAAGTCAACTCCTGAGAAGAGCCTTACATCTTCGGTTAAGAAGCACGCTGGACGTAACAATCAGGGTAAGATAACTGTTAGACACCAGGGTGGTGGTAACAGAAGAAAGTACAGAATGGTAGATTTCAAGCGTAACAGCAAGGATGGAATCCCTGCAGTAGTTAAGTCTATCGAGTACGATCCTAACAGAACAGCCAATATCGCTCTTATCTGCTATGCAGATGGCGAGAAGTCATACATCCTTGCTCCCGAAGGACTTAAGGTTGGCATGAAGATCATGAACGGTGTCGATGCAGAAGTAAGACCCGGTAACTGCCTCCCCTTAAGCAACATTCCTGTGGGTACAATGATCCACAACATCGAGTTGTATCCCGGCAAGGGCGGTCAGCTTGTAAGAAGTGCCGGTAACGGTGCACAGCTGATGGCTAAGGAAGGTAAGTATGCAACATTAAGACTTCCTTCAGGCGAGATGAGAATGGTTCCTATCGTTTGCCGTGCAACAGTTGGTGTTGTAGGTAACGGCGATCATAACCTTATCAATCTTGGTAAGGCAGGACGTAAGCGTCACATGGGTATCAGACCTACAGTTCGCGGTTCCGTTATGAACCCCAATGACCATCCTCACGGTGGTGGTGAAGGTAGAGCGCCTATCGGACGTCCCGGTCCATGTACACCTTGGGGCAAGCCTGCACTCGGTCTTAAGACACGTAAGAAGAAGAAGGCTTCCAACAAGTTAATCGTAAGAAGAAGAGACGGTAGAGCTATTAAATAGCAGGAGGAGATAAAATGGCTAGATCACTTAAAAAAGGACCATTCGCAGATGCAAGCCTTCTTAAGGCAGTTGATGCTATGAATGCGTCAGGCAACAAGCAGGTTATTAAGACCTGGTCACGTCGTTCAACAATCTTCCCATCATTCGTTGGACATACAATCGCAGTACATGACGGAAGAAAGCATGTGCCTGTATATGTTACAGAAGATATGGTAGGACATAAGCTTGGTGAATTTGTGGCTACAAGAACATACAGAGGTCACGTTAAAGACGAGAAGAAGTCAAAGGTTAGATAATTAACAGAAGCCGTATAAATCTGAAAGGAGGATTTACATAATGGCTAAGGGACATAGATCCAAAATTAAGAGAGTTAGAAATGCGAATAAGGATACAAGACCTTCGGCAAAGTTGGCTTATGCTCGAGTTTCTGTACAGAAGGCTTGTTTCGTATTAGACGCTATCAGAGGTAAGGATGTTGAGACAGCACTTGCGATCTTAACTTACAATCCCAGATATGCTTCAAGCGTAGTTAAGAAATTACTTGAATCAGCAATCGCTAACGCTGAGAACAATAACGGTATGAACCGTGATAGTCTCTATGTTGCAGAGTGTTATGCAGATAAGGGACCTACAATGAAAAGAGTAAGACCAAGAGCACAGGGTAGAGCTTACAGGATCGAGAAGAGAACAAGCAATATTACTGTTGTGCTTGACGAGAAGTAGGAAGGAGAACGTTATGGGACAGAAAGTTAATCCTCATGGTCTGAGAGTTGGCGTTATTAAGGACTGGGATTCCAAGTGGTATGCCGGCGCTGATTTTGCAGATTGCCTTGTTGAAGATTACAATATCAGAAAATTTTTAAAGAAGAAGTTATATACTGCAAAGATCAGTAAGATTGAGATCGAGAGAGCTTCAGACAGAGTTAAGGTTATCATCTATACAGCTAAGCCCGGTTTTGTTATCGGTAAGGGCGGTCAGGAAATTGAAGTAACCAAGAAGGAACTTGCTAAGTTCACAGACAAGAAGGTTACTGTTGATATCAAAGAGATCAAGAGACCCGATAAGGATGCTCAGCTTGTAGCAGAGGATATAGCAAGTCAGCTTGAGAATCGTGTTTCTTTCAGACGTGCAATGAAGTCTACAATGAGCAGAGCAATGAAGACGGGCGTTAAGGGTATCAAGACAAGCGTTTCAGGACGTCTTGGCGGTGCAGATATGGCTCGTACAGAGTTCTATAGCGAAGGTACTATTCCGTTACAGACATTGAGAGCAGATATCGATTATGGTTTTGCTGAAGCTGACACTACTTATGGTAAGGTTGGTGTTAAGGTCTGGATCTACAAGGGTGAGGTTCTTCCTGCTAAGAATAAGGAAGAGAAGGCCCTGGAAGGGAGCGATAAATAATGTTAATGCCTAAGAGAGTTAAGCGTCGTAAGCAGTTCCGCGGAACTATGGCAGGTAAGGCGCTTCGTGGTAATACAATTACAAACGGTGAGTTCGGACTGGTTGCAGCAGAGCCCTGCTGGATCAAATCTAACCAGATCGAGGCAGCTCGTATCGCAATGACACGTTATACAAAGCGTGGTGGTAAAGTATGGATTAAGATTTTCCCTGACAAGCCGGTAACAGCTAAGCCGGCCGAGACTCGTATGGGTTCCGGAAAGGGTACACTGGAATATTGGGTAGCAGTAGTTAAGCCCGGTCGTGTAATGTTTGAGATCGGTGGCGTATCTGAAGAAGTTGCAAGAGAAGCTCTTCGTCTTGCTATGCACAAGCTGCCTGTAAAGTGTAAGATCGTTTCAAAAGCAGACTTGGAAGGGAGTGTAGCAAATGAAAACTAAGAAGTATTTAGAAGACTTAAACAGCAAGAACTCTGCAGAACTCTCTAACGAGTTGGTTGCTGCTAAGAATGAACTTTTCAACCTGAGATTCCAGAATGCTACAAATCAGCTGGACAACACAGCAAGAATTAAGGAAGTTCGTAAGAACATCGCACGCATTCAGACACTCATCAAACAGAAGGAGATGAAATAGCCGTGGAAAGAAATTTGAGAAAGACTCGTGTAGGCAGGGTTGTAAGCGATAAGATGGATAAGACAATCACTGTTGCAATCCAGGACAATGTAAAGCACCCCCTGTATGGTAAGATCGTTAAGAGAACATATAAGCTTAAGGCACATGACGAGAATAACGAGTGTCATATTGGTGATACAGTTAAGGTTATGGAGACAAGACCTCTGTCTAAGGACAAGAGATGGAGACTTGTTGAGATCGTTGAGAGAGCAAAGTAAGAATGGAACATTTTGTTTCATTATTGGAAGGAGATAAAGCATGATTCAGCAGGAAACCAGACTTAAAGTTGCTGATAACACAGGTGCCAAGGAATTGCTTTGCATCAGAGTTATGGGCGGCTCTACAAGAAGATATGCGAGCATAGGTGATGTGATCGTTGCTTCCGTTAAAGATGCAACACCAGGCGGCGTTGTAAAGAAAGGTGATGTAGTTAAGGCTGTTGTAGTTCGTACAGTTAAGGGAGCTCGTCGTAAAGACGGTTCTTACATCAGATTTGACGAGAATGCTGCAGTTATCATCAAGGATGATATGACTCCAAAAGGAACACGTATTTTTGGACCGGTAGCAAGAGAGCTTCGTGATAAGCAGTTTATGAAGATTGTGTCTCTCGCACCGGAAGTATTATAGGAGGTGTAGCATGGCAACATTTAAGATTAAAAAGGGCGATACAGTAAGAGTTATCGCCGGATCAGATAAAGATGCATCTAAGGACAGAAAGGTTCTTTCTGTAGACGCTAAGAACAATAAAGTTGTTGTTGAGGGCGTTAACCTTATCAAGAAGCATACAAAGCCTTCAGTTGCTAACCAGAATGGCGGTATCATCACAAAGGAAGCTCCTATTGATGCTTCCAACGTAATGCTTGTTGTTGGCGGTAAGATGACCAAAGTTGGTATTAAGAGAGTTCCGGATGAGAAGCGTCCGGGCAAGACTAAGGCCATTCGTGTTGCTAAGGCAACAGGAAAAGAAATTGATTAATAAAGGAAGGAGGCATTTTTCGTGAGCAGACTTAAAGAGCAGTATAATAATGAAATTGTTAATGCATTAATGAAAAAGTTTGGATATAAGAACGTTATGCAGGTACCGAAGCTTGATAAGATCGTTATCAACATGGGTGTTGGCGAAGCTAAGGAGAACGCTAAGGTTCTTGAATCAGCTGTTAAGGATCTTGAGACTATCACAGGCCAGAAGGCAATTCTTACAAAGGCTAAGAATTCTGTTGCCAACTTCAAGATAAGAGAAGGCATGCCTATCGGCTGTAAGGTTACATTACGTGGCGAGAAGATGTACGAATTCCTTGATCGTCTTGTTAACCTCGCTTTACCCCGAGTACGTGACTTCAGAGGTATCAATCCTAATTCTTTCGACGGTAGAGGCAATTACGCTTTAGGAATCAAAGAGCAGATCATCTTCCCTGAAATTGAATACGATAAGGTAGACAAGGTTAGAGGTATGGATATCATCTTTGTTACTACAGCGCAGACTGATGAAGAAGCTAAGGAACTGTTGACAATGTTCAACATGCCTTTTGCTAAGAATTAAGGAGGATTTAAGATGGCTAAGACAGCTATGAAGATAAAGCAGCAGCGTAAGCAGAAGTTCTCTACAAGAGAGTATACACGTTGTAATATCTGTGGTCGTCCACATGCTGTGCTCAGAAAGTACGGAATCTGCAGAGTTTGTTTCCGTGAACTGGCATACAAGGGACAGATTCCCGGAGTTAAGAAGTCAAGTTGGTAAAGGAGGCAAAATCAAATGACTATGAGCGATCCTATTGCAGATATGCTTACAAGAATCCGTAATGCTAACACTGCAAAACATGATACAGTAGACGTTCCATCATCTAAGATGAAGCTGGCTATTGCCAACATTCTTGTAGATGAAGGATATATTGCAAAATATGATTTAGTTGAGGAAGGCGGCTTCCAGACTATCCGCATTACTCTTAAGTACGGCGCTAACAAGAATGAGAAGATCATCTCTGGTCTTAAGAGAATCTCTAAGCCCGGCTTACGTGTATATGCAAACAAGGAGAACTTACCTAAGGTTCTTGGTGGCTTAGGTACAGCTATTATTTCAACCAACCAGGGTGTTATAACTGATAAGGAAGCAAGAAAGCTCGGCGTAGGCGGAGAAGTACTTGCATTTATTTGGTAAGGAGGTACGGGCATGTCACGTATAGGAAGAATGCCAATCGCCATTCCTGCAGGTGTTACTGTAGATGTGGCAGAAAATAATAAAGTGACTGTAAAAGGTCCTAAGGGTACACTTGAGAGAGTATTACCCCAGGAGATGGAGATCAAGGCTGAGGGCGCTGAGATTACAGTATCAAGACCTAATGATCTTAAGAGAATGAAGTCTTTACATGGTCTTACAAGAACACTCATCAACAACATGGTTGTAGGTGTTACAGAAGGCTATGAGAAGAAGCTTGAAGTAAATGGTGTCGGTTATCGTGCATCTAAGGCAGGTAACGTACTTACACTTAACCTTGGATATTCTCATCCGGTTGAAATGACTGATCCCGAAGGTATTGAGACAGTACTTGAAGGACAGAATATCATTATCGTTAAGGGTATTGATAAAGAGAAGGTTGGCCAGTTTGCTGCTGAGATCAGAGACAAGCGTAGACCTGAGCCTTATAAGGGCAAGGGTATCAAGTATGCTAATGAGACTATCAGACGTAAAGTTGGTAAGACTGGTAAGAAATAAAACAAGGAGAGTAAACCATGGTTAGTAAGAAATCAAGACAGGAAATTCGTGTTAAGAAGCACATGAAGACTCGTAACCGTTTCAGTGGTACAGCTGAGAGACCTCGTCTCGCAGTCTTCAGAAGCAATAATCATATGTATGCTCAGATTATTGATGATACAGTTGGTAATACTCTTGTAGCAGCATCTACTCTTGAGAAAGAAGTTAAGAGTGAGCTTGAGAAGACCAACAACGTTGAGGCTGCAGCATATTTAGGAACTTTGATTGCCAAGAGAGCAGTTGAAAAGGGAATCAAGGAAGTTGTCTTCGATAGAGGCGGTTTTATCTATCAGGGCAAGATTCAGGCATTAGCTGATGCAGCTAGAGAAGCCGGTTTGGAATTCTAGGAAAGGAAGAATAAACATGAAACGTACTATCATAGATACAGCAAACATGGAATTAACCGAAAAGGTTGTTTCTATCAAGCGTGTAACAAAGGTTGTTAAAGGTGGTCGTAACATGCGCTTCGCTGCATTGGTTGTAGTAGGAGATGGCAACGGACACGTTGGCGCAGGTTTAGGCAAGGCTACAGAGATTCCCGAAGCTATCCGTAAGGGTAAAGAAGATGCTATTAAGAATCTCGTAGAGGTTTCACTTGACGAAAACAACTCAGTTACACATGATCATTTAGGTAAGTTTGGTTCTGCAACAGTTTTACTTAAGAAGGCTCCCGAAGGTACAGGTATCATCGCCGGCGGTCCCGCACGTAGCGTATGTGAACTTGCAGGTATCAAGAATATCAGAACAAAGTCTCTTGGATCTAATAATAAGCAGAACGTTGTTCTTGCTACTATTACCGGTCTGAGCGAGCTTGTTTCTCCTGAGCAGGTTGCTAAGATGAGAGGCAAGTCAGTTGAAGAGATCTTAGGCTAATAGGAGGATTGAAAAATGGCTAAGCAGAAAATGTTAAAGATCACATTGGTAAAATCTCCTATCGGTGCTGTTCCCAAGAACAGGGCTACAATTGAAGCCATGGGTCTTACCAAGATGAATAAGTCTGTTTTATTACCGGACAATGATTGTACCAAGGGCATGATCCAGAAGGTTGGATATATGCTCAAGGTAGAGGATGCAGAATAAATAGAAGGAGGTTTTCGACAATGGAATTATCTAATCTTCAGCCTGCAGTTGGCTCTAAGCAGAGTGATAATTTTAGAAGAGGTCGTGGACACGGTTCAGGCAACGGCAAGACTGCCGGTAAGGGACATAAGGGTCAGAAGGCTCGTTCCGGAGCTCCCAGAATCGGTTTCGAAGGTGGTCAGATGCCTTTATACAGACGTCTTCCCAAGAGAGGTTTTACCAATCGCAATACTAAGGAAATCGTTACAGTTAATATAAGTTCCCTTGAGCAGTTCAGAAGCGGTTCAACAGTTACAATCGAGAAGATGATTGAAGCCGGACTTATCAAGGACGTATGTGACGGTGTTAAGGTCCTCGGAAATGGAGAATTTACCAAGAAGCTTAATGTACAGGCTAATGCTTTCAGCTCTTCCGCTAAGGAAAAGATTGAGGCACTTGGTGGAACTGCAGAGGTGATCTAATGTTTAAGACACTTAAGAATGCTTTTAAGATTAAAGAAATCAGACTTAAGCTTCTGTATACACTGGCTATGCTTGTTGTGATCCGTTTTGGATCACAGCTTCCCGTGCCGGGTGTTAATACAGCGCAGTTTGCAAGCTGGTTCGAGCAGAAATCAGGCGACACCTTTAATTTCCTTAATGCATTTACCGGTGGTTCGTTCCTGAAGATGTCAGTCTTCGCTTTGAACATCACACCATATATTACTTCATCTATTATTATGCAGCTTATGACTATTGCTATACCTAAGCTGGAAGAGATGCAGAAAGACGGTGATGAAGGTCGTAAGAAGATCGCATCTATCACAAGGTATGTTACAGTCGGACTTGCATTGATCGAGTCTACTGCAATGGCTATAGGTTTTGGAAGAAGCGGTATCCTTGTAAAATATAATGCATATTATGTTCTTACAGTTATCGTTGCTCTTACTGCAGGTTCTGCGATCCTTATGTGGATCGGTGAGAGGATCACTGAGAATGGTGTAGGTAACGGTATATCCGTAGTACTTACGATCAATATCATCTCTCGTATTCCCGAAGATATGAGAACTCTTTATGAGTCATTCGTTAAGCCTTCCAAGTCATTGGCTATAGCAGTTTTGGTTGCTTTGTTCATAATAGCAATTATCGTGGGTATGGTTGTTCTTGTAGTACTTCTTAATGATGCAGAGCGTCGTATCCCCGTACAGTATTCCAAGAAGATGCAGGGAAGAAGACTTGTCGGAGGTTCTTCTTCGAACATCCCTCTTAAGGTTAATACCGCAGGTGTTATTCCTATCATCTTCGCAAGTTCTATCCTTGAGACACCTATCATCATCTGCTCACTTGCAGGTATCAATCCTACAGGTGTTTGGGCTGAGATATTCAAGGGTATGAGCTCAAGTAACTGGTGTAATACAAAGACACCTCAGTATTCTATAGGACTTTTGGTATATATAATACTTGTAGTATTCTTTGCATACTTCTATACATCAATTACATTCAATCCCATGCTCCTCTCTGACAACATGAAGAAGAGCGGCGGATTCATACCGGGTATCAGACCCGGAAAGCCTACAACTGAGTACCTGACAAAGATCCTGAATTATATCATCTTTATCGGTGCCTGCGGACTGATCATTGTAGCAGTACTTCCTTTCGTATTCAACGGATTGTTCAATGCCAGCGTTTCATTCGGCGGAACAAGTCTTATCATCATCGTAAGTGTTGTACTTGAGACGATCAAGCAGATTGAATCTCAGATGCTTGTAAGAAATTACAAGGGTTTCTTAAATGACTAAGCAAATCGGTTTCGGAAGTTTCGGCTTCCGAAACCGGATTTAAAACAGGGCAATGTAATTCATTGTCCTTTAGTGCGTTATGAACAGAGCCTATTTGCCGGTATGCTTATTTAATATGTCATTATAAGAGCAGATCATCCGGTGCATATTATACTTAGGGTATGCGCTTATGTGGCAGAAGGCTCAGATACCGGATCTTTTGTGCAAATATATAAGAAAGTATAGAGAGAGTTAATATGAAGATAATTATGTTAGGAGCCCCGGGAGCCGGAAAAGGTACCCAGGCTAAAATGATAGCAGAAAAATACAGCATTCCTCATATCTCAACAGGTGATATCTTCAGAGCTAATATCAAGAACGGCACTGAGTTGGGAATGGAAGCTAAGAAATACATGGATGCAGGACAGCTTGTTCCTGATGAACTTACAGTTAAGATCCTTCTCGACAGAGTTGCTGCCGATGATTGCAAGAACGGATATGTACTTGATGGTTTCCCTCGTACTATTCCCCAGGCAGAGGTACTTGAGAACGCTCTTAATGAATTAGGCGATAAGATCGATTATGCAATAGATGTTGATGTTCCCGATGAGAACATCATTAACCGTATGTCAGGAAGAAGAGCATGTGTTACATGTGGTGCTACTTATCATGTTGTACATATTCCTCCGAAGACAGAAGGTGTATGCGATAAGTGTGGAAGTGAGCTTATCTTAAGAGATGATGATAAGCCTGAGACTGTTAAGAACAGACTTGATGTATATCATAAGCAGACACAGCCTCTTATCGACTTCTATAATAAGAGAGAGATCCTTAAGGAAGTTGACGGTACGGTAGACAGCAGTGAAGTATTCAAGGCAATTGTTGCTATATTGGGATAAAAGTTATGGCTATTACAGTTAAATCAGATAGAGAAATCGAGTTAATGAGAGAATCCTGTAAGATTCTTGCAAAAGTGCACGATGAACTCGGTGCAAATATCAAGCCCGGTATGTCGACCTACGATATCGACCGCCTGGGTGACAAGCTTATAAGAAGTTACGGTTGTGTTCCGAACTTCCTTAATTACAACGGTTATCCGGCTTCGATCTGCGTATCCGTTAATGAAGAAGTCGTTCACGGTATACCGAAGAAAGACAGGATATTGCAGGAAGGCGATATAGTCAGTCTCGACGCGGGACTTATTTATAAAGGATATCATTCAGATGCGGCGCGAACTTATATGGTCGGAAGAGTCGCCCCGGAAGTTGAGGAACTTGTACGTATCACAAAGGAAAGCTTTTTTGAAGGGATCAAGATGGCAAAGGCCGGTAATTATCTGTTTGATATCTCCAATGCCATTGCCGATTATATAGAACCCCACGGTTACGGGATTGTCAGAGAGCTTGTCGGACACGGGATCGGAACACATCTTCATGAAGATCCGCAGATCCCAAACTTCAGACAGAAGAGAAAAGGACCAAAGCTTGTACCGGGAATGACACTTGCAATTGAACCGATGATCAATTTAGGCAGAGCGGATGTTGAATGGCTTGATGATGACTGGACGGTAGTTGCGGCAGACGGACTTCCCTCAGCGCATTATGAGAATACGATCCTTATTACGGACGGAGAACCTGAGATCTTAACTTTGCTTTAAACAGACATGGAGTCAGATATATGCATTCGATTATTATAGGAGGAAATTATTAATGTCAAAGGCTGATGTAATAGAAATAGAAGGAACAGTTGTTGAGAAGCTTCCCAACACCATGTTTCAGGTTGAACTTGAGAACGGACATAAGGTATTGGCTCATATAAGCGGTAAGCTCAGACAGAATTTTATCAGAATCCTTCCGGGTGACAAGGTAACACTTGAACTTAGTCCTTATGATCTTACAAAGGGCAGGATCATCTGGAGAGATAAATAGTAAGTTACTGTTTACGGGTATCTTTACGCAGCAGGTCAATATATTCACCGAAACGGCGCTCTCGCTCCGATGTGAGCGTAGCGAATACTAAGCTCGGCGTTGCCTTGCTAAGTACCGACGTTTGACTAGGCGTTTCTTGTGAAAATATTGACCTGCTGCTGTCCAAAAAACGCGACTTTGAACAGTAATAATTGAATTTCTTATTTACAACATTATTTCTTAGTGTTATAATGTTAAACGGTCGCTTTGTGTAGTGATGAAGCGCATGTATGCACAAAATGGAAAGGAGGTCTTAACATGAAGGTAAGATCGTCAGTAAAGCCGATTTGTGAAAAGTGCAAGGTTATAAAGAGAAAGGGATCTATCAGAATTATTTGTGAGAACCCTAAGCACAAGCAGAGACAGGGATGATCATTCCCGCTCGCATTATTTAAGAGTTCAAGAGAGATATTTATCCGCACAATGCGGTTTATTGCTTTTTGATACCGAGAATAATGTAACACAGTATCGGAAAAGCCGATCATAGTGGTCGGCCGGGTGTGATAACACCCCAATCAATTAGTATCGCCGGAATTCGGCAGAAAGATGAGGAGACAAAATGGCTCGTATTGCTGGTATTGACTTACCAAGAGATAAGAGAATCGAGATCGGTTTAACTTATATCTATGGTATTGGTCGCGCAAGTGCAACAAAGATTCTTGAAAAGGCTCAGGTTAATCCTGACACTCGTGTAAGAGACTTAACCGATGAAGAGGTTAAGAAGCTTAGCGAAGTTATTGATGCAGATTATCTTGTAGAAGGTGATCTTCGTAGAGATGTAGCTCTTAACATTAAGAGACTCCAGGAGATCGGATGCTACAGAGGAATCCGTCACAGACGTGGACTTCCTTGTCGTGGTCAGAAGACTAAGACTAACGCAAGAACATGTAAGGGTCCCAAGAAGACAATAGCTAATAAGAAGAAGTAAGATTTTCTTACTGTCAGGATGCGTCATGCATAGTGCGGACGGATCCTCTACTCACAGTGGAGTAGGTCAATAGGAAGAAAGAGGTAAATAAAATGGCTAAAGCAGCAACAAAGAAAGTTGTAAAGAAGCGTGTTAAGAAGAATGTGGAGCATGGTCAGGCTCATATTCAGGCTTCATTCAACAACACAATCGTAACATTGACAGATGATCAGGGTAATGCATTATCATGGGCTTCTGCAGGTGGACTTGGATTCAGAGGTTCTAAGAAGTCTACACCTTACGCAGCTCAGATGGCATCAGAGACAGCTACAAAGGCAGCTCTTGTTCATGGTCTTAAGAAGGTAGATGTATTCGTTAAGGGACCCGGTTCAGGACGTGAGGCAGCTATTCGTGCTCTTCAGGCTGCAGGTCTTGAAGTTCAGAGTATCCGTGACGTTACACCTGTTCCTCATAACGGATGTCGTCCTCCTAAGAGACGTCGTGTGTAATTGAACACTTAATATCCCGCTGTTTTTCGAAGACAGATTCGATCATGGCGGACAGAATTAATAACAGTTGGAAGAAGACGCGTATATACGCGCTGTAAACATCAAAAGGAGATAATAAAAATGGCAGTAAATCGTACACCGGTACTTAAGAGATGCAGATCTCTCGACCTTGATCCCACTTTCCTGGGATATGACAAGAAGTCTACCAGAACTAAGATCCACGGCAACAAGAAGATGAGTGAGTATGGTCTTCAGTTACGTGAGAAGCAGAAGGCTAAGTTTATCTATGGCATTCTTGAGAAGCCTTTCCGTAATTATTATGAGAAGGCAGACAGAATGAAGGGAATGACAGGTGATAACCTGATGACACTCCTTGAGAGCAGACTTGATTCTGTAGTATTCAGAATGGGATTTGCAAGAACACGTAGAGAAGCAAGACAGATCGTTGGACATAAGCATGTACTTGTTAACGGTAAGTCGGTTAATATTCCTTCATACCTTATCAAGGCAGGCGACGTTATCGAGATCAGAGAGAAGTCTAAGTCATTACAGAGATATAAGGATATTCTTGAGGTAACATCAGGAAGACTTGTACCTGAGTGGATTGATGCTGATATTCAGAGTCTTAAGGGAACAGTTAAGAATTTACCTTCTCGTGAGATGATTGATGTACCAGTTAATGAGATGCTTATCGTCGAGTTATATTCTAAGTAAGAATCAGCTGGTTTTATTGTATTGCATTTTCACAAGGAGGGGTATACTACATGTTTGAATTTGAGAAGCCCAGTATTGAGGTTGCAGAGATTTCTGAAGATAAGAAGTATGGTAGATTTGTCGTAGAGCCGCTTGAGAGAGGTTATGGCATTACATTGGGCAATTCCCTTCGCAGGATCATGCTTTCATCACTTCCCGGTGCTGCAGTCAGCCAGGTGAAGATTGAGGGCGTTCTTCATGAGTTCAGTTCCATCCCCGGAGTTAAGGAAGATGTTACTGAGATCATCATGAATATCAAGAGCCTCGCAATTAAGAATAACAGCGAGTCCAATGAACCTATTACAGCTATCATTGATTTTCAGGGTGAGGGAGTTGTTAAGGCTTCCGACATTCAGGTAACTCCTGATATCGAGATCATGAATCCCGATCAGGTTATCGCAACACTCAGCTCAGGAAAGCTCTATATGGAGCTTACTATCACCAAGGGCAGAGGATATGTAAGTTCTGATAAGAACAAGAGCGACAATATTCCCATCGGTGTTATCTCGATCGATTCGATCTATACACCTGTTGAGAGAGTTAATGTAACAGTTAACAATACTCGTGTAGGTAATACTACTGATTTTGATAAGCTCACTCTTGACGTACTCACAAACGGAACTTTACTTCCCGAAGAGGCTGTAAGCCTTGCAGCTAAGGTGTTAAGTGAGCATCTTAATCTTTTCATTGATCTGTCTGAGGCAGGTGGCAAGACAACTATCCTTGCATCTAATGAGAAGGAAGCGGACGAGACTAACAAGCAGAACATCCTTATAGATGAGCTTGAACTGTCAGTTCGTTCATATAATTGCCTTAAGAGAGCCGGCATTAACACAGTTAAGGAGCTTGTAAGCAAGACTCCCGATGAGATGATGAAGGTTCGTAATCTTGGCAAGAAGTCTCTTGATGAAGTACTCGCTAAGTTGAAAGAACTTGGTCTTGAGCTTAATCAGAGCGAAGAGTAATCTATTAACTACGGTTGTCGTAAGACCAAAGGCGGATGACCGCATCTCAATGGATGTCCGGTAAGACTACATAAGCGCGGACAGCTTGAAGAAGGAGAGTAAAAATGGCAAAGTACAGAAAGTTAAGCAGAACATCAGATCAGAGAAGAGCTTTACTTAGAAATCAGGTAACAGCTTTATTATTCAATGGTAAGATCGTTACAACCGAGGCTAAGGCTAAGGAAGTACAGAAGATCGCCGAAGGCCTTATAGCACTCGCTGTTAAGGAGAAGGATAACTTCGAGATGGTAACAGTTAAGGCTAAGGTTCCTCTTAAGGATAAGGACGGCAAGAGAGTTAAGGAGAACAAGAAGACTGTTTATACAGAGATCGATAAGGAGATCAAGAAGGATATGCCTTCAAGACTTCATGCTCGTAGACAGATGCTTAAGACTCTTGTTCCTGTAACAGTTGTTCCTACTGAAGCAGCCGGAAGAAAGAGAAATACTAAGTCAATCGATATGCCTGCTAAGTTATTCGACGAAATAGCACCTAAGTATGCTGCACGTAACGGTGGTTATACAAGAATCGTTAAGATCGGTCAGCGTAAGGGCGATGGCGCTATGGAAGTTTTACTTGAGCTTGTATAGTAAATGATCGATAATGTTAAGATGGCTCGGCGGTACGTCGAGCCATTTTTTCATAGGAAGTGAAACGGTACACATCTGTAGGCACGAAGAGAATGAGTTTAATAAAAACAGATAAATTATCTTTTGATTATAAGAAATACGATGAAAATGGCAATATTGAGTCTGTAAAAAGGGCTCTTAAAGATATAGATTTTACCGTTGAACAGGGGGATTTTGTTACCATACTCGGTTCTAACGGTTCGGGTAAGTCGACTCTCGCCAAGCACCTTAATGCCATATTTATGCCGGCTGAAGGTACGGTTATGGTAGATGGGCTTGATACAAGAGATGCGGCTAATACTTGGGAAGTAAGGAAAAGAGCCGGAATGGTCTTCCAAAATCCCGATAATCAGATCATCGGACAGGTCGTGGAAGAGGATGTTGGCTTCGGTCCTGAGAATATAGGTATACCTACATCGGAGATCTGGGAGAGGGTTGAGGAGAGTCTCAGAGTTGTGGGCATGTATGAGTTCAGAAAACACAGTCCCAACAAGCTCTCCGGCGGTCAGAAGCAGCGTGTATCCATTGCAGGTATAATTGCCATGCATCCCAAGTGTATAATACTGGATGAGCCTACCGCGATGCTCGATCCTAACGGAAGAAAAGATGTGATAAGGGCTGCAAGAGCGCTTAATGAGGTGGAGAATGTAACAGTCATCCTCATAACACATTATATGGAAGAGGTCATCTATTCCAATAAAGTCATTGTAATGGATGCCGGAGAGATCAGGATGACGGGAACTCCTAAGGAGATATTCTCAAGAGCGGATGAGCTTAAGGAACTGAGACTTGATGTTCCTCAGATCACGCTCCTTGCACTTAACCTTAAGAAGAACGGTGTTGACCTGCCGGATGGTATACTTACCATTGATGAACTTGTAACGGAACTTAAGAAGTTGAAAGGCTGGAATTAATGTCTATCGTACTAACCAATGTAAGTCATATATACGATTCAAATAGCGAAATGTCTGTTAAGGCACTCGATAATATAGATCTTACCATCAATGACGGAGACTTTATCGGTCTTATCGGCCATACGGGTTCCGGCAAGTCAACTCTTATCCAGCATCTCAACGGTCTGCTTAAGCCGACAAGCGGAGAGATAATAGTCGACGGTGAGAATATCTGTGAGAAAAAATACCCGCTTAAGACTCTAAGACAGAAGGTAGGACTTGTCTTTCAATATCCCGAACACCAGCTCTTCGAGATGACGGTTCTTGATGATGTATGCTTTGGTCCCAAGAATCTCGGATTATCTTCGGAAGAATGCAGGGAGAGAGCAAAAAAGGCTCTTGAAATGGCAGGTATCGCCGAGGAACTGTATGGCAGTTCTCCTTTTGAGCTGTCAGGCGGACAGAAGAGAAGAGTGGCTATAGCCGGTGTTCTAGCGATGGAACCCAAAGTACTTATACTTGATGAGCCGACCGCAGGTCTTGATCCCAGAGGGAGAGATGAGATACTGGACAGTATCAGTAAGCTTCATGATGAATACGGATTGACCGTTATACTTGTATCTCACAGTATGGAAGATGTTGCCAATTATGTGAGCAGGATACTGGTAATGAATAAGGGGAAGCTTATCTTTGATGATATCCCTTCGAAGGTATTCATGCATATCGAAGAACTTGAAAGTGTGGGGCTTGCCGCTCCGCAGATGACATATATAATGAACAGACTGAAAAGTATCGGAATGGATGTCAATACCGATATAACGACTATAGGTGAAGCCACGGCTGAGATCCTGAGGGCACTTAAATGTTAAAGGATATAACATTAGGACAATATTATCATACTGAATCCCTGCTGCATCGAATGGACCCCAGAGTGAAGCTCTTAGGGATAGTAGCTATAATAATCGGTATATTTGCAGGTAACAATCTGATCGGTGGTCTTATCACAGGTTCTTTTGTGATGATCCTTATCGCAATGAGCCGTGTGCCTCTTCGCTTTATGCTGAAAGGAATGAAGGCTATTGTCATCTTCCTGATCATTACAGTGATATTCAATCTGTTCCTGACACCGGGAACAGTGATCTGGTCTTTTATGAGATTCAAGATCACTATGGAAGGAGTAAGGCTTGCAATACAGATGGCATTCAGACTTATCTTCCTGATACTTGCCTCAGGCTTACTTACTCTGACTACAACGCCCAATAACCTTACAGACGGTTTAGAGAGTCTTCTTGGCGGCCTTAAAAAGTTCAGGGTTCCGGTTCATGAAGTGGCCATGATGATGTCGATCGCTCTCAGATTCATCCCTATACTTATGGATGAGACCGATAAGATAATGAAGGCTCAGATGGCAAGAGGCGCTGACTTCGAGTCGGGCGGTATACTCAAGCGGGCCAAGAGTATGGTTCCTCTTTTGGTTCCACTTTTTATATCGGCTTTCAGAAGAGCCAACGATCTTGCAATGGCTATGGAGGCCAGATGTTACAGGGGCGGCGTCGGTCGTACCAAGATGAAGCCTCTTATATATAAGAAAAGAGATTATATCAGTTTATGCGTACTCGCATTATATCTGACGGCATGCATTCTGGCCGGTATCTATTGGTGAATCCCTGTGCGGACAGGCGGTATCTAAGCGCGTTTATTATAAATGATTGGAAAAATATGAGATTAACTAAAATTAAAATGCCTGATTCTATGTGGAAGATGATCATATATCTTGCGGTTTTGATCATAGTATTTGCCTTCCTTGCGCGAATGCTAAGAGGTTCGGAGACGTTGGCTGATTATGCTAAGGATAATGATCAGTCACAAGAGGGTGTTACTG
Organism: Lachnospiraceae bacterium; assembly: GCA_024684085.1. GTDB lineage: Bacteria > Bacillota > Clostridia > Lachnospirales > Lachnospiraceae > Colinaster. The sequence continues at coordinate 2,880 of JAIKXM010000005.1, read as the reverse complement.
AAACTTCTGAGACTGTGACGAATGAGGAAGAGGATACTGTCGATGAGGCGGATACAGATACGAAGGACGAAGAGGATACTGTCGTTGAGACGGATACAGATACGAAGGACGAAACTAACGGATCGGAGGTCTCTGATGCTGTGAATGAAAGAGTATATTACGGGGATGATTTTTATTATGAACCGATACCGGAAGAAGTGAAGGCCAGGATGAAAGGCCGTTCTTATCCGGATACAGTGGATGAGAGCAAGATAAGCTTCGATGACCTCAGGTATGTGCGTCTCAAATATCATAATTTTGACGGTGATGAGGTCGATGGCGAGATGGTGGTCAATAAGGCCATAGCGGATGATATCCTTGAGATATTCTATGAGTTGAATGCGAATGATTATCGGCTGGAGAGCGTTAGACTGATAGATGACTTTGATGCGGATGACGAACTGTCCATGGAGGCTGATAATACGAGCTCTTTCTGCTACAGAGTGGTGGCAGGCACGGACAAACTCTCGAATCACGCACTCGGAATGGCGGTAGACATCAATCCCCTATACAATCCATATATTGTCTATCGGAAAAATGGGGAGACTGTGATCACGCCCATCGGAAGCGAACAATATGTCGACCGGGATAAGCCGTTCCCTTATAAGATAGACAGGGAGGATCTGTGCTATAAGCTTTTTACGGAGCATGGGTTTACATGGGGCGGTGATTGGAACAGCTCTAAGGATTACCAGCATTTTGAGAAGAAATAGCGATTTGCGTGGCGAAGATATAATGAGAAGGATATTGATATATGTGGCTTACGATGGGACGGATTATCATGGCTGGCAGCTACAGGATAATGTGAAGACTATCGAAAGTGAACTGAATGCTGCTATTAATGCGATCACCGGAGAAGATATTCAGGTGATCGGTGCGAGCCGTACGGATGCCGGCGTGCATGCAAGAGGCAATCGAGCTGTTTTTGACACATCATCTGCAATTCCGGCTGAGAATTGGCCGATGGCATTGAACAGTCAACTTCCGGAGGATATTCGTGTGGTGTCTGCCAGGGAAACAGAGCCCTATTGGCATCCCAGAAAATGCGCGACATTAAAGACCTATGAGTATGTGCTTGATTGCGGGAGGATTGCCGATCCGATAGGGGCCAGATTTGCGTGGCACGTTCCTTATAAGCTTGATGTTGATAAGATGAATGAGGCGGCTAAAGTCCTGTTGGGAGAACATGATTTCACAAGCTTTTGTTCGGTTAAGGGAACGGCACTCAGTAATGTTCGTACGATAACTGACATATCTGTCATAAAAGAAGAATCTAGGGTAATACAGGATAATGACAGGGTTGTCATAAGTGTTACAGGTAATGGTTTCCTGTATAATATGGTAAGGATAATTACAGGAACTCTTGTGGAAGCAGGTCGTGGCAAAAAGACGGCGGCTGACATTAAAGAGATTCTGGATAATAAAGACAGACGCAGAGGCGCAATGACTGCTCCGCCACAGGGACTGGTACTAGCGCGGATCGTCGATATGGAGTAAGTCATATTCGTTAGGAAAATGTAAAGGCAACTTATGATCTTTAGCGCATTTCAGAGGTGTGATCAGGGGTGATTAGGGACAGGAAAATATTATTGACACAGGGGAAATGATGTAGTAAAATATCTCAGTGTGGTCTGTAGAGGAACTTCATTAGCCCCGAAGTGAATCAAGAGACACGCCGTTGGCTTATCGCGTAAGATAAGCAGTTTGAAGATATCAGATCAATAGCCCCGATTTGATGTTTTCTTGGAACAGGTTAATAATATGGAGGAAATACTATGAAGACATTTATGGCTAGTCCGGCTACAATTGATAGAAAATGGTATGTTGTAGATGCTACAGGCATGACATTAGGTCGTCTTGCATCTGAAGTAGCTAAGGTTTTAAGAGGTAAGAATAAGCCTATTTTCACACCTCATATTGATACAGGTGATTACGTGATCGTTACCAATGCTGAGAAGATCGCTGTAACAGGTAAGAAGCTTGATCAGAAGATTTATTATCATCATTCAGACTATGTTGGCGGTATGAAGGAGACAACACTTCGTGAGAAGTTAGCTAAGAAGCCTGAAGAAGTTATCGAGCTTGCTGTTAAGGGAATGCTTCCTAAGGGACCTCTTGGAAGAGATATGTATAAGAAGTTGTTCGTATACGCCGGTGAAGAGCATCCTCATGCAGCTCAGAAGCCTGAAGTATTAACATTTTAGTAGAGGTTGAAAGGAGATTACAAAATGGCAAAGGCTAAGACATCTCAGTATTATGGTACTGGTAGAAGAAAGAGTTCAATCGCCAGAGTATATTTAGTACCTGGTAATGGAAATATAACAATCAATAAGAGAAGTATTGATGAATATTTTGGGCTGGAGACACTTAAGGTTATCGTTCGTCAGCCTCTCGTAGCAACCGAGACAACAGATAAGTATGATGTTAAGGTTACAGTTAAGGGTGGCGGATACACAGGTCAGGCCGGTGCGGTTCGTCATGGTATTTCACGTGCACTTCTTCAGGTTGATGAAGAGTTCAGACCTGTACTTAAGAAGGCAGGATATCTTACAAGAGATCCTCGTATGAAGGAAAGAAAGAAGTACGGCTTAAAGGCAGCTCGTCGTGCTCCTCAGTTCAGTAAGAGATAATCAGTCTGGTTTACCAGAGTACAGTATTTCTTTATACGAGAATTATCAAAGATTTCATTTACCGGAAGCCTGTTCCAAGGCTTCCGGTTTTATATTTGATTATTCCTATTCAGCGTATCAGCCTATTCAGCGTATTCAGGAGCGTCTGATGACGTTCGTTTCTTAATTTGCTTGAATGCAAATCTAGTTTTATTCTGTTTAAGTCAACTCA
>JAIKXM010000004.1 GCA_024684085.1 Lachnospiraceae bacterium | reverse complement strand
GTTACTGTTCACAGGTGTCTGTCCGCTACAGGAAATATATTCACCGAAACGGCGCTCTCGCTCCGATGTGAGCGTAGCGGACACTAAGCTCGGCTTTGCCTCGCTAAGTGCCGACGCCCACATAGGCGTTTATAGTGAATATATTTCCTGTAGTTATTTACAAAAACACGGGTGTGAACAGTAACTCCTATCCCGATCGGCTTTTTAAGTCTTGAATTTATATATTTTCTTTTAGACTACATTGTTATATAATAGAGACGCGTGGTTACGGCCACATTGGATATTGTACAATTTTATTATGGAGGTAATGATATGTCATTAGTTACAACAACAGAAATGTTTAAGAAGGCATATGACGGTGGTTATGCTGTAGGTGCTTTCAATGTTAACAACATGGAGATCGTTCAGGGTATCACAGAAGCAGCCGGCGAGCTGAAGAGCCCTGTTATTCTTCAGGTTTCAAAGGGTGCACGTGCTTACGCTAACCATACTTATCTTGTTAAGTTGGTAGAGGCAGCTGTTGCAGAGAATCCTGATATTCCTATAGCTCTTCACCTTGATCACGGTGATACATTCGAGCTCTGTAAGAGCTGTATCGACGGTGGCTTCACTTCAGTCATGATCGATGCATCTTCTAAGTCTTTCGAGGACAATATCGCACTTACCAAGCAGGTAGTTGAGTACGCTCATGCTCATGGCGTAGTTGTAGAGGCTGAGCTTGGAACACTTGCAGGTATCGAAGATGAAGTTGTTGTAGAATCAGGTAAGGAAGCTTATACACGTCCCGAAGAAGTAGAAGAGTTTGTAGAGAAGACAGGTTGTGATTCACTTGCCATCGCCATCGGTACATCTCATGGTGCTTACAAGTTCACAGCTGCTCAGTGTACAAGGAATGAAGAAGGCATTCTTGTTCCCCCTCCGCTTCGTTTCGACGTTCTTGAGGAGTGTATCAAGAGACTTCCCGGATTCCCTATCGTACTTCACGGTTCTTCATCAGTTCCTCAGGAATTCGTTAAGATGGTTAACCAGTATGGTGGCAACATGCCTGATGCCGTAGGTATTCCTGAAGAGCAGCTTCGTGAGGCAGCTAAGCTTGCCGTATGTAAGATCAATATCGACTCAGATATCCGTCTTGCTATGACAGGTAACATCCGTAAGTACTTCGCTGAGCATCCTGATCACTTTGATCCTCGTCAGTACCTTAAGCCCGCAAGACAGGCTGTTAAGGATATGGTTGCTCACAAGATCCAGTACGTTCTTGGTTCAGACGGTAAGGCTTGATCAGAACGGTCTTTTGACAGATAATCAGTTAATTAAGGCTTCGACTTCGGTCGAAGCCTTGTTTTTTATCCTTAAAAATGTTTATAATGTTTAAGGATTGGCTATTAGTAATGTAATGAAAGGATTAGCTATGGCACGAGATATTAAGGGTGCTATTTCAGAAGCGGCTGAGAGACTTGATAAGAACTACGGCTCTCAGGGAATCTTCGAAATAGGTGTTGGTGAGCGTCTTCCCAAGCGAGGCGAGATCATAGAGATCATAAGAGAACTGAGGCGGGTGATTTTTCCCGGATTCTTCGGAAGTGAGAATACGGCTTACGTATCCTTCGATAATTTTGCGGGTAATACGCTTGCATCGATATATGAGAAGCTGTTCAAGCAGATAAGGATAGCCTTGAGATTCGAGAACCGCGGTAAAGAGATGGAAGGTATCGAAGACAGAGCCGAAGAGTTAACTCTTAAGTTCATTGATAAGATACCGGATATTCAGAAGATGATCTTCAAGGATGTTGAGGCGGAGCTTAACGGCGATCCGGCAGCAGGTTCCAAGGAGGATGTTATCTTCTCATATCCCGGAATATATGCCGTATCCGTATACAGGATCGCACATGAGCTCAGAGTTCTCGGTGTGCCTTACATTCCCCGTATAATGACAGAGCATGCTCACAGCGAGACCGGTATCGATATCAATCCGGGTGCGGAGATTGGGGAGTATTTCTTCATTGATCATGGAACGGGTATTGTGATCGGTGAGACTACCAGGATAGGTAATAATGTTAAGATATATCAGGGTGTAACCCTTGGCGCTATATCTACCATGAAGGGACAGGCACTGTCGGGAGTTAAGAGACATCCGACCATTGAGGATAATGTGGTAATATATGCCAATACCACGATCCTTGGCGGAGATACGGTGATCGGCCATGACTCGGTTATCGCGGGCAATACTTTTGTGACTGCTTCGATACCGGCCAATACCAAGGTGTCCGCACTGGCTCCGGAACTTCAGATCCAGGAGAGGGTACGTAAGTGAGATATCTCTGCAGTAACGGCTGCCGGGATCAACAGATCACGGCATCAACAAGTCATTGCCTGAACATGTCTTAGATCAGGAGATCATAGCTTCAGCGGCTACAGGCATAGGCAGGTCGGGAAAGTTATATGGACGGATGCAATATGCGAAGGACTCAAGGCTTCATTTTCTTGTAGCAAAAGGGTAACTGTGCTATTATTAGAATTGCATTGTCGGCGAAGAAAGCATATTACGGAAAACGGATCCGACATTAAGATAAGGATCAAAGTAAGGAAGGATAGATTATGATTCAATCAAGAACGCATACATGTAATGATCTGCGCATGGAACATGTAGGTGAGAAGGTCACACTGGTCGGCTGGTATGACAACATGCGTAAGGTAAGTAAGAATCTGGGATTCCTGATACTCAGGGATTACTATGGAACGACTCAGTTCGTAGTAGAGACGGAAGAGATGATGGATTCACTCTCCGGAGTTAATAATGAATCGACATTACAGATCACCGGAGTGGTAAGAGAGCGTTCAAGCAAGAATCATAATCTGCCTACAGGCGATATCGAAGTTGTACCCGAATCTATCGAAGTACTGGGTAAGTGTATCTATAATGAGCTTCCTTTTGAGATTAACAGATCCAAGGAGGCTGACGAAGCAACAAGACTTAAGTACAGATATCTTGATCTTCGTAATCCGGAAGTTAAGAAGAATATAATACTCAGGAGTAAGATCGTGGCAGAGCTCAGAGCAGCCATGATAGGACATGATTTCCTTGAGATCACTACTCCTATCCTTACATGTTCTTCACCAGAGGGAGCAAGAGATTATCTGGTTCCTTCACGTAATCACCCCGGTAAGTTTTATGCACTGCCTCAGGCTCCTCAGCAGTTCAAGCAGCTTCTGATGACATCCGGTTTTGACAGATATTTCCAGATCGCACCCTGCTTCAGAGATGAGGATGCGAGAGCTGACAGAAGTCCGGGAGAGTTCTACCAGCTGGATATGGAGATGGCTTTTGCTTCACAGGAAGATGTATTTGCGGTTATAGAGGATGTGCTTCCTCCCGTATTTGCCAGGTATGGTATATATAAGACGGCTTCCAAGGCTCCTTTTACAAGAATATCTTATCTTGATGCTATGGAGACTTACGGATCTGATAAGCCCGATCTTAGAATCGATCTTAAGCTTCAGAATGTTACCGATGTTATGAAGGATTGCGGATTCGGTCCTTTTGACGGTGATGTCAGAATAGAAGCGGTTAAGGTGGATAACTTCTCCGCAACACGTAAGGTGATCGACAAGGTATGTGCCGATGTTGAAATGACAACAGCCAATAAGGCATACTGGTTCAAGCTTGACGAGAACGGTGAGATAACCGGTGGTATAGCCAAGTTCCTTCAGGAGCGTAAGGATGCAGTGATCAGTGCTCTTGATCTTAAGCCCGGAGATTTCGTGGGTCTTACTTCAGGTAAGAGACTTGATGCTCTTAAGACAGCCGGAGTTCTTCGTAAGCTTCTCGGTAATATCGCAGAAGGTCATATGAAGAAGGATTGTTATGAATTTTGCTGGATCGTTGATTTCCCTATGTATGAGATCGGTGAAGAGAGCGGCGAGCTTGAGTTCTGCCATAATCCGTTCTCAATGCCTCAGGGTGGTATGAAATCTCTTCTTGAGAAAGATCCTCTTGATATTCTTGCTTACCAGTACGATTTGGTAGTTAACGGTGTGGAATTATCGTCAGGAGCCGTTCGTAATCACGATCCTGAGATCATGGTCAAGGCCTTCCAGCTGGTAGGTCTCGGCGAGGAAGATGTTAAGGCTAAGTTCCCTGCCATGTACAATGCTTTCTGCTATGGTGCACCTCCGCATGCCGGAATCGCGCCCGGTGTAGATCGTATGGTCATGCTGATCGCAGGTGAAGAGAGCATCAGAGAGATCATTCCCTTCCCTATGAATAAGACAGCTCAGGATGTTATGATGGGCGCACCCGCTGAGGTTGAAGAGAAGCAGCTCAGAGATGTACATATAAGGATAGACATTCCTTCAGAGGAATAAGATAATAAAAAACCGCTTTCCATGTAGTTCGCCATTCAGCATACTAAGGAAAGCGGTTTTTTGATGTAATGGAATACATATCAGAGTTTTCGACATGAAGGGCAGATGTCAGATAAGAAACACTCACTGCATCTGGGTCTTTGGGCGATACAGACGGTACGCCCAAGTCTTATGATATGGATGTTATATATGATCCAGTGATCCTTAGGCAGTTTCTTCATCAGATCGAACTCGATCTTAACAGGATCTTCTTCTTTGGTAAGGCAGAGCTTACGGCTTATGCGTTTAACATGTGTATCGACCACAATACTTGGAATATGATAGATATTCCCTCTTATTACATTGGCGGTCTTGCGTCCGACACCGGGAAGTGAAGTAAGTTCTTCGATATCGGAGGGCACTTCACAGTTATAGACTTCTCGGAGGGTACGGCAGCAGGCTATTATATTACGTGCCTTATTATGGTAGAATCCGGTTGATCTTATGTCCTGTTCAAGTTCCGACAGATCGGCATCTGCGAAGGCAGATACCGATGGGTACTTGACGAAGAGATCACGGGTCACGATGTTGACGCGTTCGTCGGTACACTGCGCACTGAGGATAGTGGCGATCAGTAATTGCCAGGGATTCTCGTGGTTAAGATAACACACATATTCAGTACCGTACTCTGTATCCAGCCGGTCTAATATAAGAGGTATTCTTTCCTTAATCGTCATTAACAGCTCTCCTTGAGATGACGGACAATGATCGGGCCTGACATTGAATTAAGTTCGCCCGCTTTTTCCACGAGGGAAGATATAAGTTCGACAGTACCGCGCTCTTCATAGATTGAGGCCGCAAGATAGTATATACTGCTCACATCCGACCTGATATCAAGGGCAAAATCGATGACTTTCAGAGCTTCGTCGTCGTGACCGAGCTTATGGAGTCTGTCGGCCCAATTGGCGAGGATGCGACACAGAGAGGTAAAACGTCTGTCGGCATCGGACAGGACCGTTATGTTGGCGGTTCCGTAGGCAAGCTTAAGATCCGTGTTGGACATGCCTGTGAAATTAGCGATCCGTTCTTCTCTTAATTCCGTCAGTTCCTGAATGTATCCTGCGATCTCCTCGTCCTCCGGACAGCAGTCGAGTGGCAGATCATCGTAAGGTATGGTGATGAAATCTATGCTGTCGAGGGGCTTGACTCTGGTGGAATTGGCCTTTGATTCCCTGTCCCAGAACTCGTTATATGATTTCCTTCTGTTGCGCTCTTCCTTCTTGTTATTGTAGAACACAAGAAAGCAAAGAATAATTACACTCGTTAAAAACGGTAATCTTGTTGCGAATTTTAATAAATTCATATATAATACATCCTGTTAAGTTATGTGTAAATTGTATAAAGGTAAGGTGTGAAATATGTTTAATATGAACAATAGGAAAACAAGAAAGATCATCTCAACGATCATAATCGTCTTCCTTGTACTTGCAATGGTACTTCCTTTGCTCTTATCATCAATGATATAATCACTGACCCCTCTAAGTATTAGAGTAACATATTTGGAGTAAGATATAAAGAAATGAATAAGATAAGCAGAGCGATCGTTGCGCTGGCAGCGATGATCATGGCGATCTTTATCCCCGTGACCTACGGTAATGCAGCGGATAACAGAATAATGGAAGGGATCAGGATAGGAGAGATCGACGTATCCGGAATGAATCCCGAAGAGGCCAAAGAAGCTCTTGACGTCTATGTTGAGAATATACTTAACACTACTTTGGAAGTGGAGTGCGTTGACGGCAATATGGCTGAGATCTCTGTCAGAGATCTGGGTCCAGTTTGGAGCAACGAGTATGTTATCGAAGATGCCCTGAGCTACGGCAGAAGCGGTAATATAATCACAAGATTTAAGGAAAGAGCGGATATAAAAAGAGAGGGTTTAAGTCTTCCCGTTAGATTCGATGCCGATAAGGAACTGATCAAACAGTTCGTTGAGGACAAGTGTCTTAAGTATAACAGGGATGCCGTTAATACTTCTCTTGTAAAGACGGAATCGGGATTTGAGGTTCAGGAAGGACTTCCCGGTGAAGTTATAGATGCCAATGAAGCGGCAGATTATCTCTATGATTACCTTACTACCAAGATGACTAATAAGGACAATTACGTTCTTCTTCCCATCAAGGTGGATGACGTTAAGGGCACGGACGAGGATCTGGCTCTTGTTAAAGATCTTCTCGGCACTTTTTCAACAAGTTACAGAACTTCCGACTCGGACAGAAGTGCCAACGTTGCCAACGGATGCAGACTTGTAGACGGTACTCTTCTGTATCCCGGAGAAGAGTTCTCCATGTATGACCACATTAAGCCCTTTACCGAGGCTAACGGCTACAGGATGGCGGGTTCTTACCTTAACGGTCTTGTAGTAGACAGTTTGGGCGGTGGTATCTGTCAGGTATCGACTACCCTTTACAACGCCGTTATCAGAGCGGAACTTGATATCGAGGAGCGTAATAATCATTCGATGATCGTCGGATATGTGCCGGCTTCCGCGGATGCGGCTATCGCAGAGTCATCCGGAAAAGACATGAGATTCGTCAACTCCACCGACGCTCCTGTTTATATAGAAGGTTATGTAACAAAAGACAAGCAGATCGTATTCAATATCTACGGTCATGAGACCAGACCTGAGAACAGGAAGGTTGACTTCGAGAGTCGTGTGCTCGAGACCATTCCCGCAGGTCCGGACAATATAATCGCATCCGGTCAGTATCCTGTAGGATACTGTTCGGTTCAGTCAGCACATATAGGCTATAAGGCCGAACTGATCAAGATAGTTACGGTTGACGGTGTGGAAGAGAGCAGAGAGGTGTTCAATAAGAGCAACTACAAGATGGTTCCACGTACCGCTGTTGTCGGTGTTGCAACGGACAACCCCGATGCGGCAGCACAGATTCAGGCGGCGATCGCTACCGGAAGCATTGATCAGGTTAAGGCAATGTCGGATGCATGGGCAGCCCAGCTGGCGGCTCTTGCTGCGGCAGCGCAGGCACAACAATAGCCGGAAGAGGATAAGCATATGAAACCGGGTAAAGTATCTGAGAATATTCTCAAGCGATCCGTTTTTAAGAATATTGAAGGAAAAAGCGCATTCGTAGGAGCAGATTGCGCTTTTTTGAGTTTACCCGAATGTACGGTCGTAGCCGTGGGATATGTGGCCAACGAACCTGTTAATCTTCATGGAAAAACAGCTTCGTATCACGGACCGGCCGGCCATGCAATCATTAGAGCCGTTAACGACCTGTCGGCAGGCGGAGCGAAGCCTGCGTTCTGTACGCTTAGCGTAAGCATTCCCGAGGATCATCGGGAGATCAGGCTTAAGACTATGATTCAGGATGCCTCGGAAGTGGCGAAGGAGATGGGGATAAGTATAGTAGGAGGACATACGGAGACTGTTCCCGGCCTGGTTCATCCCATAGTAAGTGCGACTGTTATGGGCAGTCCCATAGCGGATCATCATCCGGAGAAAGTCATACCTGGAGATTCCATAGTGATGACGAAATGGGCGGCACTTTCGGGTACGGCAATGCTTGCAGGTATGTACAGGGAAGAGCTGTTATCCCGTCTTCCGGACTGGCTTATAGATGATGCGGAATATATGGAGAAGCTCTTAAGTATTGTTCCGGAGGCCGCAGTCGCGGTTAAGGCCGGTGCTGTCTGTATGCACGATCTGTCTGACGGAGGAGTGTTTGCTGCTCTGTGGCAGTTGGCTGAGAGAGACGGTGTTGGCTTGGAAGTGGAACTTAAGGCGATCCCCATTCATCAGGAGAGCGTTGAAGTCTGTGAGTTTTTTGATATATCACCTTATAAGCTTAGATCTGACGGTTCACTCCTTATCGTTACAAGGAAGCCTGAGGAGCTGATCGATTTACTGGAGAAGGAGAATATTCAGGGAACTCTTATCGGACATATAACGGAAGGAAGAGACCGGATCATCATAGCCGGGGAGGAGAAGCGTTTTCTTGATGAACCTCGTCAAGATGAGGTTTATATGATATAATTAGCGGGATCAGGTTATCGACAGGTTGATCGCGTAGCGGTGCGATCGGCAAGATTCGGATCAGAACAGATCGGTGATCGCGAAGGCACCGGGAACGGGAGAAGCCGGATCAGATTATACAGGTTGATTGCGTAGCGGTGCGATCGGCAGAAATGGAGAGAGATTATGCGTGAGAAGATTTTACATATTATTGAGAAGAACAGCAGAATAGATATAAGCGAGCTGGCAATAATGCTGGGCGCGAGCGAGATAGATGTGGCCAATGAGCTTAAGAGTCTTGAGGAGAGTGGAGTGATCTGCGGATATCATACACTTATCAATTGGGAGAAGACTTCAATCGAGAAGGTATCGGCTCTTATCGAAGTTAGGGTTACACCTCAGAGAGGTCAGGGCTTCGATTCCATCGCAGAGAGGATCTACAACTATCCCGAAGTCAATGCGGTTTATCTTATCTCGGGCGGATATGATCTGCTGGTAAGTCTTGAGGGTAAATCACTTAAGGAAGTGTCTACTTTTGTAACAGATAAGTTGTCAACACTTGATACTGTTCTCAGTACGGCAACTCATTTCATTCTTAAGAAATATAAGGATCACGGAACTATTCTTGACAGCAAGAAGCCTGATACCAGAGAGAAGGTGATGGCATGAGGAATCCCATTTCAGATCGAGTAGTTGGGATCAAGCCATCGGGCATCAGGAAATTTTTCGATGTAGTGAGTGAGATGCCGGATGCTATATCGCTTGGTGTAGGCGAGCCTGACTTTGATACGCCGTGGCATATTCGTGATGAGGGTATATACTCTCTTGAGAAAGGCCGTACTTTTTATACATCCAATTCAGGTCTTATGGAACTTCGCAAAGAGATCTGCAATTATCTTCACCGTAAGTATGATCTTACATATAATGCCAAGGATCAGGTACTTATCACGGTAGGTGGTTCGGAGGGTATAGATATGGCTCTCAGATCTATGATCAATCCCGGAGATGAGGTCATCATTCCTCAGCCGAGTTATGTATCATATGAGCCGTGTGCGATCCTTGCCAATGCAACACCGGTTATAATTAACCTTAAGGCTGAGAATGATTTCCGTTTGACGGCAGAAGAGCTGAAGGCAGCTATCACAGATAAGACCAAGGTGCTGATAATGCCTTTCCCCAATAATCCGACGGGTGCCGTTATGGAGAAGAAGGATCTTATTGAGATAGCCAAGGTCGTAATAGAGAATGACATCTATGTTCTGTCCGATGAGATCTATTCGGAGCTTACTTATACCGAAGAGGGACATGTATCCATTGCATCATTGGAGGGAATGGCAGAGAGGACGATCGTTATCAACGGTTTCTCCAAGGCATTTGCCATGACGGGATGGAGACTCGGATACGCTTGCGGTCCCAAGGAGATAATCGCTCAGATGACCAAGATCCATCAGTTTGCCATTATGTGCGCTCCTACAACCAGTCAGTATGCTGCGATCGAAGCTCTTAAGAACGGCGATGATGATGTAAGAGAGATGGTGGAAGCATATAATCAGAGAAGAAGATATCTTCTTCATGTATTCAAAGAGATGAATCTTCCCTGTTTTGAACCTTTCGGAGCATTCTATATCTTCCCATGTATCAAGGAATTTGGAATGAGCAGTGATGAGTTCGCTACAAGATTCCTTAGGGAGAAGAAGGTTGCCGTTGTACCCGGAACAGCCTTCGGTGATTCGGGAGAAGGTTTCTTAAGAATATCCTATGCTTATTCGATCGATGATCTTAAGGAAGCAATAGGAAGATTAAAGGAATTCATTGATCGTCTCAGAGCTGAGAAAGCTGAATAACCGATAGAGAAGCAGTTATGGATGATTTTAATCAGAATCAGGAACAATATATTAAGGAAAGAATGAAGCAGAGGCCATTAAACCGTAAGAAGCTGATGCGCCGTACGATAGTTACGGCACTGATGGCTGTGATATTCGGTGTACTGGCCTGTTTCACGTTTCTTGTACTTGAACCGGTCTTCACCAATCTCTTATACCCCGAGGATGAGCCGACTGTAGTCGTGATACCGGAGGATGAAGAAGAGATCAAGCCGGAGGATATGCTGCTCGATGATGAGGATTCACCTGAGGTGACGGCACCGGTACAGGAGAAGGAGGATGTCAGTCCTCTTGAGCTCTACAAGAACGCCATGGGCGACGCCAAGGTTCTGGCCAACGATGTGATGAAGTCTATGGTCAAGGTCATCGGAGAGAGTCAGGATAAGGACTGGTTCGATGACTCGTATACCAATGAGAATGTTACTACGGGACTCTTTATAGCCAACAACGGAAGAGAGCTTCTTTTCCTTACAGAGACGGGCAAGCTGAATAACTCTGAGGATATCAACGTTATATTTGCAGATGGTAAGAAGGCTGTTGCCACGATCAAGCAGATGGATGTCAACACCGATCTGTGCATCATTGCGGTAGAGACAGGAAGTGTGAGCAAGGACAGTCTTGATAAGCTTAAGCCGGCGGTTGTAGCCAATTCCATCAATGCCGCCTCGATCATGACTCCCGTTATCGTGGTCGGATATATATACGGCAACGGCGAGACTTATGTACTGGGTAATATAACATCCAACACCGAGCAGATCAGTCTTACCGATAGTAATTACAGGATCATCAATACGGATATTTACGGAAGCAGTCAGGCTACAGGTGTCATGGTCAATCTCAAGGGAGAAGTGGTCGGCATCGTGAACCGAAGCCTTATGAATAACGAAGCTCCCTATATGATCTCAGCTTTCGGGATCTCGGATCTTAAGGATACCATCGAGAGAATGTCCAATGGTAAGAGCAATCCGCTTCTCGGTGTGACCGGAATAGATGTATCTGATGAGGCTCACGAAGAAAAGGGCGTTCCTTACGGTGCATATGTCACGGGAATAGTGATGAATTCTCCGGCTATGAAGGCCGGAATCCAGAGTGGTGATATTATCGTAAAAATGGACGACACTGAGATAATTAAGTATGCACAGCTCACGGATCTTCTTATGAGCAGGGAGCCGGAATCGGAGGTCGTTCTGACGATAATGCGTCAGGCTCATGATGAGTATAGGGATATTGAGATCAATATCGTTTTGGGTGAGAATAAGTGATATTAGGAAAGGATAGCTGACCGTTGCGGATGTAACGGTCGCGAATGATATCTATGAAATATTTGAAGGAATTAAGAGAAGGTGACAGGGTAGCCGATGTATACCTCTGCAAGCAAAAAAATGCGGCAGTTACGAAGAACGGCAAGAGCTATCTGAATGTTATACTTCAGGATAAGACCGGTACTCTGGATGCCAAAGTGTGGGACCCGAACGGTGCGGGAATAGAAGATTTTGACGATAAGGATTATATTGATGTAGTTGGTGATGTATCAAGCTTTAACGGCGCATTGCAGATAAGTATTAAGCGTGCAAGGATATGTCACGAGGGCGAGTATGATCCGTCGAATTATCTTCCCGTAAGTGAGAAGAATATCGATGATATGTATGCGGAGCTTTTGAAGATGGTGAAGCATACAGAGAATGAATATCTAAGAAAGCTCTTGGAGGCATTCTTCGTAGAGGATGAAGACTTTAAGAAGAAGTTCATCTTCTCTTCAGCGGCAAAAAGTGTTCACCACGGATTTGTCGGAGGATTGCTTGAGCATACCTTAAGTGTTGCCGGACATTGCGAATACTTTGCATCGAAGTATGAGATGATCAACAGGGATCTGTTAGTTACGGCGGCACTCCTGCATGACTGCGGTAAGACAGAGGAGATATCTCCTTTCCCGGCCAATGACTATACGGATGTAGGTAATCTGCTCGGTCATATCGTGATGGGAGCCGAGATGGTAGGAAAGAAAGCGGAGAATATTCAGGGCTTCCCTAAGGGACTTCTTAATGAACTGAAGCATTGCATCCTTGCCCATCATGGAGAACTGGAATTTGGATCACCTAAGAAGCCTGCTCTGATAGAAGCAGTTGCCCTCAATTTTGCAGATAATATCGATGCCAAGCTTGAGACATTTACTGAGGTTCTTAAGGGAACAGACAGTACGGAATGGCTTGGATTCAACAGGTTATTGGATTCCAATATCAGGAAGACCCTATTGCAGTAACGGTTAAGTATAGACCTGATAATATCAGGGTAGTATATCTCAGAAAGAGATGACCCCCACCTCTATAATAAGTACAGGTGGGGGTCATATTAATCTGGGGGATTAGGGTATCGGACGTTTTTTGGAAGGCAGGTCGAGATGAGTACGGAAGCAAATAATAGGAAATACAATAAGAATGAAACGGTAGAGATACTCATAACCGATATGAGTAACGAGGGCGAAGGTATCGGCAAGGCTGACGGTTTCACGGTTTTTGTCAAAAATGCCGTGATAGGGGATCTTGTGCGGGTAAAGCTTATGAAGATCAAGAAGAATTACGGCTACGGACGTATAGAAGAAGTTCTTAAGCCGTCCGCTGACAGGATCGAGGCGCCCTGCCTTGTATCAGAGAAGTGTGGCGGTTGTCAGATTCAGAATATGAATTATGCCGCGCAGCTTAATTTTAAGGAAAAAAAGGTTGTTGACAGCCTTGTTAGAATAGGCGGATTTGATGAGGGGAAGCTTAGGAGTATCATGGAGCCTGTCATAGGAATGGAGGAGCCGTACAGATACAGGGGCAAGTCACAGTTTCCTTTTGGAGTTGATAAGGAAGGTAATCCCGTTGCGGGATTCTATGCAGGTCATACGCATTCCATTATTTCCAATTCCGATTGTCTGATCGGGGTCAGTGAGAATCAGGAGATCCTTAATGTGATCCTCGAACATATCAGAAGGAATCATATCAGTATCTATGACGAGAAAACGGGCAAAGGTCTTGTCAGACATGTGCTTATAAGGAAGGGATTTGCAACAGGCGAGATCATGGTCTGTCTGGTGCTGAATGTCGCATACAAAGGTCAGGATAGGGAGTATATTAAAAAACAGACCGAGTTATGTAAATTGCTTTCTGCGATTACAGGTGTCAGCTCGATATCGATCAGCCATAATACTGCCAATACCAATGTAATCATGGGCAATACGATCACAAATATCTGGGGAAATGATGTGATCCATGATGTAATACGTCTGGATCCGGATTCTGAGGGGATCAGCTTCGCGATCTCTCCCCTGTCTTTTTATCAGGTCAATCCTGTGCAGGTTGAGAAACTCTATGGTGTTGCTGTAGAATATGCGGGACTTACCGGAAATGAAGCCGTATGGGATCTGTACTGCGGTATCGGTACGATCTCACTCTGCATGGCTAAGAAGGCATCGATGGTATACGGCGTTGAGATAATAGATAAGGCGATCGAAGATGCCCGCAGTAATGCTGAGAGGAATCGCATAAGCAATGTCAGATTCTTCATGGGAAAAGCAGAGGAAGTCTTGCCGGATTTTTACAATGATAATAAAGGAACGCCCGGGCAGTCAACAGAGGATGGGCGAATGACCTCGCCCGATGTTATCGTGGTCGATCCGCCCCGTAAGGGCTGTGAGATCGAATGCCTTGAGACCATGGTGCGGATGGATCCTGCGAGGATCGTCTATGTGAGCTGTAATCCTGCGACGCTCGCAAGGGATCTTGCATATCTGACTGCGAATGGGTATGAGGTTAGACGGTTTAGGGCGGTGGATATGTTCCCACATAGTGTGCATGTAGAAACGGTCTGCTTGCTGGCGCGAAAAGTCCCAGTTTAAGCGGGTTTTGGGCGATATGTTTAAAATATGTACCTGTACTTTTAGATGAAAAATATGTAAATAGAGTGAAATTTAGGCTTAGGGGGGGTAAGAAACTATTCGCGGACAGATGTACTATTCGCGGACAGCCGTATTGTTCGCGGACAAAAGTAGTGCGCGAATAGTATATGATTTCCTCTCAAAATGCAGATAGGAGGCAGCTTTTGGGGACCTTGAAAGCATATGGTGATGAGGTATTAAGTGTTTTTCAACTCATCGGTGATAAGGAAAATGATATAACAAAAAGCATAGCGTGGGCCCTTAATAAGTGTCCGGCTTTTTTAGAGAAGGTAGTTAATGAGATTTTAGGGCTAAAGATTGATCCGGAAACCGTAGATATCCTTTATCAGAGTTACGATCCAAAGACAGGTATAACGGATATTGAGATGACGGATTCAAATCTTTTTTATTTGATTATAGAAGCTAAAAGAGGGTGGATCCTTCCAGGGACGGACCAGCTAACAAAATACTCAATAAGAGAGACTTTTGTTAAGTCGTCGGCCAAGTACAAGGCTATTGTTTCTATGTCAGAATGTAGCGAAGAATATGCGAAATGTAATCTTCCCTTCATGGAGGTTAATGGAATACCTGTTAAGCACCTTTCCTGGAGAAAAATATTTGATCTGGCATCACAGTCCAAGTCGGAATCAAATAACGCGCAGAAAAGATTACTCAAAGAATTACAGACATACTTGGGAGGAATAATGACTATGCAAACCAAAGATTCAAACTGGGTATATGTTGTTTCACTTGGAAGTGGAAAGCCGGAGGGCTGGGGTATTTCATGGATAGATATAGTGAATAAATGTGGTAAGTATTTTCACCCTGTAGGTGGTAAAGGCTGGCCTAAAGAGCCGCCAAACTATATTGCTTTTAGATATGCAGGAAAGCTGCAGTCAATTCATCACATTGAGGATTATGTGGTTTCTAGGAATATGCATGATGAAATTGCAGAGATGCCGGATGAAGTTTGGGAGGATAATCATTTCATATATGAGCTGGGACCAGCGATAATACCTTCAAAGGTTGTTAAAACCGGTAATATCTATCCGAATGGTAGAGTCTGGGCTATGCTTGATACCTTGCTCACCTGTGACACTATTTCAGAAGCAAGAGATCTTTCAAAGGAAAGATGAATAATATCGAATTTTAATAGCATGCTTTAATAGCATCTATAGGATAAAAATGTAAAGATTAAGAATAACGTATAGAAAGAAAAAAATTCTAAAAGAAGTTGTGCTTTACAAGCTAAAAGTTGAAAGACGTTTTAAAATGTATACGGAAGGAAAGAATACTGATGTAGGTTTTGATTGGTGAAGTTGAAACTGTACTGTGGTTAGATTACAGAACCGGGGGTTGTTATTTATGGCAGAGAGTCAAAATATCGAATATAAGGAATCCTGGCGGGATGAATACCTGAAGTGGGTGTGCGGCTTTGCTAATGCTCAGGGCGGCACCATTTATATCGGTATTGACGATGCCGGTAATGTTGTCGGCGTGAAGGATGTCAAAAAGTTAATGGAAGATATTCCGAATAAGATCCAGTCGGGACTGGGTATTGTTGCGGACGTGAATAAACATACCAAGGACGGGAAAGACTATCTAGAGATTAA
>JAIKXM010000041.1 GCA_024684085.1 Lachnospiraceae bacterium | reverse complement strand
TAGAACCTGATTCGTTCGTCTCAAATAATAATTTAATTCTTCTTGATTTCAACAGGCCAATCTTACTCAGATCATCTGAAAATGCCGGAACGCCTCAATAATGGCTTTCTCCTTCTCCTTCGGCGTCTCCGGCGACCTGCTGTCCGCACTCTTCGGCAGATTATAGTTCTGCCTGTTCGCACTTTTAGCTCCAGGAACATATCCACCGTTTTTTGGGCCTTGGGCGTTCATGTAAACATATCGGAATTAATTCCATTTCTTCAACTCTTCTCTTGACAATGCACGATTATCCCTTATCCACGTAAATACTTAATACATGATAAATGATGCCTTCTTTCCAAACAATCCAACAGTATATTTATTATCAAAACAATGACACTTGAAATGATATAAACGACAATCAACTTAATAAACCAAATTTCAGGCAATTTAAGTATTTCATAAACAGTCAAAACAAAAATATGCCATAAATAAATCCACATTGAGTGTGAGGATATAAATCTGACTATCTTGTTCTCGAACAATGCTCTATTCTTTCTTTCGCAGATCATTAGCAAGGCAAACGAGCAAGCAATTCCATAGCTCAGATAGTATAATCTCGGGGGATACTTTGCAATTTGCACCAACTGAAACGTTCCGGTATCAGCCCAATAATATATTGCAAGAGAAATAAACGCTATAGACGATGTAAGTAAAATGACATACTTGGCTTTAGCTGTCATTTTATTGTAATTATATCCAAGGTATGTAATCAGGCCGTATGGAATAATATAATAAAATGTCGAATCAACAAAATGTACCATTCCACCATTAAGGCCAAGTCCGTAATGATACGCTATTTCATAAATAACGTATGATATAACTACAATTACGACGCCTTTTATTGATAGCTTGAACTTTGCAAACAGAGGAATTAACATTGCACTATAAAGATATATAAGTATCACCCATACATATCCTATGCCATATCTTGTTAGGAGAAATGAATCAAGATAGTATTTTACGCTCGAACCACTTCCTGTAACGATATATTTAAATACAAAGTAAAAAGTCAAAAAAATCCATGTTGGAATAACCAACCGCTTGATTCTTGACGTATAATAATTAATAACAGAAGTCTTAGATGATGAATATTTCGAATATGATCTATTTGCCAGTATAGATGATAGTATCACCATAAGCGGAACATCAAAGGATCTTAACATCATTACCCAACTTGGTGATCCAACATGAGCTATGATAATACATGTCAAGCCAATACATTTCAGGAAATCAATATAATAGAGCCGGCCTTTTGTCTGCTTGATTGTATTAGAAATATTTATAGTATTTACATCTTCATGATTTACGATAGACATATCCTTATTCTCCTTTTTCTTGTATGTTATCTCCACATCATAGCCGAGCTCATCCATCATCTTCACAAAAGTCTTATTGACGATCTGCTCCCTGCCCTTGGTGATGCGATTTACAATGGTATAACACTACAGTTCATGTTTATACACATCACATCCGTCAATTAGGCCTGCATACTTAAACCCATACTTCTCTGCTATATGTTTCGTTACCTCTTGTTCCGGTGCGCATTCGATGATGGCGGATTTTCCTTCAGCATTTCCTTGACAGCGATACGACCGTCTCCACATGCTTCGTAAAACAGAACATATCAACCGGTGTGATCTTCCTCACCGCATATCCCTTTTTCTTAAAATACGCAAGATCACGAGCCAGTGAATCGGGACCACATGAGACATAGATCACCTTGTCTGGTTGCAGCTTGGCTACAGCATCAATGAATCTTGTCGTCGAACCGGATCTCGGCGGATCCATAATTATGACATCAATGTCATCTACTGTCTCAATAAACTTCGTTGCATCCTCGCAAAAGAACCTGACATTGTGGATATTATTGATCTCGGCATTTCTGCATGCATCCCTGTGCGCCTTCTCATTCAGCTCAACGGATATTACCTCTTTGGCACCTGACGCCAGTGTCATACCGATAGTTCCGATTCCCGAATAGGCATCCAGCACCCTCTCCTTACCGGCAAGTCCTGCATAATCAGCCACAAGCCCGTACAGCTTCTCTGTCTGCTCATGATTGACCTGATAGAAGCTCTGTGGACTTATCCTGAACTTAAGACCGCAAAGTGTATCCTCAATATATCCCGGGCCGTACAGATTGATATTCCGCTCCCCCAGTATCATACTGGTCTTTCTGTCATTGATATTAAGTACTATGGATTCGATCTGAGGATAAAGCTTCCTCAATGCTTTGACAAAATTATTCTTAGACGGGAAGATCGGACTTGCACAGACCAATACCACCAGTATGCTTCCGCTGTTCCTGCCCACTCTGACAAGAACATGCCTCAGAAGACCATACCCTGTGTCTTCATTATATGTCCTGATCTTAAAAGATCTCAAAAGATTACGGATTGAGAGTATGATCGCATTAGCGGTTTTATCCGTAATCAAACAGTCATCGATCTTAACGATTCGATGACTGTTCTTCTCATACACTCCACTGATATATTCATTTTTCCTTGTGAACCCGAAAGTCCCTACAACTTTATTACGATAATGATACACATTATCAGCAGGGATTATGTGATCGACTTTGCCGAACTTTCCAAGGAGTCTGACAAGCTCCTTATGTTTCTTCTGAAGTTGTTCATCATACGGAATACCGCAATAATCACAACCACCGCATTTTTTACTGTAGACACACTCTATGAGCTTATCATTCATATCATCACTTCCACAATACATCCGGATAAAGACCGCTTTCCTTAAGCTTACGGATAGCTTCCACAACCTGAGGACGGTCTTCCTTGTATGTTACACCATGCCATTTATCGCCGGTCGGAAGGACATCGACAGTAGCCTTACCTTCCTGAAGAAGTTCATCGACCGCAAACGGCAGGAAGAACTCTGCCTTCAGAGGATCTTTTTTGAGATCTGTATCCAAAAAATCCCTGAACTTGACTTCAAGTTCCTTCATAAGACTGTTGCCAAAGCCCCACATATTCATCGATACCAGTGAGTCATTGGGCAGCTTAACCCATGTCTTACCGTCATCTTCGGTATACTCTGCATCCTCACCATGCTTTTCGATACGGGTTCTCTCATGGATCATCTCAAGTCTTCCATTATCATCGACCACACAGATACCTCTGGCAACGTGTCCGTTCTCGGTAAGAGTCTTATGAAGCTCATATCCGACCATGGCATAGCGGTACTTATCATCATCCTCGACTTCAGACAGATGATCATATATCTTCTTAAATGCTTCCGAACCATAATAATCATCGGCATTGATAACCGCAAACGGTCCGTCGATCACGTCCTTGGCACACAGAACCGCATGGCCGGTACCGAAGGGCTTAACCCTGCCTTCCGGAATATCATATCCTGAAGGCAGTTCACTTAGCTCCTGAAATACATATTTAACATCAGCATATCTGCTGATCCTGTCACCGATCGATCTCTTAAAATCATCCTCGATCTGATGCTTGATTATGAAGACTATTGTCTTAAAACCGGCTCTGACTGCGTCATATATACTAAAATCAATAATCTTATTGCCCTGATCATCTATGGGCTCGATCTGTTTCAGTCCACCGTATCGGCTTCCCATTCCGGCAGCCATGATCACAAGTGCGGGCTCTTTTTTAATATTATCCATAATAGCCTCCATTCCCGTGTTTACACTAAATCTTAATCAACCGTTACCGGACCCTCTTACGAAGCCGGTATATCATCAATGATGGAATAATCTTACTCCGTTGCAAACCATAACCATATTGTATTTGTCGGCGCACTCAATTACGAGATCATCTCTTACGGAACCACCGGGCTGAACGATATATTTAACGCCGCTCTTCTTAGCTCTTTCGACATTATCGCTGAAGGGGAAGAACGCATCCGAACCAAGAACCGCTCCATCCATCTTAGAAAGCCATTCTCTCTTCTCTTCTGCGGTAAATACTTCAGGCTTAACCTTGAATATTCTCTGCCAAGCACCTTCGCTAAGTACATCCATATACTCATCGCCGATATAATTGTCGATGGCATTGTCCCTGTCAGCTCTTCCGAGTCCGTCAACGAACTGAAGATCAAGTACCTTAGGGCACTGACGTAACATCCAGTTATCAGCCTTGCTTCCGGCAAGTCTCGTACAATGCACACGTGACTGCTGACCTGCACCGATACCGATAGCCTGACCGTCTTTTACATAGCATACAGAGTTAGACTGGGTATACTTAAGTGTTATAAGAGCGATCTTCATATCATCCTTAATGTTCTGAGGAAGATCCTTATTGGCTGTAACGATATTCTCAAGAAGAGAATCATCTATCCTGATCTCGTTTCTTCCCTGCTCGAAAGTGATACCATATACCTGCTTACGCTCGATAGGCTCGGGAACATAAGAACTGTCTATCTTGATCACATTGTAATTGCCCTTCTTCTTGGCCTTGAGGATCTCAAGTGCTTCGGGCTCGTAGCCGGGTGCGATAACACCGTCAGACACCTCTCTTTTGATAAGATTGGCTGTACATACGTCACATACATCCGAAAGTGCTATAAAATCGCCGAAACTGCTCATTCTGTCAGCGCCTCTTGCTCTTGCATATGCGCTTGCGAGCGGTGTGAGCTCACCGAGATCATCAACCCAGTAGATCTTCTTAAGTACATCTGACATGGGTGTTCCGACAGCGGCTCCGGCAGGTGACACGTGCTTGAAAGATGTAGCTGCGGGAAGTCCTGTTGCCTCCTTAAGCTCCTTAACAAGCTGCCATCCGTTAAAAGCATCAAGGAAATTGATATAACCGGGTCTTCCGTTCAATACCTCTATAGGAAGCTCCTTACCGTTCTCCATGAATATCTTTGCCGGCTTCTGATTAGGGTTACAACCGTATTTTAATTCAAAATCTTTCATAGATATTATCCTCTCTCGTACTATATTACTTAACGTTCTTATTAACGATCCTTGTCTCTGTCTTGCCTGTTGCGATATCAATATATCTTACAAAAAGACTTACCTTATTGTCCTCATTAAGATTGTTCCACAGCATATCTGTGAACTCGTCAATATTGCCCTCAATGTCGATCCACTCAGGCTCGCCCTCGAATGAAGGAAGGGGATCGCCGTCGCTCATATAAGTGTGGATGAAGTGTCCCTCTCCTGCAACAGGATCCGAATATGCGAAAGTATATCTGTTGCAAGCTGCGGGATTACCGTTATTGCTCTTAAGAATGCTCATTGCATAATTGAACTGACCGTTCTCGATATGAAGTACACCTGATATACGAGGTGTGTAATTCGGTCCGTCAGGCTCGAACTCCCTGCTTCTGAGAGACTGCTCAAATGTCAGTTGCTTATCCATTCCCTCATATACTGTATCAGTTTGATCACCGTTGGTCACGATAGTCTTATTGCCAAGCACTCTTATGGGTGCGTAGATTATAAGTGACGGATCTGTCAGTTTGCTGGGATCAAAAGCTTCTGTTCTGATACCTGCGCCCTCTTCCACGAATACTCTGTTACGGCTGTTAACGCTTCTTCCCATAATGAAGTAAGCTGTAACTGCCTGCCTTCCGTCTGCTGTCTTACCGATGATGATCCCTCTTCCGGGATAAGGATTGCCGCATAATAAGTTAGCGATGTTGTCTTTCTTCATAGCACTTTCTCCATTTCTCTGTTATCGATACTGCCACAAGTTGTGTTCACATCTACATTTCGCGCGAGTGCGCATCCTTTGCGGAGCGTTTTTTATGTAATTAGGAAGGAACTTCCTAATTACATAAAAAACCGGCAGACTGAGCCACTTGCAGCGCCCAGACGGTCGGCTATCTTTCATATACTCCACGTGGTTAATTCCACATACATTTCAATGTATTTCCGTCAGTCGTATATGCCATCATAGTACCATTTTTGACAAGATCAGGCAAGTGCAAAATGTAATAACTATACTGTTTCTAAGTCCCTGAACATATGTTAAAATTGTATAATACATTAATAAGGGAAGGTTAAAAATCATGTATACTTGCAGACAATCTGTTTATCTTAACAAGCCCGATGATCCGATGGGAATCTTCTTTACTCCCGAGGAATTTCCCGAGCTTGATTCACATCCCGATGATGTCGCTCCCATTCTTCAGGACGCGATCGGAAGACTTATCCGGGAGCAGTGCTACGGCATCATCTATATCCCCGAAGGCATATATCCCATATGCTCGACCGTTCGTATTCCTCCTGCCGTCCGCCTGATCGGTTACGGCAGTAAACGGCCTATGTTCTATATCCCTGCTTCAACACCTTACTTCCGTGGCGGAACTACGGGTTCTGATGATCCCGCAGCTGCATTCATTGAGGGATATCCAGGTGCCAATTATATGTTCTGGTTCATTGGCGAGCGCGATTACACGCTCGACGAGCCAAGAGATGCGAATGCAGGTACTTTTTACAGTGCTCTCAGTAATATAGACTTCAAGATCGAAGATAACAATCCCTACGCCATCTGCATCAGGGCGCATTTCGCCCAGCACGGCTTTATAAGCCATTGCCACTTCGACCTCGCAGGCGGACTTGCCGGTATGTTCGATGTTGGCAACGAGATGGAGGACTTAACCTTCACAGGCGGGCGCTACGGAATGATATGCCGTATGACGTCTCCCGGATGGCCTTTTATTCTGTTGGATTCACGCTTTGATTCTCAGACCGAAGCCGCGATACTGACTTCACGTACAGGCTTCACGGGCTTCAGGCTCCATATATCCAACACACCCAGGGCATTCGATCTGTACGAAGATGCCTGGGAGAAGCTGTACCTCGAAGACTGTATCCTTGAGGACATCTCCGATTCGGCATTCACCATCTGCATGGAGACCGCAGCGATCCAGCAGGTCAACCTTAAGGATGTCTATTGCCGTAATGTTCCCATCCTTAATCGCAAAAAAGACAGCAATTCTTATTTGCGTCTAAATGAAGACTTATGTCTCATCACAGATTATACCTGTGGCTATTGCGCAGAGGATAACGGTAAGATGGGCGCTTTCAAGGAAGATATACATATTTCTTCAATAGATTCTCTACCGACTTTAGATACACTTCCCTGCGATATACCGGCAGTACCGGCTCTCAGAGAATGTGTATCGGTAATCAGATACGGTGCCGTGGGTGATGGTGTTACGGATGATACCGAAGCGCTTCAGAGGGCACTTGATTCAGAGTCCAAGCTGTTCTTCCCTCAGGGGATATACCGTATCACTGATACGCTTACGATCAAAAATGACACTACTGTCATAGGAATGTCACCGATAACGACTCAGATCATCATTACCGACGACGAACCTGCTTTCTCCGGATTCGGAACTCCAAAACCTGTCGTAGATACCGTCAAAGGAGTTAACGTGTATCTATCAGGCATAGGTATCGATACCGCCGGCAAGAATCCAAGAGCCGTTGGCATATGCTGGAGAGCAAATGCAGCTTCCTACATGAATGATGTTAAGTTCATGGGCGGTCACGGCCTTATGTACCGTGACGGACACAATGCCTTTGCGACCTTATACAATCCTTCAAGAACCGCCGATTATGATCCCGACAGAATCTGGGATTATCAGTACAGCAGTCTGTGGATCACCGAAGACGGCGGAGGAACCTTCAAGGACATCTGGAGCGCAAGTCCCTATGCGGAAGCGGGCATCCTTATCACAGACACTGAGACAAAGACGAATATGTATCAGGTATCTCTTGAGCATCATGTAAGACATGAGATCAAGATGAAGAATGTTAAGAATCTGACTATCTATGGTCTTCAGACCGAGGAAGAAAAAGCAGAAGGACTCGATTGCCTTCCAATAGAGATGTCGGATTGCAGTAATATCAATATCGTTAATTATTTCCTCTTCCGCGTCGTAGCCGTTGCCAAGACATTCGACCACGGAATCCGTTTATACAACTGCAAGGATATCACCTTCAGGAATCTGCACAATAAGGCGCAGATGCAGTATACCTTCACTCTCTCGCTCAAAGACATGACTACGGGATTCACCGCAAAGAACGCGGAATATGCTTTGCTTACAGTTAAAGGTAACAGCGGAACCGGATACGGATTCGCAGATGTATCCGGCAAGCTGATCGAGTACGACAAGGTGACCTACAGACAGATCACGGAAGGATATGACTTCATACAGGGTGTGACCGTCGCACCGAACGACGATCTCTATTGGTGCGACAAGCTCACCAAGACGATCTACAGATATGATCATATATCAGGCAAGGTCACAACAGTCTTAAGCATTCATTTTTATCCGTCAGCCCTCTCTTTCGACACGCAGGGTAATATGATAGTCGCTGCTGATTATTCGGCACTTAAGACCACTGTTCCGGGACAGTCTGTTCTTGTACATGACTGGAAGAACTTCCACCCCTTCTTCGCCTGGTTCTACAAACGTAGTGAAAAAACATATGCATTTGATCCAAAGGCTCCCTACAGTACAATGACAGAGCTTGCACGATCAGAATATAAACCGGAGTTCACACATATTATCCGACCTGCAGAAATGGATTATCCCGGTATGTTCGATAACATCCGCGACAGAAAGATAAGTGAATACTATGTAGCGCCCGATGGCTGTACGGCAATTGAGGCCACCATTGACCTTGCCAGAAGCTTAAGGCTAGGTAACTTCTGTGCCGGCGAACGTATTATCCTTACGGATGATTCGACCAACACCACCTTACTGTGTGATACGGACAAGTTCGGTAATTATACCTCGCATAAGAAGGTTGCCTTCTCCGGCAAATACGGTGCTGACATAAGCAAAGACCAAAGAACGGTCCGCACTGTCGAAGACAGCCTTAATATCTATGAAGACGGAGTCCTTACAGAACGCTATCCCGTTCCCGAAGATGCATATTCGGTTATAAGCTCTTCGAATGCCTGCTATGTGATCGGCCGTCACAGCATCTACGAAGTTAGTTGCAGATAATATCATTTACATTCAAACAGTTTCTAAAAAGCCCTCAGAACGGCAATTTTCTATTACGTAAATAAGAATGTCGCTTGCGACATTCTCGCGCCGAGCGCGGATGCTTTAGCATCGTCTTCCTTTCGCGCGAGTGCGCATCCTTAGCGGAGCGTTATTTATTTAATAGAAAGCAATTTTCTATTAAATAAATAACCCCCGACACATATCCGTGTGTCGGGGGTTTAACTTAATCAATCAGATAATCAAGCTGATCATTAATCTGATATCTTATCAGTCTAATGAGTTAGGATTAAAGCTGAGGACCTGCTGATACTAAAGCCTTACCGGCCTCATTGCTCTCATACTTCTTGAAGTTGTTGTTGAATCTCTGAGCAAGATCAGCTGCCTTGTCTTCCCAATCCTTAACATTAGCATATGTATCTCTGGGATCAAGGATTGCAGGATCAACTCCGGGAAGCTCTGTAGGAACTTCAAAGTTGAATACAGGGATCTGCTTTGTAGGAGCCTTTTTGATATCACCTGAAAGGATAGCATCGATGATACCTCTTGTATCCTTAATTGTGATTCTCTTACCTGTTCCGTTCCAACCTGTGTTAACAAGGTAAGCCTTAGCACCGCTCTTCTCCATCTTCTTAACAAGCTCTTCAGCATACTTTGTAGGATGAAGCTCAAGGAATGCCTGACCGAAGCAAGCTGAGAATGTAGGAGTAGGCTCTGTGATACCTCTCTCTGTACCTGCAAGCTTAGCTGTGAAACCTGAAAGGAAGTAGTACTTTGTCTGCTCAGGTGTCAGGATAGAAACAGGAGGAAGTACTCCGAATGCATCTGCTGATAAGAAGATTACGTTCTTAGCTGCAGGGCCTGCTGAAATAGGCTTAACAATGTTAGTAATATGGTTAATAGGATAAGATACACGTGTATTCTCTGTTACACTCTTATCATCGAAATCAATCTTACCTTCTGCATCAACAGTAACGTTCTCTAACAGAGCGTCTCTCTTGATAGCGTTGTAGATATCGGGCTCTGATTCCTTATCAAGACCGATAACCTTAGCATAGCAACCACCTTCGAAGTTGAATACGCCGTTGTCATCCCAACCGTGCTCATCATCACCGATAAGAAGTCTCTTAGGATCTGTTGAAAGAGTTGTCTTACCTGTTCCTGAAAGACCGAAGAATACTGCTGTGTTCTCACCGTTCATATCTGTATTTGCTGAACAGTGCATTGAAGCAATACCCTTAAGAGGAAGGTAGTAGTTCATCATTGAGAACATACCCTTCTTCATCTCTCCGCCGTACCATGTATTGATGATAACCTGCTCACGGCTTGTGATGTTGAAAGCTACACATGTCTCTGAGTTAATACCTAACTCCTTGTAGTTCTCTACCTTAGCCTTTGAAGCATTGTATACTACGAAATCAGGCTCAAATGTCTCAAGCTCAGCATCTGTAGGCTGGATGAACATGTTCTTAATGAAATGTGCCTGCCAAGCTACTTCAACGATGAAACGAACAGCCATACGTGTGTCCTTGTTAGCACCGCAGAATGCATCTACAACGAAGAGTCTCTTATTGCAGAGCTCTTTCTTAGCGATATCCTTAACAGCTGCCCAAACTTCTTCTGTCATAGGATGGTTATCATTCTTATACTCATCAGTTGTCCACCAAACTGTATCCTTAGAGTTCTCATCTACAACGATATACTTATCTTTAGGTGAACGGCCTGTGTAAATACCTGTCATAACGTTGACAGCATCAAGCTCTGTCTTCTGACCTACTTCGAAGCCCTCAAGGCCTGCCTTGGTCTCTTCTTCATATAACATCTCATATGAAGGATTGTAAACGATCTCAGTTGTGCCTGTAATGCCATAACTGGTTAAATTGATTTCTTTCATATTCTTACCTCTTTCCTTATATTCATGTGAAACCCACACACTTCCGATTTTACCATTTATGTGATTTTTGTCAATAAATTATTGTAAACCCAAGGCCTATGTTTCATATATTTTTCAATATTTTATTAAGGAGATACTCTTTCTCTTATATACCCCTCTTCCGTCTTATGAAAATTCATATGCAAGAGATATTTCTCGTGGTCATTCGATGCTCTTGAGAAGCTCATTACTTTGTAGCCTTTATTTTTATCCAGATGCTCGAACAGGAAGTTTCCGACAGACAGATCGCGGTACATCGGTGTCGTGTAATCAAGCTCAATATCGTAGCGTTCTTCGCTCTGTTCATCCCCTGTCATGATCCCCACCGGCTGAGATCCTGTACATATAAGATATGTCTTCAGATGCCCGCCTCCAAGCTCGAAATCAGGAAAAAACCGGCGTATATCCTCAAGATTGGCTCCCAGATACAACTGAACGATACTCTCATCCTTATAGCACTCAATCACATTGTAATTCTTCTCATTCTGCTTTAACCTGATGATATTATGAATATTGATGATAAGTAAGAAGATATTCATTATAGCCGTAGGATATGAATGAATAAGGAGCGCATAGAATGCAAAAATAGCACTGCCTATACTGTTGATGATCCTAAGCTTCTTGACCGATGTCATAAGCATCGACACTACCACGAGTGCCGAACCGACATATCCGATCCCTTCAACTATCATACTGTTCATAACATCGCCTCCTGACCTGTGATCGCTATCACATTACACATTCCATGATCATTCTTTTATTATAACTCTCCCGCGATCATTCGTCATTTATTTAAGTCATCCGCACAACCGAAAACGGGCTTCCGGAATGATCCGAAAGCCCGCTCTCTATGTAACCCTCTTCATTTGATCGTCTTTGACCGTATCCTGTTATACGGAATCCGTTCAAAAAATAACGACCTTTAGTTTTCTTACCCCTAAGAAAAACCTTCCCACGTATATTCATCAGGCATGCCCCCACACGCCGTCAAAAACTTATTCATCAAGCCGAAAGCCTGATCGCTCCGGTTGATCGTGCGCGCCACGTGAACCGACTGCGCACCTTTGATCACCCAATTACGGGCTTTTTTACCACTTCAGATCAAGTACCAGTGCTGTAGGCTTGGTGTAATGAAGAAGTGTTGCATAATCAAATACATCATCATAGCAGAAGCCGTATGCAAGACCTGATACCGAATGGTTATGGAAGAATCCGGCATAGAAGTTAGATGCCGAGTTCTTATAGAAGTAAGCTGAATCTGACCAATGTGCAGGATCCGTAGCTATACCTCTGTTGATTGCTGCGCAGAGCTGAGCCTCAACAACCTTCTCGATCGAACTACCTTGAGCAAGTGTTCCCTTACCCTCGAATACATCCTGAGTTGTGGGCTTATAAACAGTGATTCCTGTCTCTCCGCCATCCTTGCTGAAGATCATCGCATTACCGTTCACACGTCCTCTGAATGTACCTGCCTGACAGGTAAATACAAGATCTTCATATCTGTACTTATTCCAGATCTGATCGATATAAGCATCGAAGTAATTGCCATAAGGCTGACCCTCATTGAACTGTGCCTTGGCAGGTGCCATTATACGGTAAGGCTCCTGAACACAGGTCTTGTACTCATCGGGAACTTCGTTCTTGTATGCAGCGAAGATCTGATCTCTTGTTCCGATATCGCCGACAACCTTGTCATATTTGTCTGCATCACCGGGTGTTGTATCGAATCCGCCTTCACCTACAAGTCTTGAAACAACAGGGAAGCTGAAGAAATCAACTCGTGTTGTGTTACCCCAGTACTCGCCATTGGTGATCGTGAACTCAACAAATTCATAATATACATCACGGTTAGGATCTGTTGTGTTATTAAGATCAGGTCCTGCGAAGCCAACATTGCCGTTAGCGTCTTCGTTAATAGTTACATATACAGGTGAACCGTAGCTGATATACATTCTTCCGGATACGATATTAGGCATATATACGTAATTGGCATCCGACAGTGTATAGAAGATATTAGCGCACTTACGATCACCCTTGCTGATCGTGTTAAGCGATGCCGTAGCCGGAACGAGCTGACCGTTAGGATTAACGTAGCAGAGCTTCATTGTAGCCGGATCGAATCCAAGGATACACCAGTAGATCTGGTTATCAGCATACTTGCCACCGGTCTTATTGTTGAACTGGAAGAACATCTGACCGTTTCTCTTGGCGATATCTGTTCTAAGCTGAGGAACCTCTACACCAAGGTTGGCATTGTTGTTATTATTATTATTATTATTATTATTATTGTTGTTATTATTATTGGTGTTGTTGTTTCCGGCTGCTGCAGGAGCTGTATTGGCAAGCACGAACTTCCAGAGCTGATTAGCCTGATCATTGCCATACTGCCACTGGATAACATTGCTTCCGGGATCCTTGCTCCATGCATCTGCATCAAGTGAAAGTCCGCTGTTCTTGTTGATGATCTTAGCGTACTCACCGTCAACGAAGCTTACTGCCCACTTCTGATTCTCGCCACCAACATATTCCCAGATGTGAACATTGGCACCATTAACTGTCGATACATCAGAAACATCGATAACCTTGTTGTGCATTACACTTGCAAGCTTAACATATCCGTTCTCAACCTTATTAACCTTCCACTGCTGCCATGCCCCCTGATTAAGATTGTACTGGATAAGGTTGGCACCGTTATCCTGAGAGGCATTGAGAATATCAAGAACAAGTCCGCTGTTCTTGTTGTAGATATAGTATGCCGCTTCCTCAACTATGAAAGAAGTAACCTTGTCATTCCAGTCATTACCTACATAAGAAGTATCCGCTGATATAACCTTGCTCGCACCGCTGAAGTTGATATCATAGAATACCGTAAGCTTATATCCCAGAGGAACCTTGATCGAAGAGATCGAATCATTGGGAATACCTGCAGACTGCATTGCGTTCATATTGTACTCGCCAACCTGGAAGGTAACTGCCTTGCCATTATAATTGGCATCTGTGTACATTGTAACTCCATCACCGATGGATGCAGCCACGCCTGTGTTGCTTCCCGAATTGTTACCTGAGTTATTACCTGAATTGTTGCCTGAATTGTTGTTGTTGTCTGAAGCACTTCCTACTGTGTAATTAACCCAATCAGAATCATACTGAGGACCATTCTTCTCGTATGTAAAATTGCATGCGATTGAATCTCCGTTCTTCAGATCATTGATCGTCTGCTCCCACACATTACCATTCTTGGTCATCGTGATATTCTGCTGTCCGCCGTTATTAACGGTATAATGAATGATCACGTATGCAGCATTGGTAACAGGAGTAAATACCATCTTACAACTTGAAGTTGAATCTTCTACCCTAACGGAAAAATCACCGTTACTGAGTAATGTCCGGCTGTTTGCAGCCATTGCTGATGTTCCTGATACTACCCCCACTGTAAGTACCATTATCAGCGACAATAAAAGCGACACTATTTTGCGTCCGTGCCTCAGACGTTTTTGTTGTAAATGCATAACCCCAATCTCCTTCTTTTGAAAATGTTTGTAATATTTTCTTAACAAATCGTAACAGATGAGAACGGCGCAAAACAATTTACAAAAATTTATAATGGTGTCTTTTTTTTAGTTTTTTAAGTTTTTTTCGCGGTTTTGGTGGACTATTTTTAGATTTGCTAAAAACGTTTCAATCGAGTTGTAAATATGTCTACCATTTCTCTTTCTTTGAGACAGATTAACGTATAATCTAAAGGCGGCGGTTTTCACCGCCGCCCCAATACTCCTGACTAATCAACCATCTTTTTAAACAGACTCATGATCCTCGAAGAAAAGCTCACACTATCATCAATGCCGGTTGCTACTATCTTGAACTTAGCCTTGACAACACCACCATATCCGTTAGTGCCTCTTAGCATAACAGTAGCAGTACCCTTATTGATATTCTTGGTATAACTGCCCGGGATCACCTCGTAATACTCAGGATCGATCACCGTATTAACTCTGCCGTCTTTAACGGTTACGGAAGTTATATCATCCTTGCTGATAGTAACAGGTGAACCAATATAATTCTTATCTTTAATGACTACCTTTGCAGTACTGATATCTTTAGCCTTTTCGATAAGTCTGTAATAGCCTGTTGCCGAACCGCTCAGGCCGTCCTTTCCTGTCACTGTAACACTAAAGACAGTATCAGCTCCGAACCTTGAAGCATCCAGATTATCAGCGGTAAGATCTATCCATGTCTCTCCGTTATCATAAGATACTTTATAGACACAAGCCTTTTCATAATTAGTACCTGCCCTCAGAACGGTTCCGTCAAGCTTGTCCATAACCGTAGGAGACACCATACACTTATTCAATGTGATGGCATCGGTATTCACAACATCCTTAGCGACCACAACAGCTGTTTCATCAATATCTGCCGCAACTACATTGAACTTCCTGGTAACACTTCCATTGAAGTTATCCAAACCTTTAATGGTCACGGAAGCTTCTCCAACTGCCTTATTGGCTTTATATATTAGCTTATAATCAACATTCTCGGTCAGCTTGGTATCACCCATCTTAACCGTAACAGGCGCCTTGCTTCCGCTCCTGTGGAACTCTTTTTCATTACTGCATTCGATGATCATATCTTCTGCTGTAAGAGGATGAGCAAGGATACTGAACTTGGTGTTCACGGTATTCGTATAACCACCCATTCCTGTAACGGAAAGGGTTGCCTTTCCTCTGAACACATTATTGGTAAATGTCACGGCTGTATAATCAACACCTTCCGTAAGCACAGTACCTGCCTTGTTCTTCACTGTATATGACACCGTCTTGGCATTACCGTCATATACGATATCACTGTCATTGATAACGATATTCCTGCTTAAAAGCTTCTCACCGATGATATTAAAGGTCAGTTCCCTACAGCCGGTGAATACCACATCGCTTCTGTCCGGATTAGCCATTCCCGTGATCACGACGACAGCCTTTCCTGCCTGAGTATTATTATAGTATCTCAGCGTATAATCTTTGCCTTCCTCAAGAAGTTTATTCTTATATTTTACGGTAAGATCCTGCTTATACTCCTTGACTCCTTCATACTTGGGATTGGTCTTGCCTTTAATGGATGCTTTTTTAATCTCTACGATAGACTTACCGTCAGCTGTCTTATTGCCGCTGTACAGATGAACGCCAAGATCATATGTACCTGTGTAATTGCCTTTACCCTTAAGTCTTACAGTATAATCACCAATCTCTGAATAGGTCGTACAACTTCCTTCAAGTTCTGTATCGATATAGTAATCCTTGTCAAACACCAATTTTTTACCATTAAGAGTAAGAACCGGCTTAACAGTTACTTTGGAGCTGCCCTTCTTATAATACAGGTCTGTGGCAAATGCATCTGTAATATCGAGCGGAAGGATATTGAATGTGATCTTCTTCTCCTGTGAATAATTGCCCTTACCCATGACCACGATCTCTGCCACGCCGGCATTGGTATTATTCTTATAGGTGACCGTATAATCCTTCTTGGGTATAAGCTTCTCACCCGTTGCAACGTCTCTTATGACAACTGTAGGAGTGATCTTCTTACCTGTATAGTAGCAGTCCGGAACCGACTCAATAGTCCAGCCACCTGATGTAGCGGGAGCAATAGCCTTAACGTCGAAATAATCGTAATTGAGCCATGCACTGTCTATAGCCCTGTAAGTACCTGCGATGATCACAGTATTATCACCCTTGGCAAGAGTAACCGTGATCGGAACTCTTAAGATCCTATCCCACGAATATCCATCGACAGTATTGTCGATAGTAACTGTCTCTGAAGGCTGATCATTGATCTGATATGCTATGGGCATCTCTTTATCTGCACCGTTAGCTGCTATAACGATCTCATATTCGCCTGCTGTGGCAGCATTGACATTCAGCTTGATATATTTAAGATCATAGTTCTCGATATTGTCACCGACATTGTAATTATTGTCGGTTCCTGCCATGGCACCAACGCCGTTAACAGCGCCGCTTCCTGAATAGATATACTGATACTCAGTCTGGCCGCCATGGATATCTCCGGCTTCTGCCTCATATCTCATGTAACCGTCTGCTGTTTCATATGGCAGATTGGTATTAACAGGTTCTTCTTCTTCGCCACCGCCTGATGTACCGCCTGTCTGATCTTCAGAATAGATCACGTCAATATAATCGTAGTTAAGCCATGCACCGCTATATGTACCTGCCATAAGGACATCATTATATCCTGCATTAAGATATACATGGATATTGGCACTTACCATGTTATCCCATGGCTTATCCTTATTAGGCAGTGTAAATGTCCTGGTAGCTTCACCGTTAACGGAATATACACATACAAGATCAACGCCTGCGCCGTTACCCATGACCTTAATGTCATAGTATCCTGCTGTTTCGGCAAATACGCTGTAATCCGTATAATTCATAGGTGTATCAAAGATATCCTGACCCGGCTCGTATGTAGGGAATGTTGCACCCATACCACCTACACCGTTCTCATTGGCAAGACCTGAATACATATCCTGATGTTCCCTTGCGGGATTATTGGCAGACTTAACATCAAAAGTCTCCGCCTCATATCTCTCTGTACCGTCTTCATTGATGATGATCGGATACTTGCTCACATCAATATAGTCGATGTTCATCCATCCGCCACCCAGAGCACCGGTGATACTTATTGTGTTACTGCCTGCGATAAGAGGAACGGTAACAACCTTCTGATGCATAAGATTCCATTCATGTCCTGCGCTGACATTGGGTACTTCTACAGTCTGAGGTACTCCATTAGTCTTAACGAGGATGCTCTTATCATCATCGCCGTTATATCCGATCACAATTCTGTAATCGCCTTCATAAGCGGCATTAACATTAAATGTGATATAAGAGATATTGCTCCAGTCTTCACTTACATCTGCTATGGCAACTGATTCATTTGAGAGATTACCTACTGCACTGCCGCCTGAGAAGAAGTCCTGAGCCTCAGTACCTGCAGAAGAACCTTCGGCCTTGGTAAGAACCGCTGTCTCGCCTTCATATCTCTTGAATCCGCTTATAGCACTCTGCTTCTCGGCACCCTTAGCGATCACATCAAGATAGTCGTTATTGGCCCAATTACTTGTATCACCTACAGTACCTGATATCTTAACAGCATTAAGACCTTCCTGTAAGGTAACATCGAACTTCTTATTCTGAGCGCTTCCCCAGCCTGCTCCGTTAATGGCAAGCTCTGTGTTCTCTCCGTCATTGATCTTATAGATACAACGCATATCGGAAGCATTGTTACCGTCGTAACCAAAGGTAAGTGTATACTCACCTGCCTTCTCAGCGTAAACAACATATTCCGTATATCTTACATTACTCCAGTCTGAAGTGAACTGTTCCGGAGTGATATCCTGATTGAATCCGCCTCTTGCACGGCTGCCTGAATAATGAGAACCGCCTGAAGTCTCATAACCTGTAGCATAGAAATTCTCACCTTCATATCTGATCGCACCGCTCTCCTGCTCAACAAGAGGAACCTTAACAAGGTCAAAGCAATCGAAATTGATCCAACCACCGCCTACAGCACCTGATAAACAGATGGTATTGGCACCTGCATTAAGATCCACCTCAACAAGCTTCGTCCACATCTTATCCCAGGCTCCGCCGGATCTCTGAGGTACGCTTACCGTTTCAGCTTCACCGTCATTAGCCTTAACAAGGATCGACTTATTATCATCACCGTTATATGTGAAAACAAGCTGATACTTACCTGCTTTTTCAACATTGACATTGAATGATACGTACTTGATATTAGACCAGTCGGTTGCGACATCGGCAATGCTTATTCCGCCTGATTCAAGGGAACCTACACCACTACCCTGAGAATAGAATCCCTGTTCCTCAACAGCACCGCCATGTATATCTGTAGTCTCTGCCTCAATATGGAGCCATGCTTCCTTGGCTGCATCGATAGCATCCTGATTGTAGAGCTTGTCTGTCTCAGAACTGTACATCTGGAAAGTCTGAGCGCCCATAGTCTTGGTACCGTCAGCAGTTGCCGCAGTTCCCGCTGCCTTCTCCTGTACATAGAGGCCTGCACTCTTGGCCTTGATCGTAACAGCTGAAAGTGAATAATCCTTAATAAGGAATCTCTCTGCTTCAGCGGTATTCGATGCAACAGCCTTCAATACATTACCCTCTGTAAGGGCAAGATATTTGCCTGTCAAAGCAGACTTAAGATAGATATCTCCGCCGTCTGTCTCAATAACGAATCTCTCGGCATCGGTAACATCTCCGCCTGCCTTTGTAACAAGTGTATCCTCAGATACAGATAAGAGATTCTGTGTATTATTAGCCTTGAAATAATAAGATCCTGTATTTATCTCTGCGCTTACCGCACCTAAGGTGCTTGGATAAGCATCAGCCTCGGCCCAGTTCTTAACAACTGCAGTAAGAGCTGTATTCTCTACACCTTCGGATGTAGCGGCTCTCATCCACCAATTCTTGATATCATCAAAAGATGCAGTCTCAATGTTGATACCTGTATTCATATCAACAGGATGATGGTAAAGTCCCCACATACCATATCCTTCGATAGTCTTATAAGTCCAGGTGGTCCAGTTCACTCCGCACTCAGTCATTATCTTAAGAGCAGAGTCCCAGGCCGAAGGCTGATTAAAAAGGGAGAATTCGCCGACATAACTCGGAACATTATAATCGGCATTACGTATATTATCAAGTTTGCCCTGCATGCTTGAGACCTGAGTTCCTGCCTCATTGTCATAATCGCTGTAATTATACTGGTGGTACTCATACATGACATTTTCCCATCCGTATAATGCGGGAGCGGGAAGTGCATCTGCATTCCATACAGCTTCCATGATTATCACGTGATCCGCATCCTTGGCTCTGATAACATCATAAGCTCTGTCATATATATTCCAGAGCATCTCATAATACTGAGCCTCTACATATGTACAGAAAGGCTCATTCATAATGTCATAACCTGCAACAATGGGATTGCCTGCATATCTGGCAGCTATAACATCGAGCATATTATAGTAGCGTTCCTGATTGGCTGTTGCATTATCGCCGAAGAAGAACTCAGATGCCCCTTTTTTGTCATCCTTACCGTCAATACCCGAATGATCACTTCCGTTCTGGGACCCGGGAACTCCATGGAAATCAAGAATCACATATAATCCGTATTCTCCGGCAGTCTCAACAAAACTATCCAGCTTCCTGAATGCTGTTGCGTAAGGATCGGCAGCTTCGGGATCATATCCATACCAGTTACCGTTGGCATCTACCAGATTCCTCCACCAGAAAGGCAATCTGATACAATTCATACCAAGATCTGCAATGTTCCTAAAGTCATCTTCTGTCCAATAAGCGGCTTCATACGCATCGACCAGTTCGAACATCTGCTCTTCACCAAATCTCTCAGTCAGGACTCTCATGATATCATCCTGATCCGATACATTGGTTGAATCGGCAGTCGGTGTCATCCAGAATTCCTGAACAAACAGACCTCCTGCATTAGTACCCCTGAGATTAACGATATCTCCGGTACCGTATGCTTTTCTTAAGTTACGTCCGTCAGCCTTCAGAAAATCGCCTGCACTAATGGACGTATAAGCACTCTGCCCATCGTTCTCGATCTCGTCAGCCATAGAGGTTGAAGGAAACAATCCGATACACAACATTATCGAAGTGATGATTGCGACCAACCTCTTGAACCCCTTGTTAAAGTTTTTCATACTTACCTCCTGTTTTCCGATAAAAACGTTTTTATTTGTTGGCTAAATAAAAAGAGTCCTTATTCAGGTGTTCTCTTCCCTTCTCAATATAAAAACGTTTTTATGTATCTATATTTAGAATATAACATCGTGACAATATACTTGCAAGTACAGAAATATAAATCTACTTTTTTACTCAAAATCGCGTCTCAGTTTTATGCACTTTTTCATAAAACCGAGCACACGAATCAATAACGATAATAAAGATCTCTTCTTATCCAATCTCTTATCTGCCGGCAAAATATCTGTCAAGGCCGTTGGCAATACCGTCCGCTATCTTATTCTGATACTCTTCCGTTGCCATCTTGGTATCTTCATCCGGATTGGTCATGTATCCCATCTCAATGATCGTTACGGGGACCTTACACCAATTGATCCCGCTCATGGAGTCAGTCTCCCATACTTTTTCACGACGGGCCCCTGTCGCTGATACAGCCTCATCCAGAATGCAGGTTGAGAGCAGACTGGAAGCCTCATATATATCACTGCAATATGGGTTGGACGATGTCGGACATATCGTCATCATACCGTTGACAGAACTGTCAGTACTTCCGTTGGCATGGATACGCACGAACGCATCCGCACCGGCATCATTCGCCACAGCTGCCCTCTCGGAATTGGACATGTTCACATCATTGGTGCGCCTGACCATGATCACGTCATACCCTCTGTTTTGAAGCTCAGTCTCAAGCTTCAGAGCAACCTGAAGATTAAGCTCATATTCCGCAAGACCGGTTGTAGTACCCGAAGTCCCGCCTGTTACCTTGGCCTTTGTCTCTGTTGCTCCGGGACCTATCGGCTCTTTCTCATTATTACCCTTACTCTGATGCCCCGCATCGATGACGACAAGTCTTCCGGAATTATCATCGTCATTACTGGAGCCTGATACGTCAGATGATCTGCTATCAGATTCATTATCTTTCTCACCTTCAGTCGTGATCTCAGGATCTGCCTTAGTCTCATTTTCTTTAGACAGATCTTCAGCCTTAGTCTCATTTTCTTCGGACAGATCTTCAGACTTGGTCTCATTTTCTTCGGACAGATCTTCGGCATCCGATCCGGTCTCCGATTCATTGATGACAGACTCCTCAACGCTCTCGATAACGTCTTCTTCACTTAAGAGCATTTCATTATCCGTATTGGCACACCCGGACATACTGATGCCTATCGTTAATAAAGCACCAATGATCATTATCCGGACTTTTTGTGTAATCCTGATTCTGTTCATAACACTGACTTCCTATTCTCGTAGTTAAAGCGATCATCCTTCACCACCGGTTAAGATAAGGAGTCGGACAGATATGCATAACAGACTTATCCTGTCCGTAAGTGCACTGATCCGACTCAGTCATATCACACCCAATAAGGCTTCTGATCCTTATGTGTATAGCCCTTCATCTTAACTTTGTAGTCCTCGATCATTGCCGAATACTTATCGGCAGTTTTACCCTTCAGTCGGCCCTCATTCTTCATTTCTTCAAAGGCCGCCGACAGTTCCTTCAGATTATCCTGAGCATTATCCTTATAATTATTGGACATATTCATCTCAAGACTCTGAATGATCTCATCCAGCTTCTTCTCTTCTTTTGTCTTAAACAATCCCATATACTACCCCCTGTGCTCGAGATATATCTACCGAACTCTATTATATCTCTATCTTCCATTCAATTCCTTAAGTTTTGCGATATATCCGCCCCGCTTCTCCGGCGCGATCAGTGAATACTGGTAGCAGAACAGCTTCTCAAGGATCACATCAATACTCTTCCTGCCACAATTCCTTATCTTCTTAAGATCCGCATAACCTTGAACATTGCGTACCAAAGATCCAATAGTATTATAACCCATCCTCTTCAGACAATTATACGATCTCACACTAAGTTCGAGAGCCTCAATATCAGTAGCCGCTATTTTATCCGTCATATAAAAGGGAAACCTGAATCTGATCGCTGTCTTTATCCGGACTCCCGGCCAGTCAAATTCAGCGAGGATCCCTCGCAGTCTGCTGTAAGTCTGATCTCTTCCTCTGTCAATGCCCTCCCAGATCGATAAGATCTCAATGACCGTGGGCTTATTCAGCATCAGGTTGTCCCTCGTGCCCTCCTTCCATATATTCAGATTCTTTATATCGTACATAATCGATGCCTCCATCAACATCCTTATGTGTCACAAGAATCTCATGGCAAATGATCCGGCGCACTCCCTTAAGCTTCCTGTAGACACTGTCAACATATGATCTCAGAGTTGCATTATTCGGAACATATCCCATCACATGAATACGGCTCTCTCCGGTAGCCGTGAATATCTGGCGATTGTATCTGTATCCCGCCAGCATATCCACAACGTCATGGAGAGATTCAGGCTCAGTCTCAATATCCATGAAAAATCTGATGCCATTGGGATCGCCTGTTGGATCTATCACGGTCTTATAACCGCGTATGATCCCTCGCTCTTCAAGAGCTTTCATCCTGTTCTTCACGGATACGCGTGATACATCACCGATCCTCTCGGCGATCTCTGAATAGGTAAGCCTTGCATTGTCAGCGATGATCGTTAAGATCTTCTTATCGAGTTCATCGATACCTTCGATGTCCATATTAATATTGGTTATCATGCGATTTCCTCCCGGACTGTTCCGATACATTGTCGACTATGTATATATTCATTCTAAAGGAGGGCTTAATAGACGTGCAATAGATTGTTTTACGATATGCAAGCAAATTCTTGCATATTGGCAGAAGTTTTATTACATTGATTGCATATGGAAATCCTTAGCTTGTGCAAATTAAAAGTCAACTAACACCCCCATCCCCACAATTCATCTAAACCGATACCTCACATAACCTAAACCTACCTTTTTCACGAAATGGTCCACAATCCCCGTCCCCATGGTCCATAAAAAAGACGGTAACGAATATATTTAAAATCAATCGCCACCGCCTTTATTAACTATGTCCATTATTATTCCACAACTTCCGTGTCCCCTTGCCGGATAAACCGACTACCCTTCCTGTGCCACACTTACCGGAAAAGGTATTACATTATTTGGCTCATGCTTCCGTGCATTCCATAAAGTAAGCTTCTGCTGCATATTCATCCAACTCTCTACTGATGTATTTGTTGCTTTACCTATTCTTAAAGCCATTTCAGGGCTTAATGAAGACTTCTCATTTATAAATTCAGATAAGGTTTTTCTGCTCACTCCAAGCATAGATGCAGCATCAGTAACCGAAAGATTTAACGGTTTCATTACATCTTCTAAAAAAACTGTTCCCGGATGTGTCGGCCTTCTTGTCATCTCAGCGTTCCTCCCTTCTCAATGATAATCCACATAATCAACAAGATACGCATCCTGATCTTCAAAATAGAATGTAATCCTGACAACCTATTATTCACACCAGCGTATATTGCAGCAACTCGTACTTGAGCCTGCTACCTTCCCTTATCTCCGCCGGCAACAGAGCCCTTGCCACAACCTTCACATCATCGGATTCGATATCGGTACGTTTAAGATTGGCATAATCTCCGTCAATTTGGATCACTTCATATTCACATGCTTCGAACATTGTATTCCCTCTCGTATAATATAAGGTTACATTTCTTGAAATACAGGTTCCTTATGTATTTCGTTCTATTTCATATATTATCAGGCACTTATCAGAGATCAAGGTATACACCGTCATATTCCGCTCTGACATACTCACATCCGGCTGATCCTGACGCAGACGTAGCAGTACCTGTCGCTGTTACTTGCAAAGAAGCTTCTACATATGGCTTACAATTCCCGCACGGTTTGTATCCATGCTCCACGAGCGCCTCTGCCTTCACGGCATTCAGACGATTAAGGTCTGCCTGCGTCGGATGGCCGTAGGTATTGTCCCTCCCGACAGAGGCCGCATCCATACAGAGACACGGAGCCTGTATGAATAATGCGCATATCGCAATACCCGTAATGAACAACTTCATGATCTTCTTCATAGCCGCCGCCTTATAAAAATAGGGAAACTGACAATATTGTTATAAATCGTTACTGTTCACAAATAGTTTTACGTTGTAGGTCAATATATTCACCGAAACAGCACTCTCGCCCCGATGTAAGAATTATGTATAGCCTTTTTCAAAAATCTAGGTTATAATCAATGTGATTCATGGGGCATTAGCGCAGTTGGGAGCGCGCCACACTGGCAGTGTGGAGGTCACGGGTTCAAGTCCCGTATGCTCCATTCTGCAATAGCTAATCTGCCGCATGCCGACTGCATGCTCAAATCAACAAATCTTATCATTTATGACATCCTTTTGTACGATGCCATCATCCTCAGTTGTTTCTCTGTTGATGTCTTCGAGGCAATTTGTTAATTGATAATCATCTTATCAATATTATAACCTTTAACGTTATATGTATCAAACTAATTGGCGCACTCTATTTACATATCTATTACCATTCGTTACTGTTCTCGTTGCAGGACAATATAGAAATCCGCCTATAAACAACATCCTATTAACCTATCAATATCAGGAAAGATTCTGAATACACGTCATTATATTGACGAAAACAAAAAAAATATATACTATTTAAGTAAATATAGGCTTTTATATTGTTGCAGCCTATATTTTATCAAATAATCCTCATGACGCCATACAAAAACTTCAGCAGACATAGGCTTCAAAGAACTATCGGCCTATAATTACTCAAGGAGATATACTATGATTTTTTCTTATTCTGATTGCCTTAAAAAATGGAAAACGGACTACCAAATCAAAAAGCAACTATCAGCCGGTAACATATACCAAATCGAAAGAGGTATATACTCCGATACACCAAATGTATCTACGTTAGCCGTTGTAGCATTTAAATATCCCAAAGGAATACTTACCATGGACAGTGCATTCTATTATCATGGCCTAACGGATGTCATCCCTGATCAATTCCATATAGCTACCGATAAACATGCTATCTATATTAACGATGATCGAATACACCAATACTATGTTCTCTCCAATCTGCTAAATGAAGGCGTTACAACCATAACGAGAAGAGATGCAACAATAAAAATCTATGATAAGGAACGCATGTTAATAGAACTGCTTCGCTATAAAAACAAACTTCCCTTTGACTA
The DNA here is from genome assembly GCA_024684085.1 of Lachnospiraceae bacterium. Lineage (GTDB taxonomy): Bacteria > Bacillota > Clostridia > Lachnospirales > Lachnospiraceae > Colinaster. The sequence goes on along the minus strand of JAIKXM010000041.1, from coordinate 13,909 downwards.
CTACAAAGAAATAATCAGTAACTACAGAAAACTTATCTATACTTTAGACATTGAACGTATACAGGATTATGTCGCAATCTACCCACGTAATAAAATGATTGGTTACGCACTCGAGATGGAGGTTCTTTAATGACATCAATAAAAGAAATGATAAGACTGGCAAACGCACAAGGATATATTAATGACAATGCTGAGGCAAAGGTATGTCAGGATGTAATACTGAAGGCTATTGCCAAAAGTCCCTTAAGTAATAACGTTACAATAAAAGGTGGCGTTGTTATGCGGAGCATCTCACAAAATGCAAGGAGAGCCACTCAGGATATCGATATTGATTTTATTCGGTATTCACTTAGCGATGATTCTATTCGACAATTCATCAAGAAGCTTGATTGTCTTGAAGATATTCACATACACCAGACAGGAGAAATATATGAGCTGAATCAACAAGATTATAATGGCAAGCGGATCTACGTTCTCATATCAGATGAATTCGATGATTCTATAGAAAGTAAAGTAGATCTTGGCGTTCATAAGAATCTTGATATTGCGCAAGAAGAATATTGCTTCGACATTGCCTGCTATGATGGCAGTGCAACCCTGCTTATCAATTCAAAAGAACAGATGTTTACCGAAAAACTTCGTTCACTTTTGAAATTCGGTCCATACTCGACGAGATACAAAGATGTTTTTGATATGTACTACCTTGCACCTACAATTGATACAGCCAAATTAGCACAATGCCTGGATACATTTATAATCAATGATCCAGGCATGAAAGAGAACAATATGAACTCTATTATTAGGAGAATTACAAATACATTTTCATCCAACAATTATATTACCAAACTTACGGCTTCTAATAAGAACTGGATTAATGAAGAAATACCTACGGTCACGTCAACGCTGATAGAATTCCTAAGATCATTGGCATCCAAATAAATATCTCTATCTCTTATACCTCTTCTTATAGTCCTCTCTGATCCTTTTGCAACCGGAACATACTTCCGCATCGCTTTCTCATTAGCCAGAATTCTACAGTTCGTATATTTCTTTTATGTAAGATCTGACAGAGTCAAACATGCAATAGGAGTCTGACAAAATTAAGTCACCAATATCATAATATCGTAACACATCGGGACACAGTTCAATAATCTCGGCAAGCTGTTTTTCAACGCAGATTTCTTCAGCAGTGGAAGCCTTCCAATGGTTCTCCTTAACAAAAGCAAGGATTTCCTCCTCTGAGAACCAATCAACAGGATTCTTTGATTTGATCCCCTTAGCTTCCATTTTTTCAGCCATCTTGGCAAACCAATCTTTCTTCGGCAAAGATTGGATTACATCTAGTTCCATACTTTCGTTGATCTGTTCGGAACAATCTAAATAATATTCTCTCTCCTCTTCGGTCAGTATGTAAAGATCAGGATCTTGAAAGCTCTCTTCACCATCAGATGTCTTGTATGATTTCAATCCAAATTCCTCAGCGAATAATTTATCAAGATTTTCCTTACTACTTTTCTTCCAATACTCAGGATCATCAAAATCAGGCATCAGACCAAGTTTCTTTTCTATCTGTAGATACTCATCGTTCTCTACTTCTTTCTTAGAATAATGATACTTTTCTTGTAAATACTCCGAACCGTATAATATCAATAGATCTTCATACGAGATGCCTAGCGCCATTCTGTATAATATATCAAAGAAAAAACTCTTTGACGGAAACCTGTCATCAAACACCTCAAAAGAATAAAAGCTATTATCAATAATTTCAGAATAACGAAACTTCTCTATCCCATGTGTATATTTTTTCTTAAGCCATATAATAAACTCTATCCTGTATAACCTATCTGTTATACTCAGATTATGAATCATCTTCTCAAGAGGGTGACTGTCTACACAATCCTGATAACATTTCGGTGGTTCCTTCCCTTCTTCGGTATATTCACCAAGCAGTTTCTCATATGTCACCACTTTATCTATCTTAGGGAGGATCCTTTCTTCGATCAGTGGATTGGTTATCTGGTTGCGACATGTGATCAAGCCCTTTGCCGTAATAAAGATCCTGTCCACCTGCTTATTCGTAAAGTCTTTGTATTGTTCCCTAATACACATACCGATCCGAGTAAGCTTAAATATCTCATTTGATACTCGGTCTTCACTCATTCCATACATATCAGCAACAATTTCCTGATAAGAGAGATGTCCTTCATTCTCAATAAGCTTAATCAATATCTCCTTACCGATCTCACCTATTATTCCTTCTTCATCGACCTCGTCCTTCAAGAGATCCTGACCCAAAACCTTCGAAATAGAAGTTATCCAATGAATATCATTAATCCCATGATTCTCCATCTTGGATATATTCGCCGCCCCGGTTCCAACCAGATCACCCAGTTCCTGTAAAGTCATCCCTTTACTCTCTCTGATCCTTTTACAACGTACTCCAATTCTTTTTGCTAAATTCATATCATCCATGTTTATTTCCTCCTTGTGAAATAAGCATATTATGTTTTATGAATGAAGTATATTAACGAATAATTGATTCTGTTTCCTTTTTGGAAAATCGGTTAGACAAAGTAATCATCGATCTTATTCATTGAATCAAGAATACTATCCTCTTCCACTCCTGCTGCTTTAGCAAGTTCCACAGATGACTTAAGCATCTCTCGAAAGTTCGGGCAAAATGTATTCTCAATAAGATTATTAAACTTCACCAATCATCTCCCCGGTCTGAACTGCAATCCAACCTTATAAGCCATATCTTTATTTATCTTCCAGAATTCACGATTAGCGTCTTCCATTTCCTTTATCATTTCTTCTACTGATTTCCCTGTCTTATGCTCATCTATAACCGAACCCGGCCTCATCTTTATATTGGCATATTTAGACCTCTTTCTTTCCCATCTTGAACGTAGGATCTCAGCTAACTCCAACGTCCATTCATAATCATCATTGGTAGGATCCATCGACAGTACCTGATACTTATCAGCGATTTCTTCTTTGTCAGCCTGATCATGAGCGATCAGCAATGCATTGAGAATATTATCAAGTTCCTGCCAATAGGGCATACGCACACTTACCTTTTGATCAGGCATCTCCCGGAGATAAGCATTAACTGCACCATAGATGTTCACTCCTCTATTGATCGATATTATGTCAGATTCTTTAGAGCCACCCTCTTGGTAAGAGATAAGATTCCGGGCTTCATCTATTATCGCTTTCTTATTCTTTAATGCCTCAGCATAATAATCATCCAGGGTACGATCATTATTCCCTAAGAAACAGACAACCTCATTCTCCAGAGTATCACAACAATGCGGCTTATATTTATAATATTCTCTATCGCCGTCTTTATACCTGTACATTGCCTTTTCCAGAATCTGCTGCTTGGCTTCCTCTGTAATTTCCCCCAGATACTCTTTTTCTATTCCGAAAAAATCTAAAATCTGTAATAACCTGTCTTCCGATATTCCTTTTTTATTATTTTCCCACGCACTTATCGCCTGACGCGAAACCCCAATTTCCTTAGACAACTCATTAAGTGAGAAGTTACAAAGTCTCCTGACAAACCTCAATCCGTTCATGTTATTACCTCCAATTATCCGTAATCATTGATTTATGATAGATTGGGTTGACAACCAAAGTCAATTTGTAACTAAATATCTATCGGCGTAGCACTTAGGTAAAAACATTTTTCGTTCTTCAATATGTGCTTTTATCTCTTCTTCGACCTCTTTTACAAGTTTTGCAAAGCTATACTTGCGTGAGATTGCAATAAGAAGAAGATTATTGTAAATCACATCTACAGATAATATTAACTGTCCCATACACGGTCTCCCTACGCTATCGACTGTAAATATACCGCCATTTTCATCATGGCATCCCCGATAGATTCATTGGATATCTTAAGAGTCCCACATTTATCTCGTGCCTCTTCGACGTGCGGATATCCCTCTTCTGATTTAATCTGCTCAATAAAGCTGGAATAGCCGTCTATATCTTTCGCTTTATGTGGACAGGGACCGACAATTATTCCTGCATATTTTCCACTCCACGGTCGGATACGGGAAGCGTAGTCTTTTACATTGTCATATTCCAGTTCAAATTCCAGCTGATCTTTAGTGAAGTTGAACCCCATACTCTTAAGCTTTCCTCTAAGGTGATTCTCCTTCGTTTCAGAGCCGCCGATAATAAGTATCTTCTTTCTTCTTGACAGGAAGTTATCAACCGTAAGGATATCAAGCAAGGTGGGCGCAACAGATGTCACACTTGACCTTTTCGGTGTATCATTGTTATCCTGTAACAATTCAGTTGTAGCAACCTTCTCCTCAACAGCTTTAACTGCAGCTTCAGCTATTTCAATCTGTATCTTCTGACTCTCAATTATCGCATTGAGTCCTTGTACTTCCTCCTTGCTTTGAAGCACCTCATCTTTAAGTCCGGATATAATCTCCTGGTGCTGAGCGATTTCGATTTGAAGTTTATCATTAGTCCTTCTGCTTACGGTTAATGCTGTCTTCAGATCTTCAACATCTGCCTTTAATTCGCCGATAACAGTTGTATTGTCCTCCATCTGTTTTCGTGCTGATTCACTGCCGGAAAGCTGACTTTCCAGAGTTTTACATTTTGCCTGAATAGCGTATTCAAGTTCTTTTGCATTTTTCAATTCTCCAATCAAACGGTTAGCATTATTCTCCAGATTCTTTTTTTCTTCTTGTAAGGATACTATCAGCTTCTTCTGATCAGCAAGTAACTTCTTATCCTTTGCAATAGTAATGGTCTGCTTATCAATGATCGTCTGAAGTTCCGACAGACGTTTATTGAGTTCCACAGCCATATGCTCATAAACAGAAGATGCTTTTTCCCCAGCTTCAGATCTACTCTCCGGTTCCGACAATTCAGGAATGGTGGAAATAATCCCCAAAGCGACTTTGAAATTCAAGCACTCTCTTGAATCAATCAAGCCAAGTTCTACTGCTTTAGCTAAAATAGCATCCTTATCTACCGCGGATACATCCTTAGTCTCTGACAGCTCACTGATTCTGTTCAAAAACTCCAAAAAAAGATATTTTCTTCGCTTCACGGATTCCGGATTATTTTCATCAATATCATCAATCCGTTTAAAAAGCATATTAGGAACTTCTGCCCAATACAAAATATTCTCTGTATGAATATACGCTGAAGCATAATACAGATTCACCCAATCCGGCAAATCATCCACATTGGAATCAAGGACCATCAACTTATTAATAGCTTCATCATATTTTTGAAACCGAAAATATATTCTTGCAATCTGCTGTGTCGCCGCAAGAAAAAACTCTCTGTTCACACGTATATTCAGGCCCAACCCGAACGCCTTTTCATAGGCATCCATAATCAGCTTATCTGCTTCGCCTGAAGCCTGTTCGTATACATATTGCCCTATACAATACGCATCACCCCAATTAGTCGAAGTCTCTATATCCTGTTGTATTATCCTCACTTCAGGCATATCTGCCCTATATTCCAATAACTCTTTATAATTGCGCATTATTTTTCTTCGAATTAGGTTTAAATGTCTTTTTCCAATAGTCAGGATCCATATCAAATACTAAGGCAAATTTACTTTCCTTTTCCACATAATCAGCAAACAATCTATCCTTGTTAGGCACAGTTTTTTTGCAATCCTTCACAAGCTGCTCGAGCGCCTTCCTAATGTCGGCGTTCAATTCGGAATCCTTCTTAATCTCTTGCAGATCTATTGACGCTACACTATGTGCATATCCCTTATTCTCAGCCTTCTTCTTACTGCCTGCCTCAACTTCCGCAGCTTCAAGAAGCTTACTATAAAATGTTCCTGTAAGCTTTTTTCTGGGTGTAGCTAGGATAGCCTTTCGAATCTCGCCTGCGGTAATAATACGTTCTTCTTTAAGTGCAATTCCCAATACAGCCCCTTTCTCCAGGGATACTTTGGGTTCTGTTATCGCAAGAGAAGGAACAATAATCTTCTCCTGATTAAAAACAGTTGCCTCTATAAAATGCCACAATAATTGATTATCTTTGTTGAAATCCTCGCCGGGCATTCCATTAAGGCCATTAAAATATCCCCAAAGAACAGCTGCCCGTCTCTTTGTGATAAGATCCGCATGATAAGCACCCAAAGACTCAAGGAACATATCATACCTGTTTGGATTCTTCGCCACAAAAAGCAGAGCTTTTAGTACGTCTATCACTTCAGGAATATCTGCCATGATCTCTTCAGGGCCTTTATTCGAGGAATCGGCTATCAGTTTTTCTATCTCTACAATAGATTGGCGAACAATATTAGATTCTGCCAAAGTCTTACACTCAGTGGTGATCCGCTCGCAAAGCATATTCAAAATATCAGTAATAAGCTCCGTCTGCTTCTGGTTATTGTATGGTTGTTCAACCAGCACATCCCGTATGATATTGTAAATTGTCTGATTAAACTCTGTACTTTTCTCTGGGATTTCATTTACAAGATAGATGTACTCAACATTATCTTTATCTTTAACTTCTGTATAATGAGGTAGGACAGCTTCAATATCCTCGTCCCTTAATCCCAGAAGCTCTTGCATTCTACCATCAATATCGAAAATATACCTATCATATTGCCATTTACATGTTCCGTTTATAAAATTCAGAATTGCAGCACGTTGTTTTTCTCTATTCCTAAAGCCACTAATTATTTCTTCCGACGTCAATCCACTTGCATCCAGAATTCTCTGTTCATCCAATTCAATCGATAATTCATCTGAGAAACCTTCCGGCAACAAATCGTACTTGTTAATCGGATACCAATAATCGGGTGACGGCCTAGAGAACATATCCTGCTCATCCTGCGTATCAAAAAATATCTTATCAACACGTGAAAGTGGTATTTCTCCGATTAAATAAGCACCAATATGTTTCTCCTCATCATAATCGCATAATTTATCCAGAGTATATTCGAGACCAGCATCTCCTTTACTGACAAGTATAGCCTTACCGTCATTCTCCTGTATCTCTGACAACTCCAATGTCACCGGATAGACAAATTCCGGTTCTGCAATTCCATGTTCACGCGACTTCCTATCCAACTTCATGTGAGTGGCGAACAAAAAATAGTCCGATGCAGTCCCAATGGTACGATATCTCTTAATATCTCGCACAATAAGATCCGGAGCAATAATATTACGTCCCAAAAAATCAAACAAAATATTTTTATTTATGTATAAAAAGAACTTCAATTCCTTCCTCCTTATTTCCAATCGAGCATACCCCTATTCAAGGTCAACGCCGTCATAGTATTGATTTTCCCAGGACTTGGCCTCTCGCTCCAATAGAAAAGATACAATTCATTAACCGGTCTGGATACAGCTACATAAGCTCTATTTGCATCCACGGTACTCCCATCCTTCATTTCTATTTTGTCAAACATCGGTAGGAGCACTATGTCAAATTCCAATCCTTTCATAGTGCCATAGGACACAATTTTCACTCCCAGTTTATCGAAATCAATTTTAAAGTCCGTCTTAGGCTTATGCATCTGAACAATCACATCACTCGAAAGGAGGTTTCTTAGAGACTTGAATGTATTATTAAGTGCTGACGGATTAACGATAATTCCAATATTTTTTTCCTTATTTCGCTTAATAATATCCACCATCTTTCGATTCTGATCATCGAAACCTCCTGGGACACATTTCATAATCACAGGTTTCTTCCCCTGAATATTCGTAGGTGCCGGCTCCCCATCCTTACAATAAAGAGCAGACAGATCACGTATCTGTTTGGTATTACGGAAATTCTTTGTCAATTTATAAGGTGATTCAACGCATAAGGCCTTAATCGCATCATAAGTATCTGTCTTAGCAATCTCGATTGCCTGGTTAGGATCTATGAAGCAAGTCATATGATCAGACAACCTTTTGAGGATTTTCAGAAGTTCTATCGAGAAGTCCTGTGCTTCATCAATAATGACATGTGCGTATTTTTTCCCAATTCCTGACAGATCAAACGCCACAGTCTCCCAGTCATGATCATCTCCCTCTTTTGGAATGTATCCAAGATCATATTCTCTATATATGTCATTCAACCACTGATGGTATGTAAGGACTTTGACATTTTTATAGTAATTCCCCCGGACTGCTGTCGAAAGGAACCTCATCAGCGGATTATTATATACCAGCATCAAAACAGGCTTCCCCGCAGATACATGGCTTGCCTGACCTGCACGATATATAGCCATTACAGTTTTTCCTGTTCCTGGGGCACCCTTTATAACCCAATCCCTTGTAGTCGGAAGATTGATAATATCCAACTGCTCCTCACTCAACTCACTACCGTTCGGTAACTTAAATCCCATGTTATCCTCCGTTTCCGATCAAACTAATTTCTCCTCGAATACTTTTTCTCGTTTACTTTCTTCTACTGAAAGCCGAAACAACACAGCATAACATTATTATATTTCGAAAATGGATCATCTCTATTTCTTATGCCTCCTCTTATAATCCTCCCTGATCGATTCATAACCGGAACAAACCGCCTCATCAATCTCCCTGCGGCTGGCGGCCTTACGATACCCGGATACTATATCATTCAGAGCCCTATAATGATGAGCAATCCCCTCGCTGTCACATTCATAATTGACAGCTCTGTCAGCACTGATCCCATATCTCCCGGCGACTTCGATCGCATCGATATTAGCGCCGAGGAATAAGAACTCCCATCCGTACTTCTCTTTCTGTTTCTCCACCATCTTCCGCACATCCGCGAATGTATATATGCGGCTGGCATTCTCCATCCCATCTGTTGTGATGATGAACAATGTCTTCTCCGGTCTGTCCTCTTCTCTTGCATACTTATGTACATTCGCAATATGACGGATCGCGCCGCCAAGTGCATCCAGAAGTGCAGTACAGCCCCGCACATAATACTTCTTATCAGTAAGTGGCTCAACCTTGTCGACCGAAACCCTGTCGTATATCACCTCTGTCCTGTCGTCAAAGAGCACAGTTGAGATATAAGCCTCTCCCTCTTCCTTCTTCTGCCTCGCCATCATCGAATTAAAGCCGCCTATCGTATCAGCCTCAAGCCCACTCATCGAACCACTTCTGTCCAGGATAAATACAACCTCTGTCAAACCCTTTCGCATTTTAAAGCCCTCCTTTTATCAAGCTACTACTATGTTGCAACTTATGGGCTTATTATACGAAAGATCATCTCCGAACCGGTCGCCCGGGAAGCGACCTTAATCGTTATGTTATTATACAGGGCAATCCATGTTCCTCAAGCTGGATATCTATTTCGATCATGTCATATATTTCGTTTTCAATGAAAAAAGAGAAGATTACATCTGTTTTATCACAGGGAGACAACGCATACCCCGCACGGGCAAGCAGATCCTTCGATTCATCCAGATTCAGCTTTACTCCAACGCAAAGACACAGAGCTGTCAGCTTCTGCGGATGATAATCGCGATCATTCTTGATCTTGGAGAACACTTTCTTATCAATGATAGCTCTCTTCCAGACTTCCGCATTCTCCATTCCCTTGCAGCTGATCAGATACATCAGATATTCCGAGAATGTATCCGTCAGATGTTGCATTCGTTCCTCGAGTCTGCTCTCATGCTCCTCACTGAACTCAGAGCCTTCAGGTTCGATATCGGATTTTTTGGACAGTATGGAAGGCGATCGTAAGTTACCTGCTACACGACGCTCGAAATCTATCACTTTAGTGCAATAAGCGTTGTAACTATCATCGCGCGGACTTATAGAAGCAAAATACGGATCTCCATACTCCTCCGCTCGGGCTTTCCTGACATAATTATGATCGATATATGCCTCTAGGCCTGGATATATCTTCTCCCCAAGTATTGCCGACTTAGAGTCAAATACGACCAGGAAGATGAGCATCTCATTCGATAAGAGAAATGTATTGATCTCATCAACAGCTATCCTCATCGCCTCTTCTCTCGGATAGCCGAAACCTCCCGACGATATAAGTGGAAAAGAAATGGAACATATGTCATTCTCCTTAGCCAACGCGAGACTCTTCTTATAACACAAACGAAGCATCCCCTCTTCTCCGTGCTCCCCATCTATATACCGGGGACTGACCGCATGGATAATGAACTTCGCTTTAAGCGCAAATCCCGGAGTTATGAAGGCATCCCCTTCCGGAACATATCCAATATTATCCTGCCTGTACTTAAGAAGCTCATCGTATCCCGCAGCCTTATACACGGCATGATCACAACCCGTTTCTGCGGTTGGATGGTCGTTGGCCGTATTGACTATGGCTTCTGTATTCATTTTAGTAATATCATTTCGAACTATTCTTAGGGGCATAATCCACCTCAGTCAGAAACGTCTTATTAAAAAACTAACAATAATTCAACGATTATCATTCAACTAACTGCTTGATATACAGGAAGCTACTTACTCATTATATGCAAACACAGCAGTAATATCATCACCGCATCCTTCATAACTTGTCTCAGTAAGCCATTTTCCAAGATTATTCCGCACGGCTTTCACGCCATGCTGACGCATTAATTCATAATATTCTTTGCAGGTCTGATAAAACATATCCTGAGTTGAATAACTATTAGCAAATCCATCCGTTGTCAACATGTACATATACGGTTTATTGTCATCAATATCCTTATGCTTTACAACTGATATTGCACGTTTCCATGCATCAATCTTACATAGTGAATGAGTCTCAACACCTAATAACTTATCCGCCTCTATTAATGCTTCTACAGTATTCTCATCCACATAAGTGATATCTCCATCTCCGATTTGAAAAGCAAAGACAAACTCATTCAAAATGGCTATACCTATTAATGTCGAACCATAAAGTCTGTATATCTCTTCCGGAGGTATGTTCATATCTCTCTTAGCAGTTTTATGAACATCCATTATACTACGCTTCCACTCCCTATCAATAATCTGAGCGAACTTGCCATCACCTTCTCTTACAAGAAATGTTTCAAACGCATATTCATCATTAAAATTCTTATAATGCGCTCTCAAAACCTTCTTAAATACAGTAGTTGCCGCCCACGAACCCTCATCACTATATACACTCTTGTCACTACCATGACCATCAGCAACAGTAGCTATAAATAGTCCAGGTTCGTAATCTATTTTATCCCAGCTATCCTGACATTTCTTTTCTATACGTCCATGTGAAGCGCCCTGAGCCGAGTGTCCAAAAATCGTCATGCTCATAAGCAACTCCTTTCTTACCAAACCACCCCTGCACTCGGTTGTGGAATATTTCCCATATCGTATGCGCCTCCTGTATTATTATCTCCTGCCATAGACGTATCATCTGCTTGCTGACTTATAGGTTCCTGACTCCCCGGCGCCGATACTACTGACGCAACCGTAGAAGCCCATTTTATCATCTTCGTAAGATCTTCTGCATTATTAGCCTGAAGAACATATTCCCTGTTCCCTGTAAACTCAAGTAATACGTCGTCATCCACATCCTTACCGATAGAAATAGCAATTCTAACTGCCTTTTTCCCCCAGGGCAAATGCAGCAGTTTATCAAGATTTTTCTTGTAATTATCTGTTGGCTGACCATCTGACAAAAGAACAATTACAGGTGGTAATGCTCTATCTGACATAGGGGGAATTGTAAGCTGTGCTGCTAATAACTCAAAAGCCTTCCCCATATCTGTCACTCCTCCTGCTGCAAGATCATCCCATACAAACTGCTCCACCGGTATAGGATTTGATGAAACCCAGTTGGCTCCTGTAGCAAACTTAAGTGTTCTAATAAAAAGATGCGCATTAGGATTATTCTCTGCAGCATCCTGCATGGGCTTAATGCATGACTGAATTGCATTATTCACTGTAGCTATTTTTTCACCAAACATTGATCCGGAACAATCAACCAGCCAAAAAAAGTGCAAAGGTCTATTGGCAAGTGCTGCGCCCGGTCTTTCAAATTCCATTTCCATTTCTTCATTAGCCATTTTGTAACCCTCCAATTATAAAACATTCTGCATTATTTCTATTTGAATTCGGCTATTTCAACTCCGAAATCAATTTTTGCATTAGCTTTTATTAATGCCGACCTCTGTGGTGGCACGAGAATCTGCGAGCCATCCTCCTGAATATAAGTCCAATTATCTTGCGTTAGGTTCTTAATCCCCCACATACTGGGATTATTAGGATTGATTGATACTTCACCTGTAATTGTAGTCATATCCGAGTTACCAATAGTATGTTTAGCATAAATCTTGCTATCTTTATTAAGAACAATCACCTTTCTCCCAATAACCATCTTAACAGGAACTTTCGCTGTTGCCGAACAATGCCAGCACGTATGTGCAACACCAAGTTCCTCTTTACTAGTATCATAAAAGATTTCATGTTTACAACTCGGACATCTGATAATTCCTGTAATCATATTAGCAAATATCTCAAGCCAAGTATTCTCAGTAACTCGCTGTCTAGGATCCTTAAGTCCTGTTGTAAAAGATATAGTAAACAAATCTTTTACATTCTGTGGGAATATATCCCAGTAAATATTAGCATTATCCTGATACCCCGGCACAGGACGATTAGTCTTGTTATCAGGATCAAATATAAATATAGGATTCTCACCATATATTAACCGCATCGCATGAATATCCATACATTTAATACTTGCCTCTTGCGCTCCTTCAAGTGGGTGATTAACTATAAACATATAAAAAATCAACACAGCCAACGAATATAAATCTGTATTTCTTGAAGGTTTAGCCTGACCTATAACAATTTCAGGTGCCATAAATCTTGGTGTTCCAAGAACCTGACTCGCATACAAACCATTTACAGATACATTATCGTTATCGCAAATAAGTACATCTCCTGTCTTTGGATCAAAAAACAAATTCCCGAATGAAATATCACTATAACAATACCCTAATTTATGAAGCTTCTGATATTCCAATGTTACATTATATGCAACTTTACAAAGGGTCAAGAAACTTGGATTTATCATTCCCTTCATAAGTGCTACTGGATTCTTATATTCCTTAGGTCGAATCGGCATAATATAACCGAATCTTTTACCATTCTCAGCAATTACCAAATCCTCAGGCCACAAAAAATGCTCGTCAGGAGCCCCCTTTTCAATAAGGTTATCCAAAATTTTCCTCTGATCAGATGTTGCTTTATCTTTGTGATACCACTTAAGCGCAACATGCTTACCCTCCATTACTACATCATATACTGCTCCCTGCCCGCCTTCTCCAAGCAGTGAATCTACCATATATTTATTCCCATTTTCCGATGTTAGAAGCGTTCCCTTCTTTAATTCACCATCCATCTCCTAACTTCCTCCCTATCTGTCAATGTCAGATTTTACTCCTGCACCATCATAAGGGGGGGCGGACATTTTTTTGGACCAATTCCCCTTTAATGTCCGCTATTGATTATGTTGCAATAAGCCCCAGTTTTATTCGATACTGAATAGGACTTAGTCCTCCAAGCGAGAGCTTAATCCTTTTTTCAGCGTACCAGTGAATATAGTCATCAAGGACTGCTATGAACTCCTCGATAGTAACATCCTGCCAAGAACGACCGTAAAACATTTCGTTCTTAAGCCGCCCGAAGAAGCCTTCACAAGCCGAGTTGTCTGGAGAACACCCTTTCTTTGACATAGATCTGGTTAGGCCAGCTTTCTCCATTCGCTCAATCCATCCCGGCCAACGGTAGTGACATCCACGATCAGAATGTACGATGGGATGTTCATTCTCGTTTAAGATGCTTACAGCATTATCGAGCATTGTATTAACAAGTTCCGCATCGGGTGATGTGCCTATGGTCCAGGAAACCGGAAGTCCATCAAAGCAGTCTATAATCGGCGACAGATACACCTTTCCCGCAGGTATATGGAACTCTGTGATGTCTGTCAGCCATTT
>JAIKXM010000035.1 GCA_024684085.1 Lachnospiraceae bacterium | reverse complement strand
CTTTTCTCCATGTTCATATCTTTCTTTTTGTGTTACTAAATAAAAATTATATACATATCTACAAGTACCTATTGTTTGGTTTATTTTCTGTATCTGCTCTTTAGTAGGATTAATTTCAGTTTTATAACTTACAATCAATTTCCATCACCACCTTAAACACACTTGTCTATATTTGTTCACTTTTATCTATATTTTTAATTACTTATCAATGTCTCCTTCTGCCATCTTAACCGCATTGATGACTGCCCCTGCCTTATTGAGGCACTCTTCGGCCTCTCTTTCGGGAACGGAATCACTTACAATACCGGCTCCGGAACGGATGCACAGGTTGCCCTTCTTCATGAAGGCAAGTCTGATGGCAATGCATATATCCAGATTACCCGTAAGATCCACATAGCCGACTGCTCCGCCGTACAGGCCTCTTCTGCTCGCCTCAAGCTCATCGATGATCTCGCAGGCTCTGATCTTAGGTGCGCCCGAAAGTGTTCCCGCAGGAAGGATCGCATCCACCGCATCCATGCAATCCCTGTCGGCTCTTATCTTACCGTTAACGGTCGAGCCTATATGCATTACATGGGAAAAACGCACGATATCCATGTATCTGGCAACCTCAACGCTTCCGATCTCGCTTATCTTACCTATATCATTACGTCCGAGATCGACCAGCATATTATGCTCGGCTCTCTCCTTCTCATCGGCAAGCAGTTCTTCTTCAAGCGACTTATCTTCCTGAGGCGTTGTTCCACGAGGTCTTGTTCCCGCAAGCGGGAAGGTGTTCACCAGACCATGCTTAAGACTTACAAGTGTCTCGGGAGAAGCACCTGCTATCTCAATATCTTCTCCTCCTATATAGAACATATAAGGCGAAGGATTGGTAGAACGAAGCACTCTGTAGGTATCAAAGAGGCTTCCTTTAGCCGTTGCTCTTATGGCATTGGATAAGACCACCTGAAATATATCTCCCTCTCTTATATAATGTTTTGCCTTCTCAACACATCTGCCGTACTCTTCGGCAGTCATCTCAGGCTTAAGATCCGTAACAAGCGAAAGCGGCTCGAATTCAAACTTCTTATCACTCTTAACGATCTCACACATCGCCTCTATCTCAAGCGTAGCATCATGATATACTCTCTTGATATCAGCTTCCGTTCTGATGCCATCCACTTCTTCGATACTACCCACATCGATCCCTGCAATGAGGTACAGCTTCTGTCTGTAATTATCGAAGACGATAACTTTGTCAAAGAGCATCATATCCATGTCCGAAGGATCATCATCCGTACAATCACTTAAGTTAAGCTTCGGCTCGGCATATCTTATATAATCATATGAGAAATATCCCACGAATCCGCCGGTAAAAGGAGGCATCCCTTCAATATCGGGACTCCTGTATTCTTCAAGGAGGTTCCTCATGACATTCCCCGGATGTCCTTCATGAACTGACTCAACAGTCTCCTTATCCTTGCCCGCTACTTTGCTGACAGTCACTTCACCGTTCCTGCACACAACCTCCAGACAGGGATCAAAACCCAGGAAAGTATAACGCCCTCTGTTCTCATTCTGATCCGCGCTCTCAAGCACGAAGACTCTGTTACTCACACCGCGCAGAACCCTTATCATCTCCACGGGTGTATATCTGTCCGAGAACACTTCCCTGCAAAGCGGTATTCTCTTTATCTTCCTGTCCGCTGACAGCCTGATCACTTCTTCTATAGACGGATACATATCATTCCTCCTTAATATGCACATCATTGTCTCCTGCAAAAAAATGTCGCTTGCGACATTCTCGCGCCGAGCGCGGATGCCTTGGCATCATTTACCTTTCGCGCGAGTGCGCATCCTTAGCGGAGCTTTTCTTGTGTAATAGGAAACTATTACCTGTTACATAAAATAGAATGTCGCTTGCGACATTCTCGCGCCGAGCGCGGATGCTCCGGCATCATCTACCTTTCGCGCGAGTGCGCATCCTTAGCGGAGCGTTTCTTGTGTAATAGGTAACTATTACACAAGAAAATATTATTAGAAACGACTTAAAACGTCCAACAGATAATTATTGTTAATTAATAAGTTTTTCTTATGAACCCCATCCATATATCTTATTTTTCCGTAAAAAATGCGGTAAACTGACTTTTTCGATAGGTTTATATTATGATATTATATCAATATACACATAGAATGTCGCTTGCGACATTCTTGCGCCGAGCGCGGATGCTCCGGCATCATTTACCTTTCGCGCGAGTGCACGGCATCTACCTTTCGCGCGAGTTCGCATCCTTAGCGGAGCGTTTTTGTGTAATACGACATCATGTCAACAAGGAGTAAGATATGAACCTCAATCAATTGGAATACTTCATAACAGCAGCAGAGACACTTAACTTCACCAAGGCCGCAGAGATGTGCTTCATCACACAGACAGCCATAAGCCAGCAGATCAAGGCTCTCGAAGAGAATATTGGAGTACAGCTCTTTGACAGAAGCAGCAAGCATCATATCAGATTAACTGCAGCAGGAGAAGTATACTTAAGAGAAGCAAGAGATATTGTAAGACGCAGCAATGATGCCGCGCGACTTGCCCGCAGTACCTCGGAAGGTGTCAGCGGTTCGATATGCATCGGATTCATTAGCGGACTGGTCAATAAGAATCTGTCGGATATAATCCGCACCTACCATATAACCTATCCCAACGTTAAGATCCGATTCTACAGAGATAATATGAGTGGCCTGTATCAGGCACTTGATAAGGGTGAATGTGATATCATCTTCAATCTGACATCCACGATAGGTAATTCCCGTCCTTCTGACGGACACAGGTATTTCCAGAGTTTCCCCCTCGTTGCGGCCCTTCCCGGAGGACACCGTCTGTGCGAACGATCTACCATAAGCTATTCCGAATTGGAGCATGAGAACTTCATCATAATGCAGCCCTCCGATCGTCCCAAGGATGAAGCAGAGGAGGTTCTCGTAACTTACGAGCGAGGCGGCTTTATCCCCAATGTAGTCGCTACCGAAGGAGATCCCGAAACTCTTCTTCTTATGGTAGCCTCAGGTATAGGTATCAGCGTTCTTCCCGAATACATCGTCAGCAATCTGACACTCGGCAGGAACATCAATATCGTCCATATAACGAAGCCCGACGGCTCGCCCGAGATGCTCGATATAGAGGTATGCTGGTCAAAATCGGGACTTAATCCCGCCACCGAACGATTCTTCTCCAACCTTGAGCAGTACCATACCAATGAGGAGTGATAAACAAATAAACGGCTTCACTGTCATCTTTTGTAAGATCAAAGTGCGCCTCACATTCAGGCCAGCCATCTGAATATTGTCTTTCTCCCGACGAATCCCAGTATACGGGTTACGATCACTCCGATAAGTATACCTATACTGTCGATCAGCACGTCTCTCGGCGAACCGGATCTGCCGTACACAAAGGTCTGATGATATTCATCAAGCACAGCGACCATTACACATATGAAGAAGCTTAAGAATGTATGAAAAAAACCTCTTATCTTCATTACATACATCGGAAGCGCCACACTTACCGCAAGCAGAAAAAATTCGGTAACGTGTGCCAGCTTGCGGACATAGGGATGTATCAGTGTCACCATGTTTTCCAACTGATATGGTGAATAGACCCTTCCTCTGAGTACATTGATCACACGAACTATCAGAGTACTCACCCATCGGCTCAAGCTTGCGGATCTCACACCTTCCTGCCCCGAGAAATTGAATATCATTATGATTATCAGGATTGCCGGAATAAAAGAAAGCGGCTTCAGAAGAAACCGCAATGTCTTTTTTATATATTGAATAAAATACTTCATATACGCCTTTGTCTTAATTACGACCACAGCACTTCTTATACTTCTTACCGCTGCCACAGGGACAGGGATCGTTGGGATATACCTTCGGTGCCTCGTTAACAATAGTGGTAGACTTCTTCTGTTCCTTGTATAGTTCCTGTCTCTTCTCCTCTGTGAAGATGTCATTCCACTCTTCAAGACCGTACAGCCACTCTGCATCTGCAGCTACCATGTTCTTGTACAGAAGTTCCTTATCGAATCCAAGGTTAACTACTGTATCCTCTTCCATTGTCTCTATGGGATTGGCTTCCACAAGGCTATCGTTGATACCGTCAAGGAATCCAACCATGGTATCTATATCCACATTGAACTTATCAGCAAGCTCCTTAACAGTACCCTTAACTACCTCATCGGGATTCTTGAGAAGCTCGGCATAGATATTCTTCTCTCTCTGGAAATAATCTGTCCATAACTTCTGAAGCTTCGCCTTATCTGTAGTCTGCGAATATGCCACATCTCTCCACTTATCCAATAAACTCATTACTCTTCAACCTCACTTTGTTTTTTGTCTCCGATAATTCTATCATACAAAAACATATTTATCCACATTATTATCGGTACTACTATGGTAGCGACCATGGCTACCAGGAAATAACTGAACCAATTCTCCGTCTTCATCAATGCGAATATCAGCATCAGCAGATATATCGCCAGCAGAAGACATATGCCGATCCAAGCCATTATTCTCTTAACTTTCTTCTTCATATCACCCATATATGATCCAACCATCCACAACTGTCCGGTGTCCTGAAAAATAGCCCGACACTGAACATACTCCAAGTTCCAATAGATTTTACTTTATTTCCAGCAAACCGTCAAATGTGGGGATCGGTATAGGCTTAGAGTAATAATATCCCTGCGCATAATCACAACCCACTTCACGAAGGAACTTAACCTGTTCTCTCGTCTCAACACCTTCGCAGACAACCTTAAGATTAAGCTTCTTGGCAATATCTATGATGCCCGGTATGATAAGCTTCTCGTCGGGATCCGAATCGAAGTCTCTGAGGAATTCCTTATCGAGCTTAAGTACATCAAGAGGAAGCTTGGTTAAGACGTTCAGTGATGAATAACCCGAACCAAAGTCGTCCATTGATACAAGTACACCCAATTCCCTTAACTTGCTCATAAGCTCGATCGTATCTTCGACTCTGTCGGTGAAGACCGTCTCAGTCAATTCAAATTCCAGATACTTGGGATCAAGTTCATATCTCTCCAGAAGATTCTTGAGGTTGTTAACGAACTCATCTATACTATACAGATGAACTCTGGATACATTGATAGATATCCTTACAACTTCCTTACCGGCGTCAAGCCTCTCCTTAAGATACTTACATACCTCTTCATATACATAGAAGTCTAACAGCGTGATCGATTTGTTCTTCTCAAATACAGGAATAAAGTCATTCGGGAATATAAGTGTTCCATCACCTTTCTTCCATCTGATCAGAGCTTCCGCACCGGCTATCAATCCGGTACGAAGATCAACCTTAGGCTGCATATATACAACGAATTCGTGATTACGGAAGGCACTCTCCATATCTGCTGCATAAGCGATCTCTGCCTTGAGTTCCTTGCCCATCTCATCATCGTACATCATTACACGTGGACTGTCGGGCATCTTGGCATACTTCCTTGCCATATTGGCATTGGAGATTATGCTCTTAATAGGTATGGGGAGTCCGCATACCTTAAAGGTACAGAATCCGATATCAAGGATAACATTGCTGATACCAAAATCTTTCTTGACCATTGCAGTGAATTCTTCACTGAACTTCTCATATCTTGCAGTCATAATATCCGAAGTAGCTTCCTTGATAGAGCATACTATAACGATATTATCCGAGAATACACGGCTTCCGTAGATAAAATCAGGCGAATCCATACATGCATCGGCAAGATACTTAAGTATCCTGTCACCTACCTCATAACCGTGAGTCTCATTGATATATTTGAAATTACTGAAGTCCATATATGCCACAACATAGCTTCCGTGAGGGGCATTCTCTATATATTCACTGATGAGATTAAGGAACTTCTCGTACTTACATAAGCCTGTTATCGAATCATATCCGGTCAGCCTCTCGACCGTATCGGAAGCATCTTCATATGCCTTCATCTTAAGGAGATATGAAGATACGACATTGGCGATAGCTCTTATAGTGGTCACTTCCTCCGGTGACCATTCTCTCTCTGTTTCAAAATCAATGAACTCAATATTGCCGGCGAACTCACCCTTATCATAGAATGCGCAGCCAAGATAAGCTTTAACTCCGCTTGCGATAAGAGTAGTCCTTAAGGTACCACCGTTGATATCGGCAACACTGCTGTAAGATAACACACCGTTGCCATCCCTGTACTCCTGAAGCATATCATTCCATTGCTCATAGGAGAATTCCATATCATTATCAAAGAGATCCATATCCTCGCCGACATAATACTTGTAAGGATTGATCATGCGATACTCTTTACCTACTCTGGCCTTGATCCTTATACCGCCCAGGTTCAGCCTCCTTGCCATCTGTCTGTTAAGAAGGTTAATGGCACTGTCGGTATCCTTGGATTCATCTATAAGCCTGAATGCAAGCTCTATAAGGGAATCCGATGCCTTATCATAACTCAGATCACCGCTCTCATACAGAGCAGAGAGCTTCTCATGCTTCTCCTGTATGGGATATGTGCTGTATATATCTTCACGATTCTCATCATAGAAGGTATATTTATTCCTGCCGCTTCTCTTGGCATCAAAGAGAGCCTTCTCAGCCTTAAGCAACAGAGTCTCATAATCGGTTCCGTCGGTAGGATATATTGATGCACCGATTCCGACGGTACTTCCCATGCTCACATTCTCACCGACATAGGTATAGCTGATAAGTTCGCGGATCTCCTGGATCTTCTTCTCAATATCATCCTTGGACTTGATATTCTTCATGAGGATGGTGAACTCATCACCGCCCACACGGCTCAATACATCCGAAGAATAGAATACGCTGTCAAGCTCTGAAGCGATATTCTTGAGTATCTCATCACCGAAGGTATTACCCATCCGGTCATTAAGCTCTTCAAATCCATCTATATCCAGGTATAAAAGAGCGGCATACTCACCGTGCATCCTGTTATCGGAAGATGATAAGAATTCACTCATCAACTCTCTGCCGAATTCGGCCTTATATAACTTGGTAAGTGGATCTCTCTTATTCTCATCGGCCTGCCTTAGCTCTATCCTCTTGATCTCATCGATATTGGTGAGTGTACCGATGACATAATCCGGATTGCCTTCAGCATCCTTAACGGTCCTTCCCTTGATCCTATACCACTTATAATCGGCATTCTTGTCTCTCAGACGCATCTGCATATCGATAAGATCATCCCCGCGCTTGCAGGCTTCTATAAATTCATCAAGGATCTCCCAATCTGCCAGAAGAACATATCTGTATGTCTTGGCCACCTGTGAAAAGTGGTCAATGAACCTTTCACGACCGTAGAAGCCGTCCTCACCTCTGGCGAGCATTATACTGTCATTCTTAAGGTTGTACTCAAAAATACGGCGTACACTGACGGAGGCCAGCTTACGCAGTCTGTCCCGCTCTTTTTCAAGAAGGACACGTCTGCGCTTATCAAGATTCTCAAGGAAGTCAGTATAGATACTGATAAGTATGATGATAGTTATGAGATCCATGATCGAATATAGATATATCTCAAAATCAATAGGACTTGCATTCAGATAGAAGACATCATAGAAAAAATCCGCTGCCGCAGCCACAATGATGCCCAATGCGATCATCATAGAGAAATCTTTTCTCCTGTACAAAGAAGCGATCACAAGAAAAGGTGCTCCGATAAGACATAACATCGGCACGGGAAGCACGAACAGAATATAATAATAATAGACTAAGAAACACAAAAAGAGGACATTCTTCAGAATACCGAGCTTAACCCATCTTCTGTAGAATATCGCACAAATAAAAAGGGTCGATATAAGTATCACTTCGGTACATATGATCAGACCCCTTGCATTCTCGGAACTTGTAAAAGCATTAAATGTTCTCGGTGCAAGAATGATCAGCAGTGCATAACAGATCACATAGCTCAAAAAGGCAAGTCTGTTAGTACGCAGATTCTCATCGTGCCCCAAACTGTTCTCTTTGCCAAGCAATTTATTCAGCATTCTCAGTAAACCCCACAAATTCAAAGATACGGAATGATCCGAACTGTGAGTCTTTTCTGCGAAACAGAGCCTCTTCGGATCACTCTTGAATTTAGTGTAATTTTATCACAAAAGCATAAGACTTACCACATAGAGATACTTTTTTTGTACATTTTTACCTATATTTAAAGAATATTTATATACTATCCGGATGGATCCGGATGGACCCTTTCCGTAAGATCCCGGTCAGGTAACCCTATGATCTGACAGATGAATCAGCTCACCTGTACGCCGATAAGGCTGTTCAACTCAGCATAAGCCTGTACATAATCCTTAAACAGAATCACATTGATTCCCATATCTTTAGCGGTTGCCAGATTCTCCGCGGTATCATCTATGAAGACACACTCTTCCGGAACAAGATCATAAGTGTCCAAAAGTTCATGATATATCCCTCTGCCCGGCTTGATCATTCCCACCCGGTATGACCAGATACCACCGTCGGTCAGAGGCTCGAAGTCAAGAACATCATGACACTCCGCATAAGCCTTACGGGAGAAATTAGACAGGAAGAGGACCTTAAGCCCTCTTCCCTTTAACTCTTTTATCCACGGAATGGCATAATCACACTTCTTGAGAATACCTGTCAGAGAAGCATTGACTTCTCTTATCTCTTTCTCAACGTCGGGATCGTTATCGATGAAGCGTGCTACTATCTCCTCATCGGTAAGTATCCCTCTGTCATATTCGCTCCAGTCGGGATCCATAATGGTGGCCTTACCCACACGCTCTGCGATCTTTGACGAATAACCCTTGTCCAGTATGAACTGCTGCCATCCGAATTCGGTAAGTACGTTACCGACATCAAATATAACTGTATTAATCATCCTTACCCTGCCACTGCCAATGAAACTGCATTGCCGATACTTCTATACATTGATCTCAGCCGATACGCCAAGAAGATCCTTATTGGACTCAAGTATAGGCTTAATATGATCTCTTAAGAATACTTCAACCTGTCTGGAAGATCTTCCGACATACTTGGCCGGATCCATTGATTCCTTCAGCTCATCGATACTGAGGCCAAATGCCTCGTCTGCAGCGATAAGCTCAAGAAGGTTATTATCCTTACCTTCTTCCTTAACTGTCTTACCTGCCTCCATTGAGAGCTCACGGATACGCTCATGAAGCTCCTGACGGTCTCCGCCGGCCTTAACCGCATCCATCATGATATTCTCTGTTGCCATGAAAGGAAGCTCTGCCATCATGTGCTTGCGGATAACTTCGGGATATACCTTAAGACCGTCTGTAACATTGATGCACAGGTCGAGTATACCGTCAATGGCAAGGAAACCTTCGGGTATTGATAATCTCTTATTAGCCGAATCATCAAGAGTTCTCTCGAACCACTGCGTAGCCGATGTGATCGCAGGATTAAGTGCATCGATGATCACATATCTGCTGAGTGAAGCGATCCTCTCACTTCTCATGGGATTACGCTTATAAGCCATAGCCGAAGAACCGATCTGAGTCTTCTCAAAAGGCTCCTCAACTTCCTTAAGATGCTGAAGCAGTCTGATATCGTTGCTCATCTTGGTAGCACTTGCTGCGATCCCTGCAAGTACATTGAGCACTCTTGTATCAACCTTACGTGAATATGTCTGACCCGATACGGGTACACATGCCGAGAATCCCATCTTCTCTGCGATCATGGGATCGATCTTATCGATCTTCTCATGATCTCCCTCGAAGAGTTCGAGGAAAGATGCCTGAGTTCCTGTTGTACCCTTACTGCCGAGCAACTTCATAGTAGACAGTACATACTCAAGATCCTCATAATCCATCATAAATTCCTGAAGCCACAGAGACGCTCTCTTACCTACGGTCGTAGGCTGTGCAGGCTGGAAATGTGTAAATGCAAGTGTCGGCTGATCCTTATACTCATCAGCGAATTTAGCCAGACCTGCGATAACATTGACAAGCTTCTTCTTAACTAACTTCAGAGCCTCTGTCATAACAATGATATCGGTATTGTCACCAACATAACAGCTTGTAGCTCCGAGGTGGATGATACCCTTCGCCTTTGGACACTGAAGACCGTATGCATATACATGACTCATAACATCATGTCTTACGACCTTTTCTCTCTCCCTTGCATCTTCATAATTGATATCCTCTGCATGAGCCTTAAGCTCAGCTATCTGCTCATCTGTTATATCAAGTCCCAGAGCCTGCTCTGTCTCGGCGAGTGCGATCCAAAGCTTTCTCCAGGTACGGAACTTCTTATCCTGTGAAAAAATATACTGCATTTCCTTACTGGCATATCTCTCTGATAATGGACTGCTGTAACGATCTGTTGACATAGTTAACCTCCTGAATTGTTAATATTTATTTTTGCACGCGAACTTCTGCAAGGCTCCGCTCTTCTTGCCTTTTCTCGTGGCAATTTCACAAAATCAATTGCACGCGAACTTCTGCAGGACTATGGATTTTCTTAGCATTTTTTCGATAATCTGACAAATTTTCGCCCGGATGGCGAAAATAGTGCGTTTGCGCCACGGAAGGCGCTTAACGCACGGTTGTCCGAGCTGCCATTATTTCCCTTAAAAATGCTCAGAAAATCCCAAGTCCGAAGCCGTGAGCGGCAATGATTTTGTGAAAATGCCTCAAGCTGTGAGCGGCAATGATTTTGTTAAATTGCCGCCAAGAATAATATCAGCTTGTGAACTTGCCGATAAATTCTCTGACTCTGGAATTGTCCGAGGCAAAGATCTCATCGGGACTGCCTTCGGCCACGATCACACCGCCTTCGATGAAGACTATCCTGTCTGAGAGTTCCTTCGCAAACTGCATCTCATGTGTGACAATGATCATGGTCATATGTTCCGCAGCAAGCTGCTTGATAACCTTTAATACCTCTCCCGTAAGTTCGGGATCAAGAGCCGAAGTCGGCTCATCGAAGAACAGCACCTGCGGCTTAAGCGCAAGAGCCCTTGCTATGGATACTCTCTGCTGCTGTCCACCGGACAGTTCGCAGGGATAGCTGTCTACCTTATCCGCAAGTCCCAGTCTGTCAAGTATCTCCATCGCACGTGCGACTGCCTCTTCCTTACTAAGACCGTCAACCGTCATCGGTGCATCTATGACATTCTTAAGAACCGAATAATGTGGAAAGAGGTTGAAGTTCTGGAATACCAGTCCGTAATAGGATCTGATCTTCTTAAGAGCCTTCTTGTCGGCATATTCGATGCCCGAAGCACCCATGTATGCCGCCTTCTCACCTAAGAAAGCCAGCTCTCCGCTATCCATCTTCTCAAGCATTGTCGCGCATCTGAGCAGAGTCGACTTACCGGAACCCGAAGGCCCGATAATGGATACAACTTCGCCCTTTTCAACGGCAAGCGATACATCCCTGATGACCTCAAGTTCGCCGAAACTCTTACTCATATTCGTGACTTCAAATAATATCTCACCCATCGGCACACCCCCCCTACCTGTAATAATCAAGGGCTTTTTCGAATCTCTCCATGATAAAAGCCACAAGGTAATTAAAGATAAAATAGAAAACACCTGCTGCCATAAGAGGTGTTATGGATGCCTGTGAAGCCGACAACTCCTTGGCCTTAGTGAACATCTCGGCAACCGCTATCGCGAAAGCGAGTGATGTATCCTTGACAAGGGTGATGGTCTCATTGGTAACCGGAGGTAATATCCTCTTGACCACCTGAGGCATTATTATCTTGAAAAATGTCTGCGCCTTACTGTAACCGAGGATATGAGCCGCCTCATACTGCCCTACCGGAATGGACTGTATACCTGCCCTGTATATCTCTGCGAAGTAAGCCGCGTAATTGATACTGAAAGCAATGATAACAGCTATGAATCTGTAGCTCTGAGTGATCTTCATGCCGAATACAAAGAAAGGTGCGAAGTATACGACTATAAGCTGAAGCATAAGAGGAGTTCCTCTCATGATAGCTATATATATCTTCACAACAGTGCAGATGATCGGATTCTTCGACATCCTTCCGAAGGCAACCAATAATCCTAACGGCAGAGCGAACAAAAGCGTCAGCAGAAATATCTCTACCGACACTAACATAGCCTCCGACAAGTGAGTTGCCAGATATATCATTGATTCAAAAAGGCTCTTAACTGCTTCCACGTAAAATCTCCCTTTGATCACAGAGATGGATCATATACAAAACAGGTGCCACCCGAAAGTGACACCTTATTCAAGTTCAGTAATAAACCGTTCCCGTTTCCTTATAAGCCCTCCGAGTGGCCTTCACGGAAACCTTGGACTCTCTTATTTACCGAGACATACCTGATCTACAATACCGTCATCTCTGTACTTCTCGGCTATCTTCATAAATGTGCCATCATCTACCATCTCAAGAAGAGTCTTCTCTACCTGATCCTTAAGCTCTGTGTTACCCTTAAGGAAGCCTACTGCATACTGCTCTGTAGAGAGCTCATCATCAAGGATGACATACTTGCCGTCATCTCGTGAATTGATCTGATAATTAGCTACACCTATATCAATGGCGATACAGTCGATAGCACCTGCTTCAAGATCCATAAAGCCTGTATTGTAATCGGCATACTGGATAAGGTCCGCAAATGAAGCGGCAAGATCGAGGTTCTCCTGATTCTCCTCATCCTGAAGTGCTGCAAGTGCTGATGAATCCTTCTGTACGCCTACATTCTTACCTGCAAGATCAGCCTTGGAAGTGATACCCGAATCGGCGCTTACCACAAATACCTGACTGTTATCTACATAAGGAATGGTCCATGTATACTGATCCTCACGGCCGTTAATGGTGAAACCGTTCCAGATGCAATCTATTGTTCCGCTTGAAAGCTCCATATCCTTGGAATCCCAGTCGATAGGCTGCTTCACAAGAGTCCATCCGTTACGGGCACATACCTCAGCCGCAAGATCCAGATCGAATCCTACATATTCACCTGTTGCTTCATCAAGTGAACCGTAAGGAGGGAACTCCGCATCAAAACCAACAGTGAATGTTCTGCCGTCTCCCTTGCTGCCGCAAGCTGCAAGACCGAGAGCAAGAACCAGGATCATCATTACACTGATCAACTTTTTCATAATCTTCTCCATCCTAATCATTTATTTAAAAAAACGTCAAACTGACTGAATTATCGTACACTACAAGCCCTCTTATGTCAAGAATATCTGTTGAGCATATCCATGGCTTCATTACTGTACTGAGGGTACTGTCTGATGAACTCCTTGAGCTCCTTCTCACCGTCTGTCGCAAGCCTCTTATTGTAGTCCATCCTCTGTCTTAACTTCTGTCTCTGAATGATATGTGCATGCCTCAGTTCCACCATCTCCTTATGCTCCATAACGGATCTGGGATTGTGAAGCCATGCATATACATCGCTCAGCTGATACTTGCGAAGCTTATTGAGGAATTCCGCCTGATGAAGTGAGAGTTCCTTCTCGTTTATCTTATAACGCTCTCTCTCAGACTTCTCCTTAAGATAATTATCCCATGCATTCTTAAGTTCCTTGGCGCTTACCGTATCATACTTGGCATAAAGGTAATCAAGAAGCTTGGTATTATTGACATATCTTATCTTAACCGAATTCTGTAAGAGTATTATCCTGTTAAGTCCCGAGTATACCGACTTAAGCTCCCGCGAAGCATCCACGTACTTGGAATAGGTCACGCCTATCGATATTGCGGCTGCCACGACCACGATAACATATCCTATCTGGGTATCCATCTTGAACCCGAACTGCAGTACCAGTAACATTATCACGCACAATATGGCAGAAAATACAAGGATGATGGCCATTCCCCTGCAATTATTGATCTCACCCGTAACTTCCGACTTGCGATACAGATAAGCATGCTTCTCGCCGTCGAGCTTCTTGAGATCGTTCTTGATAAGAGTCCGGAAGTCTTCCGCCTCCTGCATATCCTTGCAGGCCTTCTCCATATCATTCTCATAACGTTCCATCTTCGCGAACTGTTCTTCAGTCATCGCGTGACTGCGTACATTATAATCACTCGTCTCGCCTTCATAGAACAGGATCTTCTGAGCCGAGCTCTGCAGTTCCAGCTTCTCGGAAGGCGGGAGCGACTCGATCTCATCCATATCCTTAAGGGTTGCCGTAACAACATTATATTCATATGACAGCTTATCAAGTTCCGCAGAAGCATCATGCACCTGCTCGACCAGAGATCTGATATACCTCTCTCTTTGAAGCGGATCGCTCATCTTGAACAGCTGGCGATCCTCCATTATGTGCTCCCAGTCCCATTCGAAATCTTCTTCGCCTGCTTCATCCAGCTCCATATTGAAGAAGTCTTCATCCTGACCCCTGAATAGCTTAGAAAAGAAATTCATATTATTTATTCCTATAGACGCAATTCCTGTAATCATCCTTAATACGACCGGTCATCGCACCGATGCCGTCGTAATAGGCCTTACCCTGCTGCTTCATATCCTTCAGTTCATTAATATAATATCTGGTCGGACGACTGCTCCATCCCAGTTTCAGAGTCTCAAGCTTCCTCTCAACTTCAAGTGAATCTTCGTAACTGTCCTTATGCTCTGACAGATATGCCAGATACTCCTCCGAAGACAGGCTCATCTTCTTGGCACCCAGCATACTGACATAACTCTCCGTATTGGCATAGGTATTGTAAGCCTTCTCGAAATACCCCGCAGCCCTCTCGAACATAAACAGACGCACCGAGCATATGCCGAGATTATGATATACCTTGGCTCTGAGCTTAACCTGTGCAGGTCCCGTCTCATTGAGCAACATCAGATACTCATCTATCGCCAGCATGTATTTGCCATCATTTAGAAAAGAGTCCGCTCTGACTTTCCTTCTCTCCTCAAGTGACAGCTTATTATTACGACCTATCTCGGACAGAAGCTCATCCCACTCAGATGCATCATAGAGACCGATATCGTCTCTCATAAGGATGACAAGCTTGCTTAAGGCATCAGGTCTTCCGGCCATTCTGTGTACCTGTTTACCGATCTCCTCAAGTTCGAGTTCGTCCGTGATCCATTCGGCCAGCTCTTTACTGACAAATCTGTCATCTAACAGATATGCATTGGTGAAGAGATAGTAACAGAGTTCCTCGATACTGAACAGATCGATACAATCATCCGGCACAAAATATGGATTTTTAGCGTATTCTCCTATACACAGGATCAGATCACTCATCACTATCCCTCATACAGTTCTATCGCTTTTGTGAAGACCTGATTAGACGCCGGGAACAGGGTTCCGAAGCCCATATCGGTTACATTGATCCTCAGTTTACTGTCTGTCTCCATAAAAGCACTTATCTTAAGTCTTGTTGTTAAACGGGGTCTCTCGGTAAGTCCGTCCAGGACCACCTGAATGTCCCGTATGTTTTTCCCGTCAAGAGGTACTATGCTGATAGAGAAGCTGTTACCGCTCTCAAGGATGCAATAACAATCTTTGGAAGCATCGTACCAGTTGTCACCGCCGTTAAGCAGCGCGATATAGGAATCCTCTCTGCCTCTTCTGACCTTCATGCCCACGTTGGCCTTAAGCTTGTTCCGGCCGAGGTAGATATATCTCTTTGCTTCTTTCTCGCCGTAGAGCTTGTCCCACATGGCGTAGCAGGCGCCCCTGCTGTAGAGATTGTTGCCACGGAACGCTCTCCTGTTACGACAGAGCTCCCTGACCGATTCCACGCACCAGTCTCCGTCAAATCCGTCACCGATAAGATATGCACAGGTGACGATCCTGCCTTCCATGGTATTGTTAATGACCTGCAGAAATGCCTGATCCAGTCCCATGATACCGTTCTTCCTGACTTCAGGATGATCATTCTTGTCAACGAATACGACAACGGGCTTGGTGTGCTTGTTCTCATACCACCTGTAACTCTTAAGCTCGTCACCCGAGAAGTCATACACACATACATCGTACTGCCACAGTTCGGCAGGCTGTCTCATTATATAGTAAAAAATACTCTCTTCTCTTCCCTGGATAGCAAGGCGTATTCCCGGAAGCCCGAGTCCTGCGACCACCGCTTCCATAACTTCAACGGCTCTTGAAGTCAGATCTTCAACCGTGAACATAATGCCCTTGATCGTATCCTGTCTGACCGTCCCGTACACGAGAGATAAACTTCTCTTAATGTAGAGCTGAAGAAGTCTGATGGGATCGAAGTCTTCTCCCGCAACATTTACGGGCTCTCCGACAAGTGCCCTCTCATAGAGGTTCGTCACAAGTTCGCCTTCTTCTGCCTCATTGTAATTGATGGCTTCCACACCGTAGAACCACTGATTGACTTCCTTACGTTTGAAGAGGCAGGCCGGAATATTGTACTGTTCTTCACCCGGTTTCAGACTAAAGGTCTCGGCATTCTGACCGTCTCTTGCCATGAAGCTTATCTGCGCATATTCATTTGACAAATCGTAGCCTAATACTACAGCCTCTCCCATTCCGAACATTCAATATCTCCATATAGTCCGCTATTGCAATCTAAAGAAATTATCAACTATGTATTCCTTGTATTTATATTCCTCAAGCAATTCCAGTGCAGCATCATAATCGCCTAAGACATTGGCTATCACTATATCGTTAACGAGACAATATCTGTCACAGCCCCTGTCATTATCGATCTCATTGCAGCTTATCATATCGCTCTCAGTCAGACGTTCCTGACCGTTTTTCTCTTCGACAATATAGTACTGAAGAGTCTCACCGAAGAAGAGCAATACCGATTTGATAAATACTCCTCCGTATACGTGATGCATCTCTTCCCTGATGAATCCTTTATGCTCCTCGTCATCGTCATCTTTATTGATGCAGTAATTGATGATGACCCTGGAAGCTCCCGTACTTCTGTACTCTATCATCGTCTGGTTGGATATCTCGAGAGCTTCAAGCGATATGCCTCTGAATTCCTTCATAAAGGGCATTATCACTTTTTTATCAACATATAATATCTTAATGAACCTGCGGATATTCCTGATCTCTGCGGGTGTCAGCTCCTGAACGCTGATATTCTCAGCATAGAACTTAAGATAGGCAAGGATACATATATCGGGGATACTGCCCTCATTATTGTATATTCTCGCTATCTCACTGAAGGCATACTGATCCACCATACGGTCGTTGACGAAGAATCCGCTTGCAAGATACTCAAGATATTCCACCTCAACATCTGTTTTGGCTCCGCCATCCACATATTCCTTGAGGATCTGGATCTCCTCACCGACATAAGCTCCCGTCTTAAGAGTCTGGGTTATCATGGTCTCGCAGATATCGTAGGTATCCACATAGAAACCGGCAGCAGCCTTCCATATATTCCTCAGATTCTTGGACAGACCCTTATAGAAAAGAACAAGGTATCTTAGGACAGTCTCGTTATATCTTCCGCGTTCAAAAGCGCTGTAGATCACGGATGTCAGTTCATCCGACTCAATATAGCCGTCCCGTTCAATAATGAATGTCGTCAGTCTGATCAGGATCTGAGGTTCGATAGTCTCCGGTCCGTAGTAGACAACATATTCAAGCGCCTTATCCACCATTCTTCTTGAGACTAACACTCTTAGCAGTTCGTCTCTGTCCTTGACCGAAACATCTTCCATTCCTATGGAAGCAAGGAGCTCATCTATCTTATCGTGGTTATCCGATTCCTGATAATACCTTATAAGCGGCATCCTTATGGATGCACGATACTCTTCGGTTATCTCTTCATTCTGTTCAAGATATGTATAGCGTTCCACATTGGAAGCATTGATCTCAATATAGGCGCCTGCACCTTCACAGATAAAGAGATTGAGCGGTATCGTATTCGCTGCGACCCTCTCCACTCTGGGAATGACCTTACGGGGAAGGAAGAATCTCTCAGTCACATAATCGCTTGTATGATAATAACGATTGCCTGCGGCATCTTCGAGAAGAACCGTATAATCATTGCTTGTTATATCTACGTATGCTACACCGTTTTTAAGAGGATAATACATCTCCTCTTTAAGACGTTCATCTATAACGACTGCCGCTGTGATATTCGGCGAATCAACTTCTATCCTGTGGCGCACGAGCAGTTCCGCGATCTCTCGAAGATTATCATCTGTCGCCATCTCTCCGAGGATCAGTTCGTTATACAGGTAAGCCAGTGGCTTGTTCAGTCGACCGGAATACAACTGCTTAACCGTGAACCTCTCCATCGCCGGAACATAGGTATCATATATATCACTCAGCTTCTCTCTGTTCTTACGGACATATGCATAGAGATATGCCGTCTGCTCCGGAGTAAGATGCGAATCATAAGAGAAATACATCACTGCCGAACGCGGTATCTCCTGTTCAACATTGAGATCGATACTGTTCATATAGCATTCATACAGATTCGTTATTGAGAGATTAAGCTTAAGAGCAAGCTCATACCACTCCTTGCTGTCATGATCATGTCTGTCGCCTCTCATAAGCTGAACGCAGATACTCTTAAGTATCTCATCCGATTCATATATTCCGTAGATCAGTCCAAGAGCGGTTACGATGAGCTTATTGTAAGTCTTCATGCGCTCTGCCTGATAAGCCATCTGAAGAGCAAGCTGTTCACTGACCGCACCGTTGCATACTCCGAAATACAACACTCTTATTATCTTCTCATCAAGACCTGTAAGAAGTGACGGATTGGCATTAAGCGTATCCAGTATCTCAACGTACATAAGAGGACTGATACATCCGCGATTGAGTATATCCATCATGAAAGAATACCTTGCGGAAGTTCCTTCCTTCATGCCGGGTGTAAGATTCATAAGTACCCACGCCAGTCTCCAGTTCTCAGGATCTCTGTCATATATACTCTTAACCTGCGAACATACCTGACGACTGTAATAATCATCCACATTATAGAGGCACAGTGTGTACAGATAAAAAGCATATATCTCATTATCCGCTTCTTCCGGATCTCCATAGGTATTATGATCAAGAAGCCACTTGGCCTCATTGTAGTTCTCCTGCACAAGGAGAACATATACCTTATAGAGATAGTTCTTAAGACTCTCTCCGTCATCTATCGTAAGATTGTGTTCTATTATATCGATGGAGAGCTGTCCCCATTTGCCACGGCTGATAAGCCCGAGACGATAGTCCAGATAATGCCTGGTAAGCCCGTAATTATTACTCTTCTTCTTACGCTCAACCGGATTGCTGAGTGTAAGAAGACTGTTCGTTACCGTAAAAGTGACCGCAACTTCACCGTAGAGGTGTCGGAAGATCACCCGACCCATGTTCTTGCCGGCATGAAGTCTGTCAGCCTTTATCCTCAAAGGAAGGTGACAGGTATTGGCCGTAAAATCCTCACTCGTAAGGCTGTCTGAGGATAGCTCTATGAAGTCACAATCGGTACTGACCTTAAGACTCGTATATCCCCAGCCGTTGCGCTCGATATCGATGGTCGTGTCAATATCGGCAGCAGGATTGGAATACTTATAATCATCTCTTGTGACAATATATTCGATCGGCACCTTCTTATTGATGCCTATCAGAAATTCTTCGAGATTGTAATTCTTATCGCCCTTCTTCGTAAGGCCCTTATAGAGGTTGCGATATATGGAATCATGACCGTTCAGGATATTGATGAAATTGGGATCATAGAATACGGTCACCGCATCATTCCAGTCTGTTTTCGCAAGATTGGTGAAGTGAAAGAGATTCTTGATATCACCTATCACAGACTTGATGACCTCATGACGGATCATGATAAGAAATGGCATTATATGCTCGCCGCAATTGGATACGATCGAGAAGTTACCTTTGAGAGTGTCGCCCGGACGCATGCCGTCGGTATTGACCATGTAATGGATCCTGACCTTATTGCCCCTGAAGTTGATGCCTTCGGTACGCACACGAAGAGAGGAAGAGATAACAAACCCTTCCATCACAATCTCGTCTTCTGCTTCAAGTTCAAAGAACCCATATAATGTCTCATTGG
Source organism: Lachnospiraceae bacterium (assembly GCA_024684085.1). Classification (GTDB taxonomy): domain Bacteria; phylum Bacillota; class Clostridia; order Lachnospirales; family Lachnospiraceae; genus Colinaster. Next base: position 40,383 of record JAIKXM010000035.1, on the reverse strand, counting down.
CATTCATCTCATGCTCGATCTTGATATCCGAGAACATGATGGCCTGAGACACTGCTTTCTGACCGTCTGACATTCCAACAACCTTCCACTCAACTCTCACTTTGCCTGCGATATATTCAGGCAGCAGCGCCCTAAAAAAACACATAAGACGCCAATATTTAGTATACCTTATTAGGCCGACTTATTCAATCAACTTTAGCCTCACAGATAGTAAGAAAGAATGTCGCAAGCGACATTCTTTCTTACTATCTGCGGTAATCATATACGGATCAGTATTACCGGCATCTCTATTCCTTATCCTTGCCATCGTCCAAAAGCATGCTAAGCAAATCGTTGCTCCTTGTGATGAATCTTGTCATCTCGTCTGCTTCAAGCGGAGCATGAGCAAGTCTGGCAAGATCATACAGCTGCTCGCATACGAGCTTAGAACGGTCACTCTCACTGTCTTCCATTACAGCCTTTACAAGAGGATGGCCTGCATTGAGTATGAGTGTCTCACCTTCAGATCCGAAGTTACCCATACCCATGCCGCCCATGGCATACATTTTCATCATATCCTGCATACGACGTGACTCTTCGGATAAGGTGATCATCGAAGCGATCTTCTTGTTCTTAAGCTTCTGAAGCTTAACTTTAAGGCCTTCCTTCTTAAGAGCCTTGGCCATAACCTTACTGAGTTCCTCAGCCTGTCTGTCAAGCTCTTCCTGCTCCTTCTTGCTGGTCTTGCCGGTAAGACTGTCACCAAGCTCGGCATCTATTCTCATGAATCTGATACCTTCATTCTTGGATTCAAGCTGGGATATAAAAGGCTGATCGATATTTGTCTTCAGGATGACAGCATCCATCTTGGCCTTGCGGAACATATTGATATACTGGCTCTGCTGCTGTTCATCGGTAACGTAATAGATGATCTTCTCTTTCTTTTCGTTTTCTTCGGCAGCGGAAGAGTCAGTTTCGGGCTGTTTTTCGGCAGCTTCAACAGAATCTGAAATATCGCTGTTCGCTTCGCCCTCCTCGTCGGTATCGATAGGCTTAACCTCAAGACACTCAGGGAGAGTCATATACTTGCCGTCAAGATTCTTGAAGAGGATATAATCTGTCATCTTCTCGCAGAACTTGTCATCCTTCAGACAGCCGTACTTGATGAAAGGACTGATGTCATCCCAGTACTTCTCGTACTCTTCCTTATCGGTCTTGCACATACCTGAGAGCTTGTCCGCAACCTTCTTGGTGATATACTCGGATATCTTGGTGACAAAGCCGTCATTCTGAAGTGCGGATCTTGATACGTTAAGCGGAAGATCCGGACAATCGAGCACGCCCTTGAGGAGCATCAGGAACTCAGGGATGACCTCCTTGATATTGTCGGCAACAAAGACCTGATTGTTGTATAACTTAATGGTTCCCTCGATCGACTCATACTCGGTGTTGATCTTGGGGAAGTAGAGGATACCCTTGAGATTGAAGGGATAATCCATATTCAGATGTATCCAGAACAAAGGCTCCTTGTAATCGTTGAATACCTTACGGTAGAAATCAATGTAATCCTCACGACTGCAATCATTGGGATGTCTTGTCCACAGAGGATTGGTATCATTGAGAAGCTCGGGACGCTTCCTGATCTTAAGTCTGATCTTGCCGTCCTTATCATCCTCCTTGGGTGCGATGGTCTCAACGATCTCATCTGTAGGCAACTCCTCGCCCTTATCTATCGTCTCCGTCTGCTCTGTGCCCTTGGTACTGAGATAGATCTCGGTAGGCATGAATGAACAATACTTCCTGATAACTTCTCTTGCCTTGTACTCATTGCAGAACTCAAGGACATCATCGTTAAGGAAAAGGGTTATCTCGGTTCCTATCTCGGTTCTGTCACCATCCGACATTGAAAACTCTGTTCCGCCGTCACATTCCCAGTGAACAGGAACGGCATCGCTCATATATGAAAGAGTATCGATATGAACTTCGTCTGCCACCATGAATGCCGAATAGAAGCCCAATCCGAAGTGACCGATGATCTGGTCATCATTAGCCTTGTCCTTATATTTACTTATAAAATCGGACGCACCTGAGAATGCTATCTGATTGATATACTCCTCCACCTCGTCAGCGGTCATTCCGAGACCGTTATCGATGAACTTAAGTGTCTTGGCCTTGGGATCACAGATAACCTGTATCTTAGCCTTATAATCATCGGGAAGTGTATACTCTCCCATCATATCCAGCTTCTTAAGCTTGGTAATTGCGTCACATCCGTTGGAGATCAACTCTCTGTAGAAGATATCATGATCCGAATATAACCACTTCTTAATAACCGGAAAAATATTATCACTGTTGATCGAAAGATTACCGTGCTTTTCTGTCATTACTAATCGCTTCCTTTCATTAACATGTTTCTGTGTCTTTTTTAAGCACTAAAGTGATTGTAATCTCTTCCGTCCCGTTAGTCAATAAAAAATTAGCACTCATTTGGCTTGAGTGCTAATAATTAATAAATATTTAATATTTAGGAGCAATTTCCGACTCTGAGAGTATTCGGATCACTTCGTGAACACCTCTTCGTATATCTCGAAAAAGTCGTTACTCTCTCTGCTTCCCGTGACATCACTGTCAATATCTGCTATATCGATCTTATCAAACAGTTTATTGTTAAGACTTCGTGTGATACTGTCCGCGTAGGCATCATATTCCCCCAGGAAAGTAGAGTTCTTACGTTCTTCGATGATCTTAAGCTTATTGGCATCAGTCTCATCCCTGTCAAAGGTACTGATACATTTGATTATATGATACCCGTACTCGGTCTCTAAGACATCGCTGATCTCACCCTGTGCGAGATCAAAGGCCGCAGTCTCGAAGACAGGATCCATCTCGCCCTTGCCGAAGGAATAAGTGATATTATCATCATCGCTGTTATTTCTTGCCAGACTCTCGAAGTCAGCGCCTTCTTCAATAGCCAGCTCATGAAGTTCGTTCGCTTTTGCACGAACGGTATTCTTCTTCTCTTCGTCAAACTCGTTTTTTTTGCCATTAGGATCGAGATCATAAGTCTTAAGAAGGATGTGCTCGACAGTGATTATCCTCGCCTCATCATCACTTATCTCGGGATTGATGTCGGCAATGACAAGATTATACAGCTTATCGGCAAGTGCATATTCCGTATACATCTTCTCGATATCCGAGCGCGAGATATCACAGAGTTCCTTCTCTTTTTCATTGATGGAATCGTAATAGATATCGGCCGCCGCCCTGACCAGAGCCTTCTCATCCTCATCAAGAGTTACACCTCTGCCCTCTGCCATAAGATTGATCACCTTAAGCCTGAAAAGCCTTGACACCGCCTCTTCCTTGACACTCTCGCTCATAGTCAGGCCTTTATCCGATCTTGCATCCCATATGGCCTTACCGTACACCTGCTCATAACGGCTCTTCAGATTGACAAGATAGACCATTAGCTCCGAACGTGTGCAGATGGAATCCTCAACCTTGAAGACTTCGTTCTGTGTAAAACCGGTGGTGATTATGACCTTATCCGGAAGATCGATCCCACAACCAATTAGGCTCGTAGATATAGAACCTACGAGCACTAATGTCATTATTAACTTGATCACTTTGTGACTGATATTCTTCACGCAATAATCTCTTTCTTAACTATTCATAACAAACGTCGTCTTGGAACGGATTGAACGTTCTTACAGATCTTTATTCATCGCCATTGTACGATGCATTATACCATTGTACGATGTCTTTTGCCATCGGCAACGTGTGATCTTACAGATCTTTTCCTGTAAGTCTCTTATATCCTTCAAGATAAATGTTAATGGTCTTGTCCACAACATCCTGAGGAAGTGTCCAGTTATGTCCCTCGTTAGCCTTGAGCCAGTCCCTTGCGAACTGCTTGTCGAATGAAGGCTGTCCGTGACCGGGCTCATATACATCTGCAGGCCAGAATCTTGAGCTGTCGGGTGTGAGCATCTCATCACCGATAACGATATTACCGTCCTCATCCAGACCAAACTCGAACTTGGTATCTGCAATGATTATACCCTTGGAAAGAGCATACTCAGCACACTTCTTGTAGAGAGCTATCGTATATTCCTTAAGCTTGGAAGCATACTCCTCGCCCTTACCGGGGAAGCGCTTCTCGAGATACTCAATACTCTGCTCATAAGAGATATTCTCATCGTGATCACCTATCTCAGCCTTGGTTGAAGGAGTAAAGATAGGCTCAGGAAGCTTGTCAGATTCCTTAAGTCCTTCGGGAAGCTTGATACCGCATACAGTACCGTTCTCCTTATAGCTTGCCCAGCCCGAACCGGTAATATAACCTCTTACGATACACTCTACGGGAAGCATCGTTAACTTCTTACACATCATGCTGTTGCCATCGAATCTCGGCTGTCTGAAGAACTCAGGCATATCATTAACATCTACTGAGATCATATGGTTAGGCAGAATATCTTTTGTATAATCAAACCAGAATTTTGACATCTGTGTCAGAACTGTACCCTTCTTGGTCACTTCATTGTTCAGAATAACATCGAAACAACTGATCCTGTCTGTAGCTACAAGAATCAGGCTGTCACCGTTATCATAGATCTCTCTTACCTTACCCTCAGCAATGGGCTTCATTTCTGTCATAATAGTCTCCTCTCTCAGCTGTAAATCACATAATATATGACGTGAGCACGGAAACAGGGTGATATCCATCCATATTCCGTTCAATACTCATCAAGTATAACACAACGTTCTATTTTTTCAATAATGCAAAATCTTTACGGATACTGACTTAAGATCCCGTTCACATTATCCTACATGCGCTCCGGTCATGGTGGCATATGCGACATTCCTGTCATTTTCATCATATACCCTCACTTCGTACAGGCAGATCGTACGACCTTCCTTGATCGGCTTGGCTTCGGCATACAATTCCTTTCCCGTCGCCGGTGCCAAGAAGGAAATATTGCTTGAAGCTGTGACCGTATGTACTCCTTCTGAATTGGCCGCTACTGCGAATGTAAGATCGGCCAGAGTATATATGGCTCCTCCCATGACTACATTGGCCGCATTCAGATGCACATCCTCTACTCTGAATCTGCACTTGGCATACTGCACTCCTGCTTCGACAATCTCTATTCCAGCTGCCTCGGTCGCGAACTTATCACCCGAGAAATATTCTCTCACTTCGTCAATTGACTTAAATTTTTCCATATCTGATATCTCTTCCTCTCCTTTACCTGCAAAAACGCCCCGTGACTGATCGGTCTGCCCCATTCGCAGCCTTCTTCTATCCATCTATCGATCGTCGCAACAGTTATATCTTGATAATTCATATTTTTTCAAAATTTGTATGTGGCGAAATACATTCTTTAAATAATTTACATCCAACATAGGATTTAAAAATCGGATACTCCGATTTATAAAAGCATTCCCAGTAGCTCACCATTCTTGTGTAAGCACGTTTTAGAAGCAACGGATTATTATGGCAGAAATCCTGTATCATCTGATTGTCACTATCCTTTAGTGTTTCATATATAAGTTCTACAATCTCAACAACATATTCAGATGACAACCTCAACAAATATGGTATGAACCATTCTTGCATTTCAGTAGATAATAATCTTCTGAGGTGCTTTTCTCTTATATGTCCGTCACAATGTCTTGTAAATATACAATCGTATATTGACTTTTCTATATCATTTAAACCATCGTAAGCATACTCATCATCTTCAAAATATAACCTGTACGGAAATCGCACTTTACTTCCATCTGACAAATAATAGATTTCATTTTCAGAGTTATAGCCATCTGATACACCACATGAAACATTATTAACAGTCTTTTTACTGACTACGGAAATCACGTGATAATATTCCTCATTAAGTTCAATAGGAAATCCTTCTGAAAACATTTTTTCACCTTATCGATATTATTTCTTGAGATGTTGATATAATCAACCAATAACTTTTCCGTTAAGCAAATCGATTTTTTTATTCACCCATCCACCTGGAGGATCCATTTCGCAAGATACATTCATATAATGCCCTTCTATCCCATTGCAGACTATGCCATCTACTGCCAAATAATCACTCACCCAAACAGTATTTCCATCTTTATTTATTGCAATGACATTTTCGCTTCCAAGTATGTATATGCATTCTTTACTTGCAACGAAATAACCAAAATAGCCATCAACTTTTATTATCTTCACTTGGAAATCGACGAGGTTAATAATATAAACACCATCTAAATAATTACCAATAAGCAAATAATCACCGATTATTAGTGAATCCGTAAAACTCTCACCGCAGTCGGGCATATTCACTTCTACGGATACATATGGCATATCATCGCAATAAACATAATATAGTTTTCCGCTGCCTAATGATATTCTTTTTACATTTTCAAAATCATAGCTAAATTCTGTATTAACTACGTATTCCATAAGATCACCTGTTAAACTATTTATATGTTCTTCACCGCTTATCCGGATCCCCGGCAATGTGGTATTCGTCCATAAAATTATGTCTTACGCCATTCTTTTTATACTCGATCACGGTATCCAGATTGACGTTCTCCACACTTCTGAAAATATTGGACTCTATGAACGGATTCGTCTTTTTCAGTTCCGCGATCAGTTTCTTTGTTTCAAGTCGTTTGCTTGAAGTCGTACCATCCTCATGGCAGGTGGTACATGTATCCGTGAAGTGACAGGCACACTGAAGGAAGTGCAGATCATTGTAATCTCTCCACGCACAGATATCTGCCTCTCTTACCAGATAGAGCGGTCTGATAAGCTCCATTCCGGGGAAGTTGGTACTATGCAGTTTAGGCATCATCGTCTGGATCTGGGCGCCATGGAGCATACCCATCAGGATCGTCTCGATCACATCGTCATAATGATGTCCGAGTGCGATCTTGTTACACCCCAGTTCTTTGGCCTTACTGTACAGATGCCCTCGCCTCATTCTGGCACACAGGTAACACGGACTCTTCTCTATCGTGTCAACAGCATCAAATATAGTACTCTCAAAGACAGTGATAGGAATACCGAGTGCTTCCGAATTACTCTCGATCAATGCTCTGTTTTCACTGTTGTATCCGGGATCCATCACAAGAAAAGTCAGTTCGAACTCTTTCTGTCTGTGACGCTTGATCTCCTGAAACAGTTTTGCCATAAGCATGGAATCCTTACCGCCGGATATGCATACGGCGATGTGATCACCGTCTTCAATAAGATCATATGTCTTACAGGCCTTTGCGAATGGTGAGAACAGCTTCTTGTGGAATTTTTTCTGAATACTCTCTTCGGCGCGTTTTCTTTTTTCTTCTTTATCCGCCTGACTTTTTATTCCGGATCTGATGTATCCGATATATCCTTCTGAAAGGCTGTAACAATCCCTACCTTTAAGATATTCGAGAGTATCATCGATCTCTCTTGACATTCGGCCTATCTCACAGTAAAAAACCAGTTTTTTATCACGAGAGATCTCTGCCAGAACCGCACTGTTCTCAAGCTCCTCAACGTAAATGTGTACAGCCCCCGGCATCATTCCGTATGCCGTAAGTCCGTCGTCTCTGATATCTATCAGCTCATATGTGTCCGGAGACAGTTTCCTGAGCTCGTCATATGTTATTTCTTTCATCTTTCCTCACTGATATTACGTCTTCCGATCCGTTTATATCCCGAGATCATGCCCTTCGCTTACTAAGTAACATGATCGCCCCGATCAGTATAACTGCTTCCGAGAGTAACGCAACTATAGGAGTACCCATAAAGCCTGCGATCAGATAGCCTATCGCACATACAACCGCGACAAGTGTTGCATAGGGAAGCTGAGTCTCAACGTGTCGAATATGCTTACAATCCGCTCCGGTTGAAGCAAGAATCGTAGTATCAGATATTGGTGAACAATGATCCCCATATACAGAGCCTGCAAGAGTAGCTCCAAGCGCCGGGATCAGTAATGCAGCTGCGCCGTCCGCTTCACATATCATGGTAACGATCGGGATCAGCATACCAAAAGTTCCCCATGATGTTCCCATTGAAAAACTCATCAGAGCGGCGATAACAAATATCAGAAAAGGCAGGAATCCCAACGGCAGACTTGATCCGTTGACGAAGCCTGATATAAACACGCCTGTTCCGATAAGCTGTCTGCATACACCGCCAAGACTCCATGATAAGATCAGTATCAACATAGGCGGTACGATGCTTCCTATTCCACCTACAATACACTCGATAAATTCCTTCGGTTTCATAAGTTTGCGGGGCAGATATAAGGCCATGGCTGTAAGCAGTCCTGCGAACGCACCAAGGGACAGACCTGCTGTCGGATTATATCCGATCGCCTCTGAAAAAGATACCCCTTCAAAGAATCCTCCGACATAAGCCATTCCGAGGATCGCACAGATGACCAATACCACGATCGGAAGAACAAGATCGATCACCTTACCCTTTGACCCTGTTTCATCCGATTCGGATACTTCATCCATGGCTTTAACGGCCACATCAGTCTCCGCTTTTTTCATAGGTCCGAAATCCCTTCCGGTTATGCTTATTACAAGCACCATAAGAATGGTCATTAGCGCATAGAAATTATAGGGTATGGTAGAAAGGAATATATTAAATCCGTTCTTTTCGCTCACTTCGCTGGCAACGGCAACAGCCCAGCTGGATACAGGAGCAATGATACATACCGGCGCCGCCGTGGCATCTATGATATAGGCAAGCTTTTCCCTTGAGATTCTCAGTCTGTCGGTTATCGGTCTCATTACCGTTCCGACAGTCAGACAGTTAAAGCCGTCATCAATAAAGATCAGCACTCCCAAAAGTGATGTGGCAAGCGCAGCTGATCTTTTACTCTTTAATTTCGCTCCCGCCCACTTTCCGTACGCTTCACTTCCTCCGGATTTCGACACCAGACTTACTACTGCCCATAGCAATGCCAGGAAGATGATCATATACGCATTGTCCGCGATCTTACTGCTCATCATGTCAAAGGTCATTGCCACAGCCGATATAAGCGTTCCATCACCCACATAGGCATAGATCAGCATTCCTGATATGATACCTGCAAAAAGAGAAGCGTAGACTTCCTTGGTTATAAGCGCCAATACTATAGCTATGATCGGCGGAAGTATCGAAAGCCAACCTGTTTCAATCATTACAAAATCCATATTTTCAATCCCCTTTCAAAAAAGAATGTCGCTTGCGACATTCTCGCGCCGAGCGCGGATGCCTTAGCATCATATACCTTTCGCGCGAGTGCGCATCCTTAGCGGAGCGCTTTTTGCGTAATAGGAAGCAATTTCCTATTGCGCAAGAAAGAATGTCGCTTGCGACATTCTCGTGCCGAGCGCGGATGCTTTAGCATCATATACCTTTCGCGCGAGTGCGCATCCTTAGCCGGCCTATACCAATACAGACTCCCGCAGGTCATCACCCGTGGGAGTCTGTATACATATCATTCGACTTACATAGAATAGCCGGCTTCAAATGCCTCAAGATTCTTATCGATAGTCTTAGGCGGAACAGTATTCTTGATAACTTCGATCCACTGTTCCCTGGTATAAGACATACTCTTAGCTGCTGCACCAAGTACCACAACATTGAAAGACTTCGGAGAACCGATCTTAAGTGCAACATCCATTGCATCAACTACAAGAGTCTTACGACGGCTCTGAATCTTCTCAATGATACCTTCGGGATATTCAGCCTGACCTGTAACTACCGTTATGGGATCCATTCTCTGATCATTAACGATAACGGTTCCGTCCTTCTTCACAAAGTGAAGGTATCTGAGTGCTTCCAAACGTTCAAAAGCGATAAGTACATCGGCCTGACCCTCTTCTACGATAGGCTCAGCTACACTCTCGCCATATCTTACATAAGTTACTACGCTTCCGCCTCTCTGGCTCATTCCATGAACTTCAGAGATCTTAACATCATATCCGGCCGTGCTTGCAAGACGACCAAGGATTCTACTGGTAAGGAGAGTTCCCTGACCACCTACACCAACGATCATAATATTAGTAGTTGTCATTATTTTGCCTCCTTAACGATAGCTCCGAATTTGCATAACTGCATGCACAGTCCGCAGGCATTACACATTGTCTCATCTATTGATATTGTTCCGTCTGCATTCTTAGTAAGTGCAGGACATCCGGGTCTTAAGCAGGCGCCACATTTTTTACACTTATCACTGAGAGGAACGCACTTGTCAGGGAACTTCTGACCCTTCAGGAGTACGCAGGGACTCTTGGTGATGATAACGGATACCTCATCTCTCTCCTGCTCGCGCTTGATCACTGTCTCAAGCTCTGCTGTATCAAAAGCATTGATCTCATATACATGCTCGATTCCCATCGCCTTGATGAGATTGTAGATATTGATAGCATATGTAGGCTCGCCCTTAAGAGTCTTGCCTGTTGCGGCATGATCCTGATGGCCTGTCATACCTGTTGTAGAATTATCAAGTATGATCACTGTACCTGTTGCCTTGTTATATACCATATTCATAAGTGAGTTAACACCTGTATGAAGGAAGGTCGAATCTCCGATAACCGCAACCCAGTTCTTGATGAACTCCTTACCCTTTGCCTTCTCCATTCCGTGAAGAGATGAGATGGAAGAACCCATACAGATAGTAGTATCAACAACGCTCAGAGGTGCAACTGCACCAAGAGTATAACAGCCTATATCGCCGGCTGCATGGATCTTAAGCTTATTAAGTACCGAATATACACTTCTGTGAGGACATCCCGGACAGAGGATAGGAGGTCTTGCAGGAACCTGCTCAGCCTCATCAACTTCTGCGGGCTTATTAAGGATAGCTTTCCTTAACATATTGGCACTGTACTCACCCTGACGAGTAAAGAGTTCCTTACCTTCACAGGCAATACCCCAGCTCTTAACCTGCTCTTCAATAACAGGCTCAAGCTCTTCAAAAATGACAAGTCTGTCAACTTTTGATGCAAAATCCTCGATAAGCTTACGAGGAAGAGGATTAACAAGACCAAGCTTAAGAACACTGGCCTCAGGGCATACTTCCTTAACATACTGATAAGCGATACCACAGGTAATGAAACCTATGCTTGTATCCCCCATCTCCACTTTATTGATAGGCATGTCGCAGGCATCAAGTGCCATGTCATTCAGTCTCTTCTCAACATGAAGATGTCTCTTGATAGCCATTGCAGGCATCATTACATGCTTCTGAATATCTCTTTCGTAAGGAATATCGTTGGGCTCACATCTCTCTTCAAGAGTAACAAGTCCCTGTGAATGAGCAAGTCTTGTAGTTGTACGAAGTATCATGGGTGTATCGTACTTCTCTGAGAGATCAAAAGCATACTTGAAGAAATCCTTAGCTTCCTGACTATCAGAAGGCTCAACAACGGGGATCATTCCCGAACGGCCTACCATTCTGGTATCCTGCTCATTCTGTGAGCTGTACATACCCGGATCATCAGCAACTACAAGCACCATTCCGCCCTTAACACCTATATATGACATGGTAAAAAGAGGGTCGGCTGCAACATTAAGTCCGACATGCTTCATACATGCCATCGAACGAACACCGCTGATCGAAGCTCCGCTTGCAACTTCAACAGCAACCTTCTCATTCGGTGCCCACTCTGCATAGATCTCGTCATACTGTACAAGATTCTCACTTATCTCAGTACTGGGAGTTCCGGGATAAGCGCTTGATACCTTAACTCCGGCCTCATAAGCGCCTCGGGCAATGGCTTCATTACCCAACATAATTTTCTGTTCCATACATAATCTCCAATCCGATATATTAATACTGTTACTTTATAAATGCATTCTCATACGGCCCAAGCTGCAAGTGCTTCGGCCTGTTTGAACAGAACGTACAACATTACAATTGTAGCACAATATTAGTTTTTTTCAACAAGGGCTTTTTCTCACTTTTGTGACTTATCGGCAGTTACTGTTCACCCCGTGTTTTTGGGATAGCTGCAGGTCAATATTTTCACAAGAAACGCCTATGTGGGCGTCGGCACTTAGCGAGGCAAAGCCGAGCTTAGTGTCCGCTGCGCTCACATCGGAGCGAGAGCGCCGTTTCCAGAATTATTGACCTGCAGCATAAAGATACCTATGAACAATAACTATCAGCCAAGAGCATACCCAATACATGGATCGGCTGGGGAAATTCCCCGTTTTTCACCATCTCGTCTATCTCTTCCCTTGTAAAGAGATCCACATCCAGGAACTCGGTTTCATCCAGAGACAGCTCGCTCTCTTTAGTACAACCTGATGCATAGAATAAGTGTGCATAGTTATCGGCGATGGTAGGATTGGCCGGAAAAGTCCCAAGATGTGTCCACTTATCCGCAGTATATCCGGTCTCTTCGCTCAGCTCTCTCTTGGCCGCGTCCAGAGCGTCTTCTGCCGCCTTGTCACTGTTACGCGCATACTGAGCTTCTCCGTCTCTCTCGATACCGCCTGCGGGGAACTCCGTAGTCACCCTCTCAAGTCCCTGCCTGAACTGGCGCACGCATATATATCTGCCGTCTTCATCCCTTGCTACGATCACTACATAATCCCTTCTGCTGTAACTGTAGAAAGGCTCAAACACCTCTCCGTTAGGGAATCTGTAAGCGCTCTTTCTGAAATCAATAAATTCATCTCGCACAATGTGCTCTTCACTTACCTTCTCCCATATCAGTTCATTATCCTTATTCATCTTAATTTCCTTCCCGATCAAATATTATTGTATATTCCAAATTACCGATATCAGCTCTCCGCAGCTTCCGTATTAGCCACCGCATTCTTATTCCCGATAGCATTCAGACGCTTGATGACCACGAAATACGTCGATATCAGGAATATATCCGCCAGTATCCACGCCGCAGGACTCGCATATACGATGATATTGTAGCTGAGATAATGCGCACCGATCATCGCGATAATGCTTCTTCCTATCAGCTCCATTATTCCTGCTGCCATAGCCATGAAACTGTATCCGGCACCCTGCTGTACATTACGGAACACGAAGATCAGTCCAAGCGGTATATAGAAGCTTGCAACGGTCTTCATATATATCTCTGCATATCCGAGCATCTCCTCGGTTATATCCGCCGAGAAGAAACTGACAACAGGCCTTACAAGATTAATGACAATGACAGCCATCGCTATCGCAAAAAAGCACGTAATTACGGTAGCGGCTCTCGTACCCTTTCTGATCCTATCAACATCATTAACGCCCGTATTCTGAGCCGTATAAGTAGCCATTGTCTGTCCGATGGCAAGGAAGCACTGCATAAAGAGCATATCGACCTTATTGGCCGCGGTATTGGCCGCTATAACGACCGAACCAAGCAGATTAAGACTGCCCTGTAATATGATACTTCCTATTGCCGTTATGGAGAACTGAAGAGCCATAGGAATACCGACAAGCAATTGCGGCTTATAGAAGCTCTCATCGAATACCCAGTGCTCCCTCGAAGGCATCAGTATCTTGACTTTTCTTGACACATAGACAAGACATGCCGCTCCCGAGACAAACTGCGAGACAACTGTAGCAAGCGCCGCTCCGGCAACGCCCATACCCGCATACGCGATCAATATGATATCGAGCACTATATTAAGTATAGCCGAGCACACAAGGGTCACCAAAGGTACTATACTGTTACCTACAGCTCTCAGAAGACCTGATGCCATGTTGTAGAGGACAGTCGCGAACATTCCTCCGAACAGGATCATGATATATGTATAAGACATATCAAATATATCATCAGGCGTATGCATAAGCTTCAACAGATGTCTCATCGAAGACATCGACAATACCATCATGATCACGGTTATTATCACTGCCAAAAGTGCTCCGTTAGTCACACTCTTCTTAACTCCGCATTCATCTCCTGCTCCGAACTTCTGAGCAGTGATAACGGTGAAGCCACCTGTCAGTCCGCTCATGAATCCGAGTATAAGGAACATTATCGTTCCGGTTGCCCCGACTGCCGCAAGCGCTTTTACACCGACATAACGACCTACTATAATGGTATCTACCATATTGTAGAACTGCTGGAACACATTACCTATCATAAGAGGGATCATAAATCTTATGATAAGTCCCCATGGGCTTCCCTTAGTCATATCCCTATTCATAATAAACACCTTCCCGGGTCAGACCAGCCGAACCCTATAAGGGCAACACCTTCCGGATCACCAGAACATTGCCCAGTATATTACCGAATAACAGACCCTTAAGCATCTGATCATATTCGCGTATGTCTATCTCGTATTCCATCCCCCATGATGAAACACGATAAAAGATTCTCTCACCTCGCTGTACGATACCCGTAACTGTGACAAAATGAGTATTGACCTGCTCATAATGTCTGCAATCGGTATCAGGTACATACAGCTTCAACTTGTATTTCTTTCGTCTGAAGATATTGATCACATTGGGAATACAGAGTATAACCGGAATATTCTCGGATAACATTCTGTTCACCCTTCCGAATATCTTACGTCTGGACAGTCCCCAGAACCCGACATATCCTCTTAATTTCCTGACAGCCATGAGATTGAATGCGAAGACAAGCCAAGCATTGGTAGCACCTATCGGCGTAGGAACCCATCCTGTCATCGACACGATCCCGTCAAAATAGTCGCGATATTCTTCCATCGAAGCAAGATCCGAAGTATACTTCGTTCCCTTTACCTTCATACTGCCCTTAACGGCCGTCGACATATAGAGTATAGTATCTGCCAGTGCCACCAAACCGCATCCATATCTGTATTTATATTCATTGGCCGTGCCTTCCAAAGGCTTGAAGAACTTCTGATTGCCTCCGTAGCTTCCGGTCTTAATGACATCGGACAATTTAACATTTATATATTCATTATTAAGGCCGGATACGATCTCGGCCCCGTTTTTATCTGCCATAATCATTCCTTCTGCAGGTAAAATAGATAACCTGATATTTCTCGGATACTCTTCTCATAAGATCAAGATTGGCATGAAGCCTGTCATCATCAAGATTGACAAACGGATCATCGAATATGAGCACAGGCTTATTATCACTGAATATGATATCAACATACGCAAGTCTGAGCATCAGATCATTAAGATCCCTATTACCCTGACTTAAGAGTTCTCCGTCTCTCTGAATACCGTATTCTATACGTGTTATCTTACCGTTCTCATCTATCCTGTAATCGTTGCCGTCTTCTCCCGTCGCTTCCGAATAATACTGCCGGAAGCTATTAAGCAACGGCTCCATGAATCCTTCACTTATATCAGACCTTGCCTTACGCAGATATCTGTCGGCATTGACATATGCCTTATACAACTTCTCCTGTTCATTAAGGCGCGCGCTGCATTCCTCAATATCCGCCTTATAACCCTCGAACTTCTTAAGCTCTGCGACAAGCGAATCCTGCTGTTTCTCCAATCTTTTGATCTTAGACATTATATCATTCAACTCACCTATTGCGAAGGTTATTTCGCCCCTCAAATCGGTGCGCCTCTTCCTGCTGTCAGCTTCTTCGGTTCTTAGCCTCTCTATCCTCCTGCTGTCAGCCTCTTCGGTTCTAAGGCTCTTAATCTTCCTGCTGTCAGCTTCTTCAGCCCTTAGCCTCTCTATCTTTCTTCTGCGTCTCCTATAACCTTTATACAGGACAACAGAATCCAGCACTATAAAGGCACTAAGCAATCCGGCCAACCCTACTGCCATCTCTTTCTCAAGCGAAGGAATGATGACAATACCTGTTGCTGCCATAACGAATATGATAACGGCAACGACCATAAGAAACAGTACGAATCTTAATCCTCTCTCCCATACTCTCGGTCTTCCCGCTTCCCACAGAATACTATCATATTCATCTTCCTCATCACGCTTAGGGTATTCTCCACGCAAATCTTCATCACCGGACTCACCGCCATCGTAACGCTTGCGGTTCTCGTCGGACTCACCATCCGCTTCCCTATCGAAACGTCCAAGCTCGGCGATCTCTTCTTCCTTATCCGACTTCTCTTCTGCAAGACGGCGTAACATCGTACGGCACTCTTCAAGAGATGCTCTCACCCGCTTCTCGGCGCCAAGTTCACTCTTAAGCCCCGCGATCTCATCACGAGTCCTTCTGATAGCTCCTGTCTTCCTTGACGGACTTAAGTGATTAAGATTGTCCTTGATCACTTCTATGGCATTATCATAGCCTTCCATATCAAAGCCAATACCGTCAGTACCGCCAAGCCTGCTACTGATGCCGTCAGTCATTGTCAGGTTCATCTCACTCTGACGCCTGAGACAGGTCCTCATAAAAGACTCTCTGTCCAGTCCGAATACGACTTCACCCGGACGATCCCCAAGAATATCGGTCACCACATTAGTAACGGCATTCCGAACTTCCATGTGATCCATGGAAGGCTTTTCTCCCCAGTAACGGGTAATGACATATTCTCTGCCCTCACATTCGAAGGTCAGACTGCCACCCATTCGACCGCCCTGCCATGGCTTATAGCGGCTTCGTTCATTACGTATGCTGTCCTTCCTGCCTGTTGATTCAAGTCCGTAGAACATAGCCAGTATAAAGGCAACAGTTGTACTCTTACCGCTTCCGTTGGGAGTCTCGATCAGATTCAGTCCCGATTGAAAAACATATATGTAATTGCTTAACTTACCGAAATTATCGATCTCTATCTTATTGATTCTCATCTTAGCCAGTCAGCAAATCTCTCACCATCGGATTCCAAAGCAGCAATCCCGACCTTAATAGTCAGAGCCTTCTCTTCTTCACTCAGATCCGTGGCTTCCATAACATTCCTGACAAATTCTCCCTTAAGCGAATAATCTCTGCTGAACCTCTTATAATCGATCCTTAGAACACTATTATCCTTAACTCTTGTCTTCCTGTAACGGCGGTCATAATATCTCTCGATCTGATCGGTGATGATATCATCCCTCTCATCCACTTCTCCGATAAGGATGATCTCTATCATACTGTTCTCATCCACATCCTCCAGATCAAGTCTTGCTTCTATCGCATTGATCACATCTCCCATGGAATCACATTCGGAGACATCCACATCGACACTTAAGATATTACTTCCTTCCAAAGGCACAAAAGTATGCGAGACAAGACCGCTCTCCACATCGATATCAAGCTCCACATATCCGTGTTCTCCGGCCTCATCGAAACCTCTTCCCTCAAGACATCCGCTGTAACAGTAAGATCCCCTGTCATCAATGGAACCCGACATATAACTGTGTATGTGCCCAAGTGCCAGATAATCTATATTCCTGCCTCTGAGTTCCCTCACATCAATACAGTCATCTCCGCCTGCCGAACGCAGCATACCGTGCATGATAACAATATTGATATCATCCTTTGACAAAACCGGATCACATCCCTCATTCAGACGATCAAGAAAGACCTTATTTTGATCTTCATTGACTCCCGTGATCACAACCTTCTTACCCATCTGCATACGGTCATACAGCACATAACTGCCATATCCGTCTTCGAACAGCTTAAGATTATCCGGTATGTGATCCATAAGCGTAAGGAACCCGTCACTGTCATGATTACCACTAATATAATAAAAGTCCAGTCCGGAATATCGTACAATCACATCCTGAACCTTTTTTACCGTATCCTGACTTATGGATGTAGTATCAAACAGATCGCCTGCTATGATGATACCCCTTACATCTTCCTCAGCCGCCTTTTCAACCATTTTTGTAAAAACATCCAGCAACTCACTTTTTCTGACACGAGCGTCATTTCTGTCGAAATTGCCCGTGAACGCCGAGTCGAGATGTATATCCGCACAGTGTATCAGTCTCATACCGATCCCCATCTAAATCAACCAATTTATATGTCAAAACTCTTCACTCCTTCGCAACGACCGGGTATCAATTGTCCCTAAAGGCCAAAGACTTTCTGACACTAACAAAAGGGTTCGACATTGCCGAACCCAATTAACAACAATATTCAGTTATACGAGCCACAGTTCTTGCGGGACATAAAGATCACGCTTTGGAACTTATTCGAAATCAACAAGATTAATATCCAGAGTCATTCCGATACCTACAGCGATCTTGACAAGAGTGTCAAGAGTAATGTTATAAGTACCCTTCTCGATCCTCGAGATATTGGATCTGGCGATACCTGTTCTGAGCGCCAGTTCCTCCTGTGTTATTCTACGTTCCTTACGTAACCTTATAAGATCCCTTATAAGATCATTTCTTACTTTTTCCTGCTGATACTCTACTACTTCTGCGAGTTCTTCAGGTAATATCGAATCATTAACAATAGTACTCACTTTTTCTTCTCTTTCACACAACTGATAAAACTAATCAAACAACCGACTCACAGGTTATCCGATCCTCTTGTATTTCACGAATGAATACGTCGTATCAAAATAAGTCTGCTCGTCACTCTCTGCAACGATCTCCCATTCCGGATCTTCATCCAGATCGGAGAAAAATGCGTCCGCCTCGTACTTGCGATCGATCTTGGTCACATGAACCGTATCCACATAGGGAAGCATCTGACGATAAACTGAATCCCCGCCGATGATATATACATCTTCGGTAGGATACTCCTTCAACTTATCAAGAAGCTCATCAATGCTGTGTACGATAATGGCATCACCTGCTTTATAATCCGGATTCCCCGTCAGGATTATATTGGTTCTGCCCGCAAGCGGCTTGCCACCCGGAAAGGTCTCAATAGTCTTACGTCCCAGTACAACGACCTTGCCTATAGTCTCCTGTCTGAACATCTTATGATCTGCAGGAATACTGACAAGTAACTGACCCTTATTGCCTATCGCCCAATTGGCATCAACTGCTACAATAGCATTCATCTTAATTGCCCCCTGTTTTTCTTCAAGACGCTCCTAAGCCCATGCCGAAACATCAATACGTTTTTATTATAACCACAAGGGGTCTGCCATTGCAACCATGAGTCTGACTTTAATGAAGACTTTTTGCCGGATATCAGATCGCGATCTCAATATTCGTGATCTGCTCACCTGTCACATAGTTCTCAACCGATACGTCATTGCGCGTGAACTTGTAAAAATCATGGACATCGGGGTTGAGTGTGAACTTCGGTGCATCGAACTGAGGTCTTGCGATCAACTCCTCTATGATAGGGATATGCCTGTCGTAGATATGGGCATCCGCTATCACATGAACGAGCTCGCCGACATACATATCGCATTCTCTTGCCAGCATATGCAGAAGCACGGAATACTGCACAACATTCCAGTTGTTGGCTGCCAGAACATCCTGTGACCTCTGATTCAGAATGCCGTTAAGAGTAAGCTTGTCTTCACCCTTTCGCTGAGTCACATTAAAAGTCATGCTGTATGCGCAGGGATAAAGATTCATCTCGTGAAGATCCTGATGAACGTAGATATTGGTCATTATCCTTCGGCTGAAAGGATTGTTCTTAAGATCATATATGACCCTGTCTACCTGATCCATCATGCCTTCTTTGTACTGATGCTTAACTCCGAGCTGATAGCCGTAAGCCTTTCCTATGGAGCCGTCCTCATCAGCCCATTCATCCCAGATATGTGAATGCAGGTCATGAATATTATTGGACTTCTGCTGCCATATCCAGAGGATCTCATCCGTTGCGCTCTTAAGTGCCGTTCGGCGAAGAGTAAGCAGAGGGAACTCTTCCCTCAGATCATACCTGTTCACCACCCCGAACTTCTTGATGGTATAAGCGGGAGTTCCGTCCGGCCATACCGGGCGAACCTTCTCTCCTTCGGTGCTCGTACCGTTATCAAGAATATCACGGCACATACTTACAAAAACTCTGTCTGCGTAACTCATTACTAACTACCTATCCTGCCAAGACCTTATTGGCTTTGACTTCCTGTTCCCTTCCTGGTCATGTTCATCTGTCCCATTTATCGCACAGACTGTTGATCTGATCTGCGAACTTGGCCAGATCTTTATTGGCACCGCCTTCATTCCTCTTAATAACGCCCATAAGACGCTGTCCGGCAGCAATAAGCCTTGAGAATACATCGGATACGGACTTCTTCTTGGGTACGATACGTACGGGAGGTGCTTCGTAATCGAAGGTTCCCGATGCAAGGTCATAACGTGTGCCACTATAAGGAGCATACGCATCCAGATCGCATTCGTCAATAAGTGTTTGTACAAAACTCTCCGCGACACCGTCTTCGCCGTGCACAACGAATACCATCTTCGGACGAGTCTTAAAAGCTCCTATCCACTCTAACAGTCCGTTCTTATCCGCATGTCCGCTGAGTCCGACAAGTGTCTTGATCTCTGCTCTTATCTCGATTGGTTCACCAAAGAGTCTTACTTCCTTGGCTCCGTCAACAATCGTTCTTCCCAATGTACCTACAGCCTGATATCCTACGAAAAGAATGGTACACTCGGGTCTCCACAGGTTGTGCTTAAGATGATGCCTTATACGACCGGCCTCGCACATACCCGATGCTGAGAGGATGACCTTCGGCGTCATATCGAAGTTGATCGCCTTAGATTCATCGCTTGTGATACTAAGGTTCAATCCCGGAAAAGTGATCGGATTGATCCCTTTGTTAACAAGTTCCATTGCTTCCTCATCGAAGCATTCCAACTGATTCTTATGGAATATTCCCGTAGCCTCAACTGCCAGAGGACTATCTACGAATACCTGAAAATCGGGAAAACCTTCGATCATTCTGTCTTCCTTGATCTTACGCAGGAAATAGAGCATCTCCTGTGTACGACCGACTGCGAATGAAGGAATGACTACATTACCGCCTCTGTTAAAAGTGGTCTGGATTATCTCCGCAAGTTCCTTCACATAGTCAGGCTTCTCCGAAGAATGTAATCTGTCACCGTAGGTAGACTCCATTACTACATAATCGGCAGTCTCGGTGTATTTGGGATTTTTGATCAAAGGCTGATCCTTATTACCGATATCACCTGAGAATACGATCTTCCTGTCAACACCGTCCTCAGATATCCATACCTCAATGCTGGCTGATCCAAGGAGATGTCCGACATCGGAGAACCTTATCCTGATGCCGTCGCATACTTCCACGTCCTGTTCATAAGAACAGGGAACCAGATGTCTGATCGCACCGTCAGCATCTTCCATGGTGTACACAGGCTCTACGGCTTTCACTTCGGAACTACGCTTAGCCTTACGATTGGCCCACTCAGCTTCCTGCATCTGAATATGCGCACAGTCTCGCAACATTATGCTACAAAGATCTGCACTTGCCTCTGTAGTAAATATCTGTCCCCTGAAGCCTTTTGCATAGAGAAGAGGTAACATTCCGGAATGGTCAACATGAGCATGTGTCAGAAGCACATAATCGATCAATGGAGCCTCAACCGGCAGATCCACGTTCTCGAAGACGTTCTGACCCTGTTCCATACCATAATCCACCAGAATGTGTTTACCGCAGGCATTAAGATAATGACAACTCCCCGTTACTTCCCTGGCTGCGCCGATAAACATCAATTTCATAGGCAAGTCCTCCGTCTTTTTTATTGACTTTAGGCCATTAACATTGGATATAGGAATAAGTTCCTATTCTTATACGTATTGTAGCATAAGAAGTCTTGCAATTCTACCGTTTTTGTTTTATAATTAACACGATTTCAGTTAATTGCGTCGTATTAATATATAATTCAGAACTTTTTAACAAATCTGTAACAAACGACCTTTATACTACTAATTAACACGGGGAATAAATGTGATTCAATTGGACCAGATCCTTTTGTATTATGGGGGTACGCATGGTAAGAATAGCTCACTGTGACGACAGTATGATTCAGCAGGAGATGCTGAAGCAATGGTTGAATTTCTATATGATCAAAAAAGGGGTATCATTGGAGAGTTTCTCTTTTTCTTCCGGTGATGAATTATTGGAGTCCGTTAAAAACGGCAACAACTACGATGTCTTTCTCATGGACATCATCCTTCCCGGTAAGAGAGGCACAGAGATCGCTTCCGCATTAAGGAAGATGGTTCCCGATGCAAAGATAATCTTCATGACGGCAACTTCCGCTTTTGCTCATGATGAAGCCGTTGACGGGGCTGTCGGTTATCTTGCCAAGCCCATCAATTACGAGACTCTTTACATGCTGCTTGATACAGCACTTGGACGCATCTGAATACTAACAGGCATTACTAATTAGCGATTATTCTGTATATTGTTATTATAGCCGGGATTGAAACTCAATCCCGGCTATAATGATAATAGAGTTCAAATCATATTTTCCTTTTTCATTGGATGGACCACATTATATCCGACCTGCCGGGACTCCGACATATGTTCCGGATTCGATAATGTCTTTAATGACAACTGCGCCCGCGCCAAGTGTAACCTCGTCGCAGATCTCGAGATTATTACTTACCGAAGCACCAATGCCCACCCAGACATGTCTGCCTACGGTGACCGTTCCCGCAAGATGTGCACCTACTGATATATGAGAATAGTCTCCCACTGTATTGTCATGGTCTACTGAAGCTCCGGTATTGATTATACAGCCTTTTCCTATGCTCGCCCCCGGATTGATCACCGCTCCGGCCATTATGACTGTGCCGGTCAACACGCTGACTTCTTCTCCGATCACTGCCGAAGGATGGATCAGACTGACTATCTTACCGGTACTCATCAGATCCTCTATAAGCCTCTCTCTTATCTTGGAATTACCCACGGCGACACTAATGTCATATCCCGATTTTGCAAAGTCTACAGCATCTTTTGCAGTACCTTTCACCTTGTAGCGACCACAGTCAGTGACACTCGTGTCATCATCCAAAAAGATGATATCTTCATATCCGTTGAGTCGTGCGATGTCGGCGATCACCCTTCCGTGTCCGCCTGCACCGATAATGACCAGTTTTTTCATTTAAATTCCTCCATGGTAACGGATGTCTCGGAACTTATACCGTCTCTGGCCACTACCGCCTTGACAGTCTTAAGCAAAATGCTTACGTCTCCAAGAAAAGTAACCTTCTCAACATACTTAAGATCATATTCGAATTTCTCTTCCCATGTGATGGCATTACGTCCGTTGACCTGAGCCAGACCGGTCAATCCCGGTTTAACGTCATGTCTGTGATGCTGTCTTTCCGAATATCTGTCAAGATACTTGACCAGAAGAGGTCTGGGTCCTATCCAGTTCATATTCCTGAAGATCAGTATATTGAACAGGATCTCAGGCAATTCATCCAGACTGGTTCTTCTTAACTTCTGTCCGAAGGGAGTCAATCTCTCTTCATCGGATAGCAGCTCACCTTTACTGTTTCTGGCATCTGCCATGCTTCTGAACTTATATAATCTGAATATCTTCTCCTTACCCGTCTTGGGATTGATCCTACCCGGTCTCTCCTGTGTGAAGAGAACGGGACTTCCGAGCTTACTCCTTATGAGCAGGGCAATAATAATATATAGCCACCAGAACAGGAGCACAAACAAAAGAGCCAATAGCCACCCCAACACCGGTTTTATAACCGCTTCATATGGGCCGTAAGGAACATGTCTGTCTTTCATCATTAATCAAAAGTCTCCATTATTTAGCCTGTATCAAAATATATCTGAAAAAATACTAACGGAAACAGCCTTTTATGATCTCAATTATGATATCCTGCTGGTCGGCCGTCATATTGATATCACTTGGGAGACATAAACCTCGCTCGAAGATATCCATTCCCACATCTACACATCCGCCTTCAATATAGGCGTTGGTTCTTGCCCTTCCGTTACCTTCCTTGGTTATAAAGGCATTCAGCCTGTAGATCGGCTGCATGTGCATGGGCTTCCAGATAGGTCGGCCGTCTGCATTGTATTCTGAAAGGGTCTCAAGGATCTCAGTCGGAGTTGTTTTTCCGGATTCCCTGATAAAAAGTGCTTCCTTCTCGGATCTCACCTGACGTCCCATTGCCTCCTTATCGATCAGCATACATGAAAGCCAGTAATTGGGTTCGGCAACGCCTTCTTCATAGGGATTAAGCTTAACAGGAAGATCCTTGAAGCCTTCCTTATATCTCTCATATATAGCCTTCTTCATGGCGATATGCTCATCAAGATGAAGCATCTGGCCTCTTCCGATGCCGGCCACGATATTGCTCATACGATAATTATAACCAAGCTCTTCATGCTGATACCAGGGGGCGGCTTCCCTTGCCTGAGTCGACCATTTTTTGACCTTCTCACAATCTTCAAAGCTGTCGGTAAGCAGGAATCCTCCCGTGCTCGCCGTTATTATCTTATTACCGTTAGCTGAGAGGCAGCCGTACTCGCCAAAGCTACCGGTCTGTTTACCCTTATATGTCGCTCCGAAAGACTCGGCCGCATCTTCGATTATGATCGCTCCGTGTCTCTCGGCAATAGCTCTGATCTCATCCATCTTGCAGGGTGTTCCGTAGAGATGTGCAAGCATTATAAGCTTCACATCAGGATAGATCTCAAATGCCTTTTCAAGAGCCACAGGATCCATATTCCATGTATCGTATTCCGTATCAATGAATATGGGGATTCCGCCTTCATACACTATGGGATTGACCGTAGCATCGAAAGTCATATCCGTACAGAAGACACGCTTACCGCACAACGCTCCCTTGCCCACTTCAGGCTGACCGTACAGCTTAAGTCCTGCAAGCTTGCAAGCCATATGAAGCGAAGCAGTTCCCGATGACAGACCTATCGCATAGGACACCCCTGTCTTCTCCGCTACCATGCGCTCCCACTCATTGATATTTTCACCCGCTGTGGTTATCCAGTTCTTATCGAAGGCTTCCTTAACATACATCTGCTCTTCTCCGTGCATATACGGACTGGCAAGATATACCTTCTTCTCAAAAGGTTTTATTTCCATCTTATCTTCTTTCCGTGACGGTAATGTCACTAATCTGTTATTCACACTATTATGATTTTATCACTGAAACTACTATTAGTGAATATTTAACCTACAGGTATGACCGCAGTATACCATACAGTTAGGCAATCACAAAAGATTCTCTTCTGCATGAATCTCGCCATGATGAAATACTATCGCCCAAGAAACTGCTTGTAATAAAACATATACTGCTGTACTATCCCCGAAACGCCCTGAAAATCCTCAAACGGAAATCCCTCCGGAAAATGCGCGTCAAGTATCTGCTTAACATGCGTATCGATCGGAAAAGCGTCAATATGATGAAGCCCAAAAAGACATATACAATTAGCCACCTTAGCCCCAATTCCGTACATCGCTGTCAGCCTCTTGTAACTCTCCTCATAGGACAACTCAGAGAGTCCACGTAATTCATCAGCGTGATTCCTTCCCCACTCATACAAAGCCTTCAGATACTCATTACGATAACCCAGTCCCAATGTCGTATCGTCAAAAAATCCCGCACCTAACTCATCCGGCTCAGGAAAAGCACAGAACACCGCTTCCGATCCATCAATCTGCCCACCGGCGTCCGTGCGGGCACTGTCCGTTCCGGACATACGAATATCCCCCAGTAGCCTGTTGTTTTTCAGGCAGATATTACTTATGGACGTCTTAATGCGCTTGATATTGTTATTCTGCGATATCATGAAGGAGACCATGATCTCCCACAGATCCTGACGCAAGATGCGGATGCCTTTACCGGCCTCGTAAGACGCTCTCAGGTATTCATTATCCGAAGCCATGATCTTCCTGCCGATGGCAGCGTAATCCGTATCCATGTCAAAATACCGGCTCCACACTTCGTCCCACTCGCTCTGAGTACAATCCGCCTTAAAGCGGTCACCCTTCTGGGATATATGCAGCAGCCTATCGCGATGGGGAATAATGTACTCCTTATCGTCCGCCTTATGCCACCTGAAGCACTGACCACTGTCGGCTATCCGATCAAGGTCAAGATCATCTATATTAAGTTCGATCAAGGTATCTCCCCCTTTCTTAAACAGTCAAATGTATCGCCGTATTACACAAAAATGCGGAGGCTTTACAGCTCCTTTCGCGCGAGTGCGCATCCTTGGCGAAGCGTGTTTATGTGATAAGAAGCCATTTCTATTAAATAAACACAGCGGATAAAACATCTGTGAACTGAGTTTTACCCGCTGAATGTAATTGATCTTATAGTCTATAATGCCTTCTTGATCGCGTCAAGCAACTCATCATACTCTTCGAATGCAGGAAGTGAAGGATTGTCAGCCTTGATCTTATCAGGGCTCTTGAATAAGAATCCTGCCTTGCTTGCCTTGATCATTCCGAGATCATTAAAGCTGTCACCTGATGCTATCGTCTCAAATCCAACTGACTGCAATGCTTTAACTGTTGAGAGCTTGGAGTTCTCAATTCTCATTTTGAATCCCGTTATCTCTCCGTTATCGGCAACTTCAAGTTCATTGCAGAATATTGTAGGCCATCCGAGCTTCTTCATAAGAGGCGCTGCAAACTGTGTGAATGTATCACTGATTATTATGACCTGTGTGATCTCTCTTAACGAATCAAGGAACTCCCTTGCGCCCGGCATGGGATCTATACCTGCTATAGTCTCCTGAATCTCCTTAAGACCAAGTCCATGCTCCTTAAGGATGCCCAGTCTCCAATTCATTAATTTATCATAATCGGGCTCATCTCTGGTCGTTCTCTTAAGCTCCGGAATACCGCTTGCCTCTGCAAATGCGATCCAAATCTCCGGTACGAGTACGCCTTCAAGGTCCAAACACACAATATTCATTAGATCCCTCCTAATAACTAAATGATAGTATAACACCTGATACCTGATGCTGAACAAACAGATACTTGATACCTGACTTTTTATTACTGATCTGTATGACCATCCTCAAGCCGGTAAAAGCATCAGTAAAAAAACTCCTATCACAATATAACATTGCACGCAGCGCTCGTAAAGAAAAAGTTTAACGTACTGTCATACATATATCTGCACTGAATGATCACCACGCCCCCGGATCATGCACTAAACCTAACATAGATCAGGTTGCAATGACCGATCGGTATGATAAAGCGGAGTCCTATTCCAGGCTAAAGTTCTTAAGAAGATCTGCCATTGATGTTCCGATCGATTCTGACTTTGGCAGCTCATATTCAGGCTCTGTCTCTTCTTCGGGTGCGTCAAGAAGAGCCTTAATAGACAGAGACAGCTTGCCGTCTTTGATCTCGATGACCTTAACATCGACTTCCTGTCCTTCCTCAAGTACAACCTTTGGATGCTTGATCCTTGTATGAGAGATCTGCGAGATATGGCAGAGTCCCGATAAGCCTCCGTCAAGATCGATGAAGACACCATAATCCTTGATTGTAGCTACTTTTCCGTGAAGTACTGTTCCCACCTTGATCTGAGCTATCTCCGCCTTCTTATCGGCTTCTCTCTGCTCCTTAAGTATCTCTCGTGCAGACAGGATGAGCTTATCAGCCTCCATATCAGCCTCAAATACTCTGACTGTTATCTCCTGCTCAAGGAACGGATTAAGGTCTTCCACTCTCTGCAGCGTAAGCCTTGACGCGGGGATAAAAGCTCTAAGTCCCTCAAGATCGGCCACAACACCACCCTTAACGATCCCTGTGACCTTAACGGTGATATTCTCCTGAGATTCCTTTAACTCTGCTGCCCTTCTCCACGCCAGCAGTGCATCCGTATCATGGACACCGTCCCCCATGATGTCGTAAGACTTCTCAAGCATTGTTTCATAATCCTTCATTGTTTCTCCCATTTTTACATTCTCCTTTTATTCATCCGGAATATCACTATTCCTTGTTCACTTTAATCATCCGGAACATTACTATCCCTTACTTGCTTGGTTATCCGAATATCACTATCCCTTATTTGCTTTGGCTATCCAAATATCACCATTCCTTATTCACTTTGGTCATCCGGAATGCTTCTCCCGGTCCGTCATCCCTGCTCAGACCGTACCTTCATAACTCTTAAGGCTCATTGCCTTCTCATGCTGGACATCTATATAAGACAAATACAGATGTCTGTCATTAACTATCTTCCTCAGATCATTGATCATATCTTCAACCTTCGCGGCAGGATACAGATAATCCTCAGCGATCACCTCTCTATTGTGAACTGTCTCCTCGAATCCCATAATGACCAGGTTGGACAAAAATGCCTTCTTAACAGCTGCAAGGATCTCACTCTCATGATTGATATCAAGATAGTAATTGCACATATCAAACAGTTCATCGACTTTATTGACACCTGCCCCGGGATACAGTCTGACATTGTCATATCTGCCCATATCCAACAGCTTGGATGACATCTCTGTCAGCGCAGCAATATGGAAAGTCATCTCGGGCATTCCCTGAACCAATTCGGTCAATTTCTCAATATTATCACTGTTGGTGCATATCAGTGCGTCATTCCCCCAGTAAGGTTGCCTTTTGAATTCATATACATACCCCAGCTGTGTGAATATATTATTATGACCGGTCTCCGCCATAAGCTTATCGTAACTGTCACGACGCTGTACCATGATCCGCCCCGTTCTTACAGACTGCTCATCAACGATGATACGCATATTGCCGGGCATGTTCTTATTTATCTTCTCCTGCCAGAACAGTATATCCCTGCCGCCGTTATCCGGAAGCCGTTCCGAAGTGAAGAACGGGAAGGACAACGAATTATAATAGAGTGCCGAATTCTCATATCCCATCCTCCTAATGGTAAACAGAGCGAACTCCGTTCTGTTATTGAATATCCTCACGACATCACCGTCATTCAGGATTATGTCCTTAGTCACATAATTCTCCTGAACCACTTCCCTGCCTTTTCCGTCAAAATATGATCGATTGACTTTACGGCCTTTTTTATTGAACACCGTCCTCGCATAGATACTGCCGTATTTATTATAATGATCGCTCGCTCTTACGACTCCTTTATCATCAAGCCAGTCAATAATAGATACCTGCCTCCTGTTTCTCGGCTCCCTGTAGAATATCCTGCCTCTCTCCTGATACAGATCATATATATTGCCACCGCTGTTGGTACTGCGTATCTCCCACAGATCAGGCACTTCTACCTGATTAAAGTATCTGGGACGTCCAAGATAATCCTTAGCCTCTCTATAGTCCCCCATATAATATCCGAAAAAAGATGTAACTCCGTCCGGAAGAAAGCCGTTTTCCTCGAAGACCAGTGCCGGATATCTTTTCCCCGACAACAGGAATGAAGAATACAACTTCTCACTGTCTTCGTTAAATGTATCAAAGAGGAAGATCACATCATCTGCGCTATTAATCTTTTCCATTTCAGCCCAACCTCCTCTGTAAGATATTCTCTTGCTTTCTCATATGAATTATGATGGAATTCATCCATATCAGCCTCGGTAAAGAGCTTAACGGCCGCTTCCGCCAGCATCCGGATCTTATCCTTCTGATCGGTATCATCATCCACTCCGATAAGATAACCGTTCCTTCCATTCTCTATAAAATTACGATTTCCGTATCTGACATCAAAGCCGATTATGGGAAGTCCGGCACCTATGGCCTCCATAAGAGTAAGTCCGAATCCTTCACTCTGAGAGCCTGAATAGTAAGCTTCATAATCCTGATATATATCCGTCATATCATGCTGACCCATAAGCCTTACACTATCCTCCAGTTCAAGCTCCTTGATGAGATCGCTGATCTTATCTTCTTCTCCGCCCTTGCCATAGATATCAAGAGTTATATCGGGCACAGTCTCTCTTGCGATCTTAACAGCCCTGACAAGCCAGTCAACGTGCTTCTCTGTGGCCAGTCTTGATGCAGTGATAAGCGAATGCTTACGTCTGCCATTCTCTCCGGGAACTTTAAGTTCCTTAAGACTGCCAACCGGAATGGCGAATATCTTAGGCTTCGCTCCATACACCTCCATGAACTGCTCGGCCAGTATCTTCTTCTGGACTTCCGTAGCCGTCACATAGAAGTCTATATGTTTATGCATATCAAAGGAATATTCATAATAATTATTCCATAGAATATTCTCTTCATTGGCATTTCTCTCGGAATAATGGTCGGCATGAATGATTATACCCTTCTTAGCTTTGGTCCCGGAACTCAATATCGCCTGACCTATTCCCGTTGTTCGGTCTATAAGAAGTATATCTTTCTCGGTAAGATCCATTTTCCTGAGCATAAGTTCCACAAGCTCAGCTTTTGAGCAGACCATAACATCAGGGAACTTATACATGGCATTATTGTCATCGATGATCTCCTCATATGCAACAGTGCCGTTCTTATTAAAGAATCTCCTCTGATACAGGTGAGCGGCATCATCCAGGGGAGCATAATACTCTGAATAAAGCCTGCTGTCAGTATAATAATCTTTTCGGATAAGAAACCCCCTGCTCACCAGTTCTACACGGTGCACCCTGTCTCCCGTCTCATCAGTCATATAAGCGGTATAAAAGTTATTCCTGCCTTCAAACTGATATTTAACGACCTTTCCGTTCCTTGACTTATTAAACTGAGTCGTATGGAAAGTCTTCTCCAACATATCAAGAGTATATGTGACCGGGGCGATCTCTCTGTCAGTAAAATAAGTATACAGCCAAATAACCTCATCATCCTCGAATCCAATATTCCTGGTCATATGCTCGATATTCTCCACCGGAAACATATCCGTGAAGATGAATTTTGCAGACTGCTTGATGTTACGAAGCATCTTAGCCCTGTAGATCTGGGCATACTCCACTCCGCTACTTGCCCATCCTATTCCAAGATTAATACTATAGATCATACAGATAACCTCTTTTTATATCTTACTACTGCTGGCATACAGCCATTCTTACTGCCGCTATCACTCTGTCGTCATAACTTACTGTAACAGCTTACGGCAGAAGGATATGCAGCTTCTTCTTTTTATCTATATAGATATCACTCAACAGGATATTACGTATCATATTGGTCTGAATGGTCTTCTCCATTCTTCCAAAAGATTCCAGCGCCTCTTTCTGATACTCAAACAGAGGATTGCGCTGCGCCACCGAACGACTGGTGACCGCCGACTGGAGTTGCTGCAGATAATCGACCTGCTCTACC
Source organism: Lachnospiraceae bacterium (assembly GCA_024684085.1). Lineage (GTDB taxonomy): Bacteria > Bacillota > Clostridia > Lachnospirales > Lachnospiraceae > Colinaster. The sequence continues at coordinate 9,387 of JAIKXM010000035.1, read as the reverse complement.
CATGCGTCATCGAGAGCATTAAGCGCCGCAATACGTACAAAATCTTTCATACTTTTCTTAGTGCCCGCTTTTTTCTCCTGATATTTGAGACGGGTCACAACAAGCTCATTGAGGATCATCTTGACCTCTTCCCTGTTCTGCAGATCCACCATCTCAAGCTCCGGAACAAGTTCATACGATATATTATCAAGAACAAATCTGTTCAGCACTTCCCTGTTAAAATACTTATTGGCCTTAAAAAAGTCGTCGATATTGCCCAGAGCGATCTCGCTTATGCGCTCTCCGGCGATTGTACCGCCATCCAGAAGCTTGTTGCGGATGCCATACATAAGTTCTCGCTGTTTTCTGAGAACCTGATCATAACTCATGGCCTTGGATCTTGAAGTCACCGCCACATCTTCACCGATCCTCTGCGACATATTGATGATGCGCTTAAGCTTGCCACGGCTGATCCTGCGTCTCTCATCGGTATATTTCCGCAGAGTCTTCTCGCCGTAATTGGCCACCACCTCATCCTCAAGGGATACGAAGAAACGGCTGCTGCCGGGATCCCCCTGTCTGCCGGCACGGCCTCTGGCCTGACGCTCCTGACGTATATTGCTCATTCGGCCTATTCCGATGACACACAGACCTCCGAGTTCTTCCACGCCTTCACCGAGCTTGATGTCCGTTCCTCGACCTGCCATGGATGTCGCCACGGTCACGGAATACGGCTGACCTGCTTCCTTAATGATACTTGCCTCCCAGAAAGCATTATTGGCATTAAGCACATTATGAGGTATCTGATTGCGGACCAGTATCTTGGATACCAGCTCGGTCTCACCTATTGTGGAGACAACTATAAGCACCGGTTGTCCGTTCTCATGTGCTGTAAGCGCCACTTCTATGGCCGCTGCGAACTGTCTGTCGGCATTGGGATAGAACAGATCAGGATAGTCGATCCTCTTTTTCTTGCGATGTGTTGGGATCACTACCACACGCTTACCGTATACATCGAAGAGTTCCTCCCTGGCATCAGATATGGTACCGCTCATCCCGGACATCTTGTCGAACAGAAGGAACAGATTCTGATAGGTGATAGATGCCACCGATCTGTTCTCCTGCGATATCTCTATCTTCTCTTTTGTCTCCAAAGCCTGATGCTGACCTCCTCTTAACTTAACGCCGGGGATCATTCTTCCGCTTCCGCTGTCAAGCAGTATCAGCTCACCTTTCTCAGAGACCATGTAGTCCTTCTCTTTTCTAAAGAGCTTATGCGCCCTAAGCGCAAGGATCACGTGTCTGTTAACTTCAAAATGTTCATGTCCGTAAAAATTATCTATTCCAAAGAATTCCTCTGCCCGCCTTGAACCTTCGGCCGTCAGCCAGGTCTTCTTCTCTTCTGCTATATAATCTCGTCCCTCCTTCAGAGTGCTGACGAAAAAATCAGCCAACCGGTAGAGATTGGACTGGACTCTCGGAGAACCAGAGATCACAAGAGGCATCTGTGCCGCATCCAGCAGAACCGAATCCGCCTCATCGATGATACAATAATGCAGCTCCCTCATGAATCTGTCAGCTGCCGAACTGACAAGATTATTGAACAGATAATCAAAGCCAAGCGTTCCGTGGGTAGTATATACAATATCCGCTCCGTATATCTTCCTCTTCTCATCATTGGTAAAAGATTCCTCTGCTTTGGCTGTGACTCCCGCAGCGACCGCAAGTCCCAGGAAGGAATATACTTCGCCCATCTCAGCAGCGTCTCTTAAGGCAAGATACTCATTGGCCGTTACCAGGATAGCTCCTTTTTCTTCAAGAGCATTAAGATATAAGGGCATGGTAGCCACCAGCGTCTTGCCCTCACCGGTAGCCATCTCCGCCAGCATGCCTGCATGAAGTGCTATCCCGCCGAGTATCTGAACATCATAAGGCCTTTTCCCGAGTATACGATAATCGGCTTCTGCCACTACCGCAAATGCTTCCGGCAAGAGACTGTCCAGATCCTCACCGTTCTTAAGACGTCTCTTGAAGATGTCGGTATAGGCCGCCAACTCATCATCATTCAGACGACTCATGAGCTCCATCTGATCCTTGACCTTATCCAGCAGTTTATTCATTTGCCTGAATGATAAGCCCTTATCCATTGACGTTAATAGAATCTCCCTCTGCCTCGCTGATCAATTCACTGATCGTTATTGAATGAAAAACAAACCGATCCATGCCTCCGTTGATCAGCTGAATGCTGTAACTGTATGTCTTGAGCGGACACTTGAAGTCCTGCTCTTTTTCTGTAAGAATAAGACTGCCCGCCTCCTGCTCGTATCTGTCGTAGAACACAAGACGGATGATGCAGGACTCGATATCGGGACCGCTTATATTGATGCTTATCCTGTAGTCCGTCTCACCGTCGATCATGGGCAGTTCGGGTTCGATTCGCTTCTCCTGATAATTGACCTTGGAGAACCATTCCTTGATGACGGTTCCCGGTGGCATAAGCTCATTACAGTATTCCACATGATCTTTGGCTATATACCTGATAGTAGAGCCGTAGAGATAGGTATTGGCCGAATATTCCATCCAGTATATATTCCATTTTTCTCCAGATATCAGCTTTTTTTCCACAAACACACCCTGCCTTTATTCAGACATTCCGTCCAAAGTCCTCACTCAGCAGTTTCTTCAATCTGCTGATGAACCATCCGATGATCATAGGCGTATTATCATTATGACGACCATGGATACCCTTACCGTATACTGTCACTCCGACGGAGTGGAGATGACCCAGAAGATCGGAATAAGACCGGCTGTCATAATCATCCTCGATCATATATGAAACAATGAACTGCGTATCATTCCATCTTACATTATCGAATTTATCCCAGAATCTATCGTTCAGGCGCTTAATGCTGTCTTCGTCCAGACCGCCGCTCGATTTGAGCAGCACATCAAGTGATGTAGGGAATCCTCCCGGACGAAGGATTCTTTCATTAGAAGCCACATTACCAAGACTTGTAAGAGGCTTGCCCACCAAGATAGCATAGGGCATGATATCACAACCGTAATACAGAGCGCCAAAGCTGCCCATAGAGACTCCTGAAATGATCACCTGACTCGGGTCAAAACCGAGGCGACTCATATACTTCCTGATCAACGAAACTACATTATTCTCATATTCATCGGAACCGATATAGAAGCTGCCGCCTTCGAGCCGGGCATCAGATAAGAGTAGAAACGGGCACTTCATCTCTCTCATCATATTGATACCTTCGAAGCCTTCCATGGTCCTGTAACCCGCAAAATATACACATAAGGGAGGCTTAAGATCGCCGGGTTCGAAATATCCGAATATCTCCTCCCTGTCCTCACTTACGATCCTCTCCCCTCCGGGAATAAATATACCCAGATCATCTCTTGAATATCTGTTATGAAAAGCCCTGAAGGTCAGTCGTCCGGTGCCCTTAGCCATTATCCCCAAAAAAATGACACCTTTGTCACCTCCGTTATTAAAGGCTATCATTTCCTTAAGGTCTTCCTCATCATATATCCTGGTCAGCAATACATCATCTTCATAACCGGCTCTGAACTCAACCAGTTTCAGTATGATCTCCACCTCAGGATCTTTGTCATACTCAAGCCAGAATTCAAGTCTCCTGAAGGGTTCAATGGGATAATTGACCCTTGAGAATAAGATCTGCTCATAATCATCCACGCCGTAATGTCCGATAAGGGTTATATCAACATTTCCGTTCCAATAGACTTCACCCTTGAAGCCCTGGGCCACAGACATATGATCGTTGGAAAGGCTGTCGCCATAGCCCTTTTTGAAGAAAAACTTAAGCTTCTTACCTAACAGCTCAGGCAGCTTATCCTCCTCGATATAGCGACCGCACTTGACCTTCATCAGTTCCGCCACAAAGGGAGATGTTTGAAGATCCTTAAAAGCGAACACAGTGTAAGGTCTTCCCTGTCTGAAGATAAGATCGAACTCCTCCCTGTCCGGTTCTCTTTCGATAAGGACAAGATCAAAATCTTCATTGCTGACATTAGTGTCATTAACTCCGTCCAAAAAGTTCCAGATCACATCGACATTCCTGTCAGCCATATCTATTCTGTTGATATCACCAATCTGAAGTACGTTAATATCACTCAAGACGTTCAATGACCCCTTTCCACTTCTTCATAAGAACATCAGTGGTATACTGCCTTCCAAGTTCATATGAATAGATCAAAGCATCATTCCAATGTGCAAGACCGTTAAGGAAATAATCCAGTGCGTCAGGCAGAGTTCTCATATCGGGTATGATAAGCCCGTTTCCTTCATGCGTTACATACTCGGAAGACTCCCTTACTATCTGAGGAATCCCCATACTGATGCAGGATATCTGGAGATACAGATCCGAATGCTCTCTCATATCCACCATTACTCTCTGCTCCCTCATAAAACGACTGACCGACAGCTCATCCACACACTGATCGACGAAGAATCTGATCGGTACATTTTTGCTCTCTTCGGCTATATCGATATTCTCGTTAACGGCAAGCTCAGTTGCCTCTTCTTTTACCGCCCAACCGGGCTCAAAAAACGCATCCCTTAGGACACTTTCAGTTGTCTTAAGATATTCCTTGGCCAGTTCTGCCCCTTCATTACGTGTAAAAAGATGGATCTCTGAATTATCATTCCTATCAAGATACGTAGCCAGGGCGATGATCAGACTCTCCAGACTTTTCAGATCCATGTTATCAACAGGGACCATTATCTTATGAACGCTCATCTGCTGACTTATACCAAAGTCAACACGCGAATCATAAGGTGTTATATTAATGATCTCTTTATTCCTGAAGCCCTGCTTGGATCTGATACGCTTAAGATTGGCCTTGGAATCCACTATTATACAGCCGGATTCCCTAATAAGCCCGCTGCTCCCGTCGCAGGATGCTATATCATAACGATCTCCAAAAAATGACAGTACTGTCTTTTTTCCCTTAAGGCACTTACTGAGGATCTCTTCATGCCTTCGATGCATGGCGACACAGAAGATATCTTCATCGCTAAGTCTTACTACATAGCTTAATAAGACTTCGGCTATTATCTCATCCATACTTGCATATACTTCCTTCTTGTATGGAATAAGTTCGTCCCTGCCGTTTGAAGATATAAGATAACTGCCGCATTTCGGATTGACCTCAACATGCCCGTCATCATAGAAATGCCTCAGCGCCCAGGTCCCATTCTCCAGAAGATAATCCTGATAATGCTTAAGTCCGTTATTAAACACAACAGAGGCCGCAACGAATCCCCTGTCATCATAGATATTACGTCGGATAACGCTATTATGCCTGTACAGATCGACCTGGATGGGATTGCCGTCCTCGCCAAAGCCAACCTTGGCATATTTCTCGCCACTCAGATATGCCTGAACATTGTAAGGATTATATACGAATTCGATGCTTGGCGGCCAGTTCAGATTGTGAAATGACAACACTACGGCCTTACGCCTCCGCACCTGCGCTATCGCATCAAAAACGCTCCAATAAGGCGCATGGAATACACCCTGCCTGTGAAGAAAGTGACGAAAGTTAGGCGCAAAGTGCAACAACAGGATCCTATATTCATATATTTTATTGCGATGAAATAACTGTATCTGCTTAACGGTATCGTCGAATTCCGTATGCATTCTTCGGATATACCATACCTGCTCACTCTCAGACCAGTTATCCTCCTTATACCATGATGAAATAAAATGCAACATATGACTGTCCTTTTTTACAGGAATTCTCTGTAGGAATCACTATCCCGCACTGCCAAAAACTCCTGATAGATATTGCACCATATACCGGTTATTATCATCACTGTCGAGGGTAACATCGACAGACTACTGCTTATAACTCCGCTTATCTTCAATGACATGGAAGTTCCGAGTATAAGACACATGACACTGGCACTTATCAGAGATACATGCAATAATCTCCTGCGCAGGAATCTCTGTGTCTCCTTACCCGCATGGATATCGAGGAAGCTGTCACCGCTTTTCAACATCTGTTCAGTGATATCTCCGGGATTAATGAATATGAATGAAAAAATGATTGTCAACAGATATACGATAACGAGGAATACTATTATTCCCGGAAGGGTGTTCATATTGAGATTCTCATTGATCCTATGTACCAAATCATTCTCCGGCAACATCATCCCCAGCATATTGAAAGCAAGCTGAGGAAGCATGAATACAGCCGTAGAGAACATGACCGGCATAACTCCTATGGGATTAAGCTTGATCGCCATATAATTCTTATCTGCATATATATTGTGAATGGATATTCTCTGAACCGGAATCCTAAGTTCCGACATCTCCATAAGTCCCACAATGATAACTATGGCCAGAGATATGATAATAGGGATCACAAGCTGATCAACAGGCTCACTTGCTATTAATCTCACAAATGAATCACATACATTCACATATATCAGAGCTGTCTGTCCACCGATACCGTATTTCTTATTGCGAGCCGATAACCACAGTATGATCAGCGCGCCGGTCATAAGCTCCGACACTGCTACCGCTCTGTCTAAAAGGTAATAACTTCCGTTGAACTTTAGATCCCTGACCAGCAATACAGACTGGATCGTCCCAACCACCAGGGTCAGTAATATTACAGCCAGATTGACCCGCTTGGGAGATATCCTCGCCTTAGCGTCAGAACTCCTGCAGGCAAGTATCATCTGCACTATTACGGATGACATCATATATGGAGATATACCTAAGGCAAAAACTGAGTACTTCTTATAATCACCGCCGATAGTCTGCATAAGAAGCGTCTGCGGATCAATATTCTCAACAGCCAGTCCGGCATTGTCAACATTGATGAGAGGAATAGATCTTCCGACGAGATACAGGATTATGATAAGAGAAGTAAACAGTAATTTGCTGATAAGTAAGTTATTCTTCTTTTTCCTCATAAAATGCTCTCTTAACACATTATTCAGCACAATATATACATATTCTATTATGATACCCAATAGCCAAAAAGACAAGTAAATAGCAGATTATTCAGTCTATTTAATTCGTCTGCGATAAGCTCTTTATCCGTAAAAAGGCACGGTGGTCATTGACCATCCGCGCCTTTTCTTTGGTTATTACAGACTTCAGAGTTTAGACATCAAATCTGTCGTTATCCTCATCTGCCTTTTTCTTATTCTTAGCTGCAAACAGATTCTTCTGATTCTTCTTATCGTATGCAACCTTAGCTCCAAAAGGAATCAAAGGAAGCCACCATAACCATCCGGTTCTCTTATCGAGATCCTTCTGACCCTGAGGAACTTCTTCATCTTCGATCGTAGTCATGGTGCCAAGTTCGCTACTCTCTGTAGATGCGCCTTCAGCGCCGTCCTCATCAGAAATAACTGCAAGAGGAACTTCCTCATCTTCGATCATTACAAGACCATCATTATCCATTCCGTCAGCATATAACTGATCATCCACATTAGCATCATTCAGGTTGTTAATATTAGCTGCATTACCGGCATTCAAGCCTACATCAGCAACTTCTCCGGCGATCGCCGCAGATACATTGCCTGTATTAGCTGTGCCTGCATTGTCGGCATTGCCTGTGTCACCTGCATTGCCTGTGCCACCTGCGTTATCATTATTGCCATTGCCCTGATCATTGTTAGCATCTGAAGACGATGTACTGTTGGAAGTAGATGTACTATTGCTTCCGCTGTTAGAACCGCCCTCACTTGTGCTTGCAGAATCACTTGTGCTTGCAGAATCACTTCCACCAGCTGATCCGCTGTCACTGTTGCTTGCTGATCCACTATCGCTACCGCTTGCTGAGCCGCTGTCACTGCTGCTTGCTGAGCCGCTGTCACTGCTGCTTTCTGAGCCGCTGTCACTGCTGCTTGCTGAGCCGCTGTCACTGCCGCTTGCTGAGCCGCTGTCACTGCTGCTTGCTGAGCCACTGTCGCTACCGCTTGCTGAGCCACTATCGCTACCGCTTGCTGAGCCGCTGTCGCTGCTGCTTGCTGATCCCCTATCGCTACCGCTTGCTGAGCCACTATCGCTACCGCTTGCTGAGCCACTGTCACTGCTGCTTGCTGAGCCACTGTCACTGCTGCTTGCTGAGCCGCTGTCGCTACCGCTTGCTGAGCCGCTGTCGCTGCTGCTTGCTGAGCCACTGTCGCTGCCGCTTGCTGAGCCGCTATCGCTGCCGCTTGCTGAGCCACTATCGCTGCCGCTTGCTGAGCCGCTGTCACTGCTGCTTGTTCCGGCTGAATCACCATCACTTGAGCTGCTTGATCCACTTCCGTCTGTTGAGCCACCATCGCTTCCGCCTGTCGAATCATCATTGCTTGTGCTATTTGATCCATTAGCTTCTTCGCTCTCACTCAATGACTTAGAAGTACTTGCTTCTTCACTCTCACTAATGTACTTAGAAGTGCTGGCTTCCTCGCTCTCGCTCAGGTACTTAGAAGTACTTGCTTCTTCACTTTCACTCAGATACTTAGAAGTACTTGCTTCTTCACTCTCACTTATGTACTTAGAGGTACTTGCCTCCTCGCTCTCACTGAGATACTTAGAGGTACTTGCCTCTTCGCTCTCACTGAGATACTTAGAGGTACTTGCTTCTTCACTTTCACTGAGATACTTAGAGGTGCTAGCCTCTTCACTCTCACTCAAGTACTTAGAGGTACTTGCCTCTTCACTCTCACTCAGGTACTTAGAGGTACTTGCTTCCTCGCTCTCGCTCAGATACTTAGAAGTGCTGGCTTCCTCGCTCTCGCTCAGATACTTAGAAGTGCTGGCTTCTTCGCTCTCGCTGAGATACTTAGAGGTGCTAGCTTCTTCACTCTCACTTATGTACTTAGAGGTGCTAGCTTCTTCACTTTCACTTATGTACTTAGATGTGCTTGCCTCTTCACTCTCGCTCAGGTACTTAGAGGTACTTGCTTCCTCACTCTCGCTCAAGTACTTAGAAGTGCTAGCCTGTTCGCTTTCACTTATGTACTTAGATGTACTTGCTTCCTCGCTCTCACTGAGATACTTAGATGTGCTAGCTTCTTCGCTCTCACTAATGTACTTAGAGGTACTAGCTTCCTCGCTCTCGCTCAGATACTTAGAAGTGCTGGCCTCTTCGCTCTCACTGAGATACTTTGAAGTGCTTGCTTCCTCGCTCTCGCTCAGATACTTAGAAGTGCTGGCTTCTTCGCTCTCGCTCAGGTACTTAGATGTACTTGCTTCTTCACTTTCACTCAGATACTTAGAAGTACTTGCCTCTTCACTCTCGCTCAGGTACTTAGAGGTACTTGCTTCTTCGCTCTCACTGAGATACTTAGAAGTGCTTGCTTCCTCACTCTCGCTCAGGTACTTAGAGGTACTTGCCTCTTCACTCTCACTTATGTACTTA
>JAIKXM010000014.1 GCA_024684085.1 Lachnospiraceae bacterium | reverse complement strand
TATAAATCCTTGGTGCAGTACATATCCACGTACGTTCTATAACAGTCACTGTCGTTGGAATCGTAGAAAAAGATAATTTCTTTTCTTTTCTCGTTTTCACTATCTGATATCCGCAAAACGAAATCATAAATACCGGTATTAGAATATCTAAGACAACAGGTATCATTAATGTTTCCTCCTTATGGACCGGCTCAATGATCGGCCTAAGCCTCGCATGACTGCCAACTTTAACCGCTTAAAGACCGTTTAAAGTCCGACTCGGACTAAGTCGTACGATCACTGCTTATCGGGATACATCCGCGCACGATCCAACTATCTTTCTCACACACGAACTTTGACAAGATATCACAGTTTTTATTCAATTTACAAGCCCTTAACGGGCAATCAAACATTATCGAACAATAAATGACATATTTATACAATTGCATAAAATCGTGCATTTAAATAAAAACTTTTTTTACGCAAAAGTGCCAATATCCCCCGTCAGAGAAAACTCCCTCACAGATGAACGTAGTTCGTAATGTGTATTTTAAAATTCTTACTCTTCAATAATACCAAATTCAAGATAATCAAAATCTATCGGCTCTACGAAGCTGTCCCGGAGGAATCTTGTCTTGGCAAACAACTGAAACTCTTTGATATTGCTGTCAAGCCAGATGGGATGCCCCAGATCGAAGCTGTCGCATACAGTAGACAGGGCTGTCATCACTTTATGCGTTCTGGTATCGTCTCCGTAATCCTCTACTACCATATCACGGATCAAATGATTATCTTTTATCTCTTTAACCCATATTCTCATCTATTCCCTTATTACTTCAATAATCAATTAATGATCTATTATCTATTCTTCAGTCTCCACTTCGTGTGTTCCGCCAACTGCCTTCTATATTGGCTACTATGACAAAGATCCGTTAATGAACTGTTCTCAAGTCTCCACTTCGTATGATCCGCCAACTGTCTTCTATATTGGCTACTATGACAAAGATCCGTTAATGAACTGTTCTCAAGTCTCCACTTCGTGTTCCGTCAACTGTTATCTATTTGGCCTTTACTTCAAGAATCCGTTAACGATCTGCTCTTCAGCTTCTTCCTCAGTCATACCCAGAGTCATTAACTTAACAAGCTGCTCGCCTGCGATCTTGCCGATGGCCGCCTCATGTATAAGGCTGGCATCAACACTTGCGGCGGTAAGTGAAGGCTGAGCGGTAACGATCGCGCGATCCATTATGATAGCATCGCACTCCGAATGTCCTGAGCATTCATTATTACCCTCGATATTGGAGATGAACTCCTGTCTTGAATTGTCTCTTGCGACCGATCTTGACACAACATTGGTAGAAGAATTACGTCCGTTGAGCTTAACATTGAAGTCTGTCTTGGCGAACTGCTCTCCGGTAGTCATGATCTTCTCCTGTACTATGAATGTACTGTTGTCGGCAAGAGTTCCCTCCGTGACTCTTATTGTGGAATTGATACCTCTTATCTGGCTTGTATTCATCTCAAGATATGCCCCCTCTTCAAGATAGCATATCGTCTGAGGGTTCATGATATTACCGCCGGATGCATCTGAGTCTCCCACATGTTTTTCAATATATTTGACTTTCGCATTACGTCCGACATGGAAGGTATGGATACCGTCATGTGCGGAGTCCTGATCTCCACAATTGTGTATACCGCAACCGGCGACTATCACAACATCCGCATCCTCGCCGATGTAGAAATCATTGTACACGAGATCCTTAAGACCGGATTCGCTGATGATGACCGGGATATGAACGCTCTCATTCTTAGTCCCGGGCTTGATGATAATATCGATCCCCGGCTTGTCTTCCTTGGATACGATCTCAATATTGGCAGATGAGGCTCTTCCGCCCGCCTTGCCGTTGACTCTTATATTATATGCGCCTTCCGGCGTGCCATGTATATCTGCTATCTCTGCCAGCAGATTCTCTTCGAATTTGTTCATGATCAGACCTCCTCTTTGAGCTTGGCACAGATCTGAGGATCCGTATCATTGATCAGATCATCGTAGATCTCAAAACGCGATCCTTCTCTCTCGACCACGCCGCCACTAATGACCACTATCCTGTCGGCAGTCTTAAGTATCCTCTCTTGATGAGAGATTATCACGATACTTCCGTTGATCTTCTTGTGAAGGTTCTCGAATACACTGATAAGGCTGTTGAAACTCCACAGATCGATACCTGCTTCCGGTTCGTCAAAAATAGACAGCTTTGTCTGTCTGGCAATGATCATTGCTATCTCGATCCTCTTAAGCTCACCGCCCGATAAGGAAGAATTAAGCTCACGGTTGATATAATCTCTTGCGCACAGACCGACTGATGAGAGAATATCACAAGCTTCGTTGATGGAAGTATCCTTGCCGGCTGCGATCGTCAGCAGATCCTTAACGGTAAGTCCCTTGAATCTTACAGGCTGCTGAAAAGCAAAGCTCACTCCCTTTCTTGCTCTCTCGGTAATACTAAGACCGGTAATATCCTCACCGTCGAGGATGATCCTACCTGACGTTGGTGTCAGAATACCGGCCACTATCTTGGCAAGTGTTGACTTACCGCCTCCGTTAGGTCCCGTAATGGCAGTGAACCCGTCTCCGATAGTAAGGTTGATGTCCTTCAATATCTCAATATTGTCTTCAACCTGATAAGATATATTTCTTAATTCAAGCATATGTACCTCTTTTCAAATAACAGATAGATCAAACCTGTTCGATTACAATAAGCATAAGCGATATCGGCGCTTATTACGCCGGGTCCGCCAATTACACTCGCACTGTTCAGTGAAATATAAGTATCTTGAGTCCCAACAGGAGAAGGATGATCCCTCCTGCCACATCCGGCCACTTACCGAAGCGATGTCCGAAAGTGCCGCCTATCTTAACACCGGCAAAGGACATAACAAATGATATGATACCTATGATCAATGAGGCAGCCGGCACATTAATCACTTCCGACACATCATGGAATATATCCACCTTAATGCAGGAGAATGTAACACCTACAGCCAGGGCATCGATGCTGGTAGCAAGTGCCAGGATGAACATGGCTCTGATCCCTTTGGTCGCTGTCTTCCCGCTGTTATCATCTTCCTGCAAGGCTTCACGGATCATATTGCAGCCTGTCAACAACAGCAGGACAAAAGCGATAATATGACTGAATCTGCCAATAAGATCTACGAAGCCCGTACCGATCAGATATCCGAGAAGCGGCATGAGCATCTGAAATCCTCCGAACCATATTCCGCATGTCAGTCCCGTTCTGACTGTCTGTTTTTTATCATTACCAAGTCCACAGCAAATGGATACTGCCAGAGCATCCATAGCCAGTCCCAATGCCGCAGCAACAATCTCAATAATATTCATATGTCTATCCGATCCTTAGCAACATACGCCGCCACGCACAAGTCCAATAACGCCAGACAACCTATCTTGTCTGGCGTGGTATTGCCTCTATTAACTGTCTAAATTCCTCTGTTCTTGCTTCCCATCCGAGCTTCTCATCGAAGAGCCCCTCGACTACCCTCTCATTATTGGGATGAGCGAGCAGATAAGATATCTTCTCCGCTATCTCCTCGGGATCATCGTAATTCTCAATGGTATCATCAGCAGAGGGCTTGGCAAGCAGCTCCCTCGAACTTACATTAACTGAAGTAAGCAGGCTGCAGCCACATATAGCCGCTTCAAGTGCCTGAACTCCGAAGCTCTCGAAACAACTGTTCATTACGAACAGTTTTGTCCTGTTCATAAGCTCATAACTCTCTACTATACTAAGATCACCTTTATTCTCTACAAAAGGATAATTATCCAGAATATTGCTGTCGCCGCCTGAAGCCCCTACGACTTCCAGTTTAAGGGCAGGTTCATCCGAAGCCCTGCGGGAATTGATCAGTTCGATCGCTTTTGCAACATACTTAACCTTATGAGCGGGAACGCCGCCGCCAAAGGCTACGATACCGCTTCTGCTCTCATCAATATCGCCTTCATCATTAAGTCTGAAACCGATCTCTTCCTTACATGCCGCCGCATCAATACCGTACGGCACGCAATATATCTTATTCCTGTGCATGGGGTAGTTGTTGCTGAGCCATCTTCCAAAACGATTGCTCACTGCCACTATTCCGTCAGCCTCGATCATCATATGACGCTCAATGCTGTTGGTCTTGGAATCGGAAGTGCCGTTCAAGGCATTCTCATATTCCAGACATCCCTCCATAAGATAGATACTCTTCTTCTCAAGCTTACCCGCCAGCCTCATGCCATAGAGCTTAAGTCTTGAGCAACCGGTATACACTACGATATCCGCCATACGCGTCTTGATCAAGATCTCGATGGCCACGGTGACCTTATTGCTCGTGCGCAGATAAAGAGTATCCTTCGGAAGATTGGCGATCAACCTATTGGTCGTCTCAGTCAGACGTCTTTCTCCCCGATTGTCTCCCGCGAAAAAAATACGCATACAGTCTACCAAAATCCTCTGTTTTACTAATAATCGTCCGAACACCTGAAGCGGTACTCACCGAACACTACTTGCTCTCGTGATACTCCGTCTCGGTATTGACAGACCATATATTCTTCTTATCCTTAACACCCGCCTTGATATTCTTAACTGTCTCAAAAGAGGTGCACATTGAATGATCAAGATTATTATATCTATGCTGACCGTTTCGACCGACACAATAGAGATTATCGATCGAACTCAGATACTCTACCAGCTCATCGATATGATCATAGGTATCGAAGTAAGCGGGATATGCCTTCTTAACCTTCTCCTCATGATAATCGATAACATCATCCGCTCTGTCTATCAATCCCATTGTAACCATCTCTTTAATGGCAAACTCAGCGAAGTCATCCTCGGACATATTCCACCAGTCATCATTCTCATAACAGAAGTACTCGAGTCCTACCCATACGGTATTCTCGATATCCCTGATCATATAAGGTGACCAGTTGTTATATATCTGGAAACGTCCCATCTGAACGCTCTTATCATGAACATATACCCAGTTATCGGGAATAATATCGGAGATAGTCCTGATCTTAGTCTTATTGACTAGCTTAAGCTTAGGTACAAGCACTCCGAGTGTAATATAATCTCTGTAAGGAAGTCCCGAAGCGATCGCTCTCATATCCTCGGGTACGTCATTCATACCTTCCACAAGATCCTTAACGGGCATCGAAGATATCACATAATCAGCCTCGAATACCTTCTCGCCTTCGGGTGTCATTGCCTTAACGGCAGTGATATGATCATTGGCATCCTTAACCACATTAACAACACGGTGATTCTTCAGTATCACACCGCCTTTTTTGATTATCTCATCCGCCGTAACATCCCACAGCTGACCGGGGCCGAGCTTGGGATACTTGAACTCCTCGATCAGAGAAGTCTCTACCTTACGATTCTTCCTGCCCGGGATCATCTTGCCGAACATATCCTTGAGAATAGCAAGGATCGACAGACCCTTAACACGCTGAGAGCCCCAATCGGGAGCTATCTCTCTCGGATGTCTGCCCCAGAGATTAGCCGTATAATGTTCGAAGAACATCGAATACAGCTTCTTACCGAATCTGTTGATATAGAAATCTTCCAGCGAATGCTCTTCTCTCTTATGGATCACACTCGCGAGGTAGCTGAACCCGACTGCTATCGTAGTCCCAAGGCCCATATTTTTGAAAGTATCGAACTTAAGACTTATCGGATAATCGAAGAACTTCTGATTGAAAAAAATACGTGACACTCGGTGTCTGGCAAGCATAGTTCTGTCGGTCTGCTCGGGATCGGGTCCCTCCTCGGCAAGCTCGACATTGATACCGAGCCTCTTGTAATCAGCCGCCGGATATGCCTGCATGGGAAGCATCTTGTCCCACCACTCATTGACTTCAGGCACTTTGGAGAAGAATCTGTGTCCTCCCATATCCATACGGTTACCTTTATATTCAACTGTCTTGGAGATACCGCCCATATGCTCGCTCTCTTCAAGAACGGTAACTTCAATATCTTCGCACTTGTCGAGAAGTTCATATGCAGCTGTAAGACCCGCAGGGCCTGCTCCAATAACCAAAGCTTTCTTCATAACGGATTGATTCCTTTCATTACATCACCTATAGCAGAACATAGGCCAAAGTGTATTATACCATAGATAATGACCACATTCCAAGTATCATTCAGACGCTATTGCTATTGCGCTTTATTCTGTTCGGTAAGATTGTTGATCCACATTCCGCTCTTAACCATGTACAATCCGATGGCTGTCTTAACGATCTCGCTGAAATTAACGATAATATACAAGGGTTTTATGGGCAGATCAGTAAAGTGCACAAGGATGTACGCGAGCGGTATCATGAACACCCAGCTGTAGACCGAATCAAACAGGAAGGTTATACCGGTCTTGCCACCGCTCCTGATCGTGAAGTAGGCACAATGCGAGAAGATCCACAGAGGCGTTACCGCTGCCTGCACAACGATAAAGAAGGCCGCCAATTCCCTAATAGACTCATCCGTGTTATATATCTTCGGAAATACATTGGCAAACGGGATCATCAGCATGGCAACTGCCGATCCGCACATCAGGCTGAAGGCTATCAGCTTATTATCCGCATCCCGCGCCTCATCGAGCTTGCCTGCTCCGAGCTTCTGCCCAACGATAATGGCTATGGAGATACCAAGCTGCATATATACGATATTGAACAGATTGTTGACTGTCGTCGATATATTATAAGACGCAACAACATCCAGTCCCCTCATCGCAAAGAGCTGAGCTATTCTCGCCACACCTGCTGCCCAAAGGAACTCATTGAACATCAGCGGAATGCTCTTGATGATCATATTCTTAAGGAGTTCTCCCGGAATAACGAATCCCTTGAACAGTCCGATAATATACTTATTCCTGTCATGGTGCGTATGCGCCCAGATGATCGTCACGAGCGCCTCAACAACCTTGGCTATAACTGTTGCGATAGCGGCACCTTTTACCCCCATAACAGGGAAGCCGAACTTACCAAAGATAAACGCATAGTCAAGGATCAGATTGATGAATACCGCTGCAAAAGATGCTGCCATTGGGATAACGGTCTCACCGCATTCCCTTATAACGCTCGAATACGCCTGCCCGAGAGCAAACGGCAAAAGTGAGAGCAGCATAATGGACAGATATTCCCTGCTGTACTGAATAGTCAAGGCACTGTTACTTATGCTGTCAGCATCACTTATATACAGACCTATCAGATCGCCATCGAAGAATCTGAATACTAAAGCTGCAATGGCCGTGAAGATAAGCGTAACGACGAGCCTGAATCTGAAGGTATACTTCTGACCTTCATGATCACCCTTACCATAGAACTGCGCTCCGAATATCCCCGGTCCCGATACCGCACCGAAAACAGACACATTGAAGATGAACATCAGCTGGTTGGCGATAGCCACTCCGGACATCTGCTCCGTACCTATCCTGCCGACCATTATATTATCAAGAAAACTGACAAAGCTTGTGACCACGTTCTGCAATATCATTGGGATCACCAAACGGATCACATTAGCGTAAAAAGCCCTGTCGCCAATAAACGTCTTTTTAAATTTAGTTAACATAATATCCTCCATTGCATGATCATCGCCATCACACAATGTGGATGATCATTACAAACTGCCTATAATATAATTAAATATCTTTACCGAAGTATCGCTGTCATAGTGGAGACCGTCCACGATGGTATATCCGTTATTAACAAGATAACTGTGACAGTCTATCCATTTTACACCTGACAAAGAACCCGATACTGTCTGATTAAAGGTCTCTACCTGCTCTTCTGTGGTATAAGGATTCTCCCACACGGGATTAACGGATACAAAGTAAGTCTTTGCTCCCTTTGCAGCCCACTCTGCCGCCTTGGTATTGACCATTGATGCATAGTTTGATGCATTGCCGGGGTCATTAACGCCCATGCATATAACGATCTTGGTTCCCTTGCCTGCGAGGTTATCTATCCTTCCAATGGCCGTCTCGGTGAACCACTCATATCTTTTTCCGTTCTCACATATCCATGTGCATCCGCCACCGCCTACGGCTTCATTCATCTGAACACATCTCGAATCTCCTACCATGATAACGCCTGCCGCAGAAACAGGTGCAGCAGGTTCAGCAGTCTCCGGAGCACTTACCGCTTCCTGAACAGGTTCAGCCGGGACAACATCTGCGCTTACAGCACCGGCTGTTAAATCTGCGTCCGCTTCCATATCTTCATCAGTATCGTAACCATAGATAAATTCCATTTCCTGATCCACCAAATCTGCATTGTTAGCCCCTGACGCCTTGACCGGTGTATACACCGGCTTTTTCTTGGCTTCAACAGGCGCCTGCTCCGCATCTGCTTCTTCAACAGTCTCAACAATAACTTCCGACACTGTCTCTTCTGCCGCCTCGGCAGTATTCTGTCTGCCGCATCCGACAGCAAAGGCAGTTACGAATATTAACATTAAGATGATCAAATAGTTGTTTAACTTTTTCATGATTGTCTCCATCCCGCAGACGAACTGTGGTGTGATCTTTATAATTCCCCTCTGATATCACTCAGGATCTCTTAAGCATGTAAGAAGTAAGATGAGTCCACAGATAATTCAATACTAATGATACTGCAACAGCGATAATTGCTGCAACCAATGATACCGGGACAATACCGTGCTCCGGCATACGTACCCTGACCTGCCAGTAGACGGCTGTATGGATCAGGTATATAAATAGTGATGCTTCTCCAAGAATACCAAGGAGCAGACATACAATATCTCCCTTACGGGTCACATCATTCAACAGTTTACTCAGAAGAACCGCCACACATATTACCGCTCCGGTAAAGAATATATTGAACCCGATAGCAACAGGAAGCTTCATATCAAGGAATCCGTCCCCCACAGGCATCATTCCGTATGACGCATTATAAGTCCTGACGGCAGATATCCTGTTCTGTAACAGGTGCAGGCCTGACATTCCCGCTATGGATATAAGGGACGCTGCCCAAATGCTCTTCTTCCCAATCCTGCCGCCTGCAAGTGCTGTGCCGACTCCCATTACAAAGGCAAGATCCGACAGGATCCAGAAGTCGGTAAACGACCTCGTATATAACATCCACATCATCAATAATGACATTACTGTCATTATCATCAATGCAACCATATGCTTCCTCGTTCTGTCTATCAGCCATGCGCAGATAAATATCGCGTAGAAAGCAAACTGTATCATCATATACCAGTAATCATATCCGATCAGATAATTCACTATCCCTCTGCGGTCAATACCCAGGAAGCCTCCCTGGATCAGCTTCAACACTCCCACCGTAATCACATACGGAAGATAGCTGTTCAGAAATCGCGACAGGATGAATCTCTTATCCACACCGCGCTTCATGGCCGATCTCATAAGACCGTAACCGGATATCGCAAAAAAGATGTCAACTCCGTATGGTCCCCATTCGCTGATCACAGCCCTCACCGAAGCCGGATCATCAGACGGCATCCAGCCGGCATAGTGACTCATTATAACTATTATGATCGCAATACCCCGAAGGGCTTTTGACACTTTCGAATCTATCATAGAAACTACCTAAACAGAAATCTTGAAATAACAACCTGTTACACTGCATAGAGTAACATAACACCGATCCGTATAGTACCGTATCGTACAATATCACATCAGAACATCAGGTATGTCCTGATATGCTCATACAGCGATATGCTGTTATCGCGTAGGTTCACGCTGTCTCCGGTTCCGAGGAACACAAGGAAGCTGAACGCAAGTCCGCTCACCACACACAGATACAACAGTCTTGAATTAACTCCTATCCTGACACTTGTGCCGTCACTGAGAACAGCCCACATGATAAGTGCGGCGATAAGAAGCCCGGGTGCGAAGTCACAGGTATATCTGTACAGGATACCCGCACCGTTAACATCAAAGGCTGCAATGATAAGAGCCCCTGCCATCATTATCGACCACATCCACACAGCCTGCTTCTTCATCTTCTTCATAACACCGAAGAAGCACGCTCCGTTAGCCAACAGCAGGAGATTCGCCGTGAAGATTCCGCCGTAACAAAACTCAACAAGATTTCGTCCCATATAGTCCGAATGAACTTCGGATGATATCAGATACGGAAAGTCCGTCGTAAAATTCGGCATCTGGAAGAGGAAACAGTACAATCCCCTAAGCAGCCTGTCCAAATTGAATCCCCTGTGATTCATATCATTGGAGGTAAGACTGTAGGTCGCGCCGAAATCAAATATCGAATCAAATCTTGCGTAATTATATACACAGACAGGTATGGCCGTAATAACAAACGGAATGATGATGCCGAGGATCACGGCCGTCTTCATCCCCCTGCCCTTCTCCTTGCCCGTCAGCACCGGAAGGAAGAGCGGGAATACAACGAATGAATAGATGAGCATCTGCGGTCTTGAACCTGCCACCATCGCCATGCAGAAAGAACCGACCGTCAAGGCCGCGATCGCAAGCCTTCCGTGCTCCTCCATTATATTAAGAGCAAGCAGCCACAGACCGATCCCCATCCACGTGAAAGCCGTCGCCGCCATCACCGGAATATTGTAGATGTCCGCCCTCGAGAGCATATATATATGATTCGGGAAAAACACAACGCCCACGGTTAACAACAAACAGTTAATATACGGAATATCTCTGCCGAACCGTAGAAGCAGTTCTCTTACACAGAGCACCACTCCCGCTATCATCACGATCCCAAGCAGGAACATGGCCGAATAATTGGAAAGGTCTCTTCCCGTTAGTCGCAGATAAGGGTAATACATCGTGATCTCGGGGATGATCCCAAAGTACACATAGTAATTCCCGTTATAGTACGCATAGTCCATGTTGAAGGGAATCCCCTCTGCCATCAGGGCTATGGTATCATACGGATTATCCTTCGCAAGAAGCCCTTCACTGACAGACTTGTCAGTAAGTGCAACATGACCTTCCTGAAGGGCATGAGCCAGTTCCCTGTACTGATTATGATGAGGCCATGGACAGCTTACGATAAGTTCGTTGCTGACCGTAAGCGACTTAGCGAATACGATCATGAGCAGTATCATACACAGACTTGCAGTCAACTGCCATCTGTCCCATTTTTCCAGATATACGATCTTCCTTCTGTCGACCGTCCATATCAGCATCAATATCTCAAGAAGCGCAAAAAGGATCAGACACCGTAAGGGCCTGAACACAAAAGGTCTCCGCGCATTAATGACGATCCTGTCAACTGTTGCCGATGCTCCCTCGGGAACCGATATCTTAACCCTTATGGTATGTACATCGCCATAAGGATGAATGGAAGTGATACAGGTCAGAGGTTCATTCATAACCGCTCTGAAAGAGGGCAGCGAATATTCATATTCGTCGCCCTCATCCGTAAGTGTCACATCCGCAACGGCGTATTCCACATTCTCAAGTGACAGATCGATACCTACATTAACACCCTTAGCATCAACAGTAACCGTATCGGTCTCATACACGCCGTTCTCATCGGTAACTCCTCCGTCGCTGATAAGTATCTCCCTATTATTCATATTGGTGAAAAAGGAGAGATTGAATATACAGACCTCTATCAGCACGGATATCGCCAAGATGATCATTGTCATCTTTATAATTGTACTCCTGGTAATTAAGTTCTCGCTTTTCAAGCTGACGATCTCCCTGTAATACTACACACAGTTCCTACAGACCTGCATCCCCAATATACCGGTAAGTAAATGTCAGGAATTTTTGCGTGCGAACATTGACTGACGCGCGCCACGCATCTTCCTGCCGTTAAGCACATCCGAAACCGCGTCCATCCTAAGTCCGGCATCTATGAAGTCACAATGCTTACAGAAGGGATAATTCTGTCTTCCGCCTGCGATCTGCTTCCTTGCTTCCTTGTAGGCCACGCTCTGCCATGCTTCCTGCAACGGCTCTTTGGTAAGGTCGGCAAGTGTTGTCCTCTCAAGATTATCGCAGCAGCATAAGCCCATCCTGCCGTCAGGGAAGATGAACATATCGGTATAAGGCATAAGACATGTCTCTGTTATGACCTTCTCCGTAGCCGCCTTATTGGGTGCAGTACCTGCTCTGTTGGTAAGCACCGCCTTGATATATCTCATCTGGATCAGGATCTCCACATCCCCGAATTCATCGGGATTGGCGACCACGTAATCATATATCTCTTTGATATTGTCATGGAGCTTCATATCATCACAGTAATTGTTGATGATCAGCTGATCCACATAGGGAACGATAGACTTCACTTTATCGATATCCAGCAAAAGTCCGTTGGTGGACATGAAGATAAATGAATCCGGCAGAACTTCTCTGCAGTATTTATGTCTCTCCACTATTGCCGTATCTATCCATGGCTCGTTATTACCGTAAAGGGTAAGATGTCCCTTGAATCCCCAGTCCGCAAGCTGATCGATTATAGACTTGAACAGCTCATCATCCATCCTGCAGAAAGGCCTTTTCTCATTGGCTCTGCTCGCTGTACAGAAAGCACAGTCACTGTTGCATCTGTTAACCGTCTCAATATTAACGATAAGAGGATGAGGAACCTCACCCGCAGCATTAAAGAAATCTATGTAAGCCTTCTGGCTCTTGGCTCTTCTGGCAAACTGCAACTTCAGATAGGCATTTGATGACAGCATGGGGAAGTGCTTCTGCATCTCCCAGCCGAATCTGCCCATAAAATTATGAATCCTAATCGACATCGGTCTCACCTTTCTGTAATCTCAATCCAATATATATCCGAATAGGATATTCGGATATATATTCGCAAACAGGCCATTCTCAGTGCGGCTATCGCCGCAGGCCCTGTTTGCCATGAATCATATTCTTACGGAATCCGCAGTGAATGCGGATCCCTGTAGATTCCTGTAATCTCAATCCAATATATATACATATATAGTATACGGACTGCTTTCGTTAGTATAAATTCCTACCGGACGTATGTCAAGTTCGGCAGCATTGGAGAAATCCACTCTTGAGAAGATGTATGAACAGCCCAGATCCCTAAGCGCATCAAGGTCGCATACAAGCCTTTCATCTTCCAGCTTAAGCTCCCTTAAGGGTGCGTAGGTATTCTCATCGGAAGCCGAATACAGATAGGCTCTTGCTCCCCAACCGTCATAATAGCTTCTTAGTTCCGGAGATGTCTCCAGTGCGGGAGCGATGACCGCTCTCCACTTCGTCCTGTAGTCCACAGAGTACATTCCGAGATAACCGTCGAGGGTTGCGATACCGTTATACTGAAGGATCGCAGGATGCATTCCGTAAGCTACCGCCCATTCATCATCGTAGTCAATATCTTTTTTAATATCATCAAAGAGTTCTGTGGAATAGAACTCGCGGTAATTAACCGTCGAAGTATCCTTATCCTTGATGATCATATACGCGTGATTGTATATCGTATAGTAAAAATCATTGTATACCTGGGGCTCGAACATGACTATCAGCACCGTGAGGCAGACGATCACATCCGCGAACAGCTTCCAGCCTCTCTTGTGCAGCTGATAGAGGCGGATCAATATCGTCAGCAAAAGCGCATACCACAGAAGTGTATTGAAGTAAGCGGTGCGGGCGAACTCGAATCCCGTAAGCTTGGGCACAATGGTCTCAACAAGTGTCCTGAATGGTGCATATTCATACAGGCCGAAGATCAGGCAGTTGAATATGATCCAGTACATTATCAGATTGGCGGGATCAAAGAACATAGCTTTGATCTGCTTTTTCCTGATGTAACAGATATCAATGATGATAAGTCCTATGACCGTCACCGGCAGGATCAGATACATATGGCTGTCCTGACTGTGGAATGAGGCATTGATGAACTCTCCGCAGGCGGTTCTAAGTGCCTGCAAGAAGGTGATGTCACCGTGATCCATGGTTGTTCGGATGGTAACGGTATCATCGAAGAGCATCGCCGCGAACAGTCTGTACTCAAAGGCCATATAGCCGAGAGAAAGCAGCACTACCGACGCAAAGGTACTCTTCGGGAATCTCTTATCCCTGATCCAGAGAATGATGACCGCCACGCACATATAACACAGAATAAAAAATCCGTGATATGAGAAATACGACAGGAACGGATACATGAATACCGCCACATACCAGGGCAGGCGTTTTTTCAAGGATCCTGCACGGTAAAGCTTAATAAGGAAGTAAGCTATGAGCGGAACCGATGTGAACGCGATACTGTATGTAGGGAATACGGGGATCAGTCCGTAGGCCACCGCCGTAAGCAAGATGACCGGTCTGTAGCCGGATGCTTTCTCACCCAGGAGCTCGACCGACAACAGATAAAAGCTTGCGATACCAATGGCAATCTTCAGGAAATATCCCAGAATGTAAGCCCATATCCCCGGGAATATCTCGTAGAGGATATTGTAGAGAAGGAACTCAGATCCCAAGAGGTTCCTGTCGATCCCACCCAGCATGGGCATCAGCTCACCATGGGTAAAAAATCCTCCATTCAGTTTGATCATCTGATAATGTGCCATGAACAGATCGAGATTATCATGGATCTGGGGATAGCTTTCTTCCCTGTAGTACAGGAATACCGCCGCCTGCATAAGCAGAAGCAGACCTGCGAAGCAATAATACCAGTATTTACTTATGCAATTCTTAAGCCGGCTCATCAGTCTGTTTCTCTTCCTCTTTGTTCTCTTTCACGGCATCCCCCTGAGCATGGGTGACCGCGTTACTCCTTATATCGATAATGGGACCGCCTGTCCCTTCAATATATTCTTTGGTAATGGTGACTCTGCCGATATTGTCATCCTTAGGGATCTCATACATTATATTGAGCATAAGGTCCTCTATGATAGAACGCAGGGCTCTTGCCCCCATTTCCTTCTCCATAGCCTTATGTGCTATGGTGCTGAGTGCTTCATCCGTGAACTCAAGCTTGACTTCGTCGAGTTCCAGCAGCTTCTCATACTGCTTGAGAATGGCATTCTTGGGCTCGTTCAGTATACGGACAAGCATTTCCTCTGACAGGCCCTTAAGTGTATATACAACCGGAAGCCTTCCAAGGAATTCGGGGATCATACCGAACTTACGCAGGTCTTCCGTGGTGACCTGTTCGAGTATATCACTGTCCTTATCGTACTTATCCTTAAGATCCGCACCGTATCCGATCCCTGTCTTCTTGTGCAGTCTCTGCTTGATGATCTCCTCCAGATCCGGAAAAGCACCACCGCAGATGAACAGGATATTGCGGGTATTCACAGTCGTCATGGGAACCATTGCGTTCTTGCTTGAAGCTCCAACAGGAACCTCAACATCGGCGCCCTCGAGCAGTCTTAACATACCCTGCTGAACGGCCTCACCATTGACATCACGCGAACCGTGATTCTGCTTCTTGGCGATCTTATCTATCTCATCGATGAAGATGATACCCTGCTCGGCTCTGTCCACATCATTGTCCGCAGCCGCAAGCAGTTTCGATACCACGCTCTCAACATCATCTCCGATATAACCTGCCTCGGTAAGAGATGTCGCATCAGTAATGGCAAGAGGCACATCAAGCACCTTGGCCAGAGTCTTAACAAGATAGGTCTTACCACAGCCTGTAGGTCCTATCATAAGCATATTGGACTTCTCGATCTGGATCTCGTCCATCGTATCGGTAGCCACTCTCTTGTAGTGATTGTATACGGCAACGGATATGATCTTCTTGGCCTTCTCCTGTCCGATCACATACTCATCCAGCATCGCCTTGATCTTATGAGGTGCCGGAATATCCTTAAGCTCGATAAGAGGCTTGTGCTCTGCCGGACGCTTCACCCTGTTCCTGCCCGTGTTCATGCCGAACAGATCGCCCATATTAAGGATACTCATATTAGGTATCCCTTGAAAAATATTGGCAAATGGGGTTCCCTTAGACTCGTTACCGTCCTCTGTCTGCTCGTCCGGATCATCAGGGATCCCTTTCTCACCGGAAGACTCACCTGCCGAACTCTTGGAAGCTCCTGATACATCGGAAGCGTCAGTCGGGACATTTCGGCCGGCAGAAGCACCGGTCGCAGCTTTTTTGCCGGAAGGATCGTTCGTATCGGCAGCCCGGTCTGCAGACGCACCGGTCGTTGTATTATGACCGGCGGAAGCGTCAGTCGAGGCATTGCGGTCATAAGGATCACCGTTCTTACCCGGACCAACGCCCGGGTTATTGATAAGATTCATAAAGTCCATATTGCGGACCATCTCCATTGACTTGCGCATACAGTCGTTGCATACACACATTCCGGTTCCCATCAAGTCGATCATTTTGCCCGCTTCGCTCTCGCTCCGGGAACAGATCATACAAATCGCTTCTCTATCGCTCATATTAACTCTCGTAATCCTCTCCTACGGTGAACTTCGGAACCCATTTGCCTTCTTTTTTTTCAAACAGATCCGTGTTCACGTAACTGTCAACAACTTTCCAAAACTCTTCCCGGGTAATGGACAGATAACGACAGGCCCCGTCGATATAGGCATCGCCGCACTTGCCGTCATATTCATTAACATACCACTTGCCGGCCTCACGGGTGAATCTGCCCTCGCGGATATCGTAACAGATCTCATCCGTAGCATAACCGAAACCAAACTTGAGATACTTGATCATCTGATTGACGATCTGCATGTCGCTGTCCAGAGCCGTATATCTTCTGTAACGACCAAGATTGTGAAGGTCATCGGTTCTGCCTGTAAGTCCTCTTGCGATCGCAAAATCGGCATTGCCAACCTGTGACCACTCACGCGCATAATACTGAAGGAAGATGGCCTTGATGCCCTTCTCCTCCATAAGCTTCACATCGGGGATCTTGTAGAGCACGAGATCCTCTTCCGTAATATCGAGTGCTTCATCAAGGAAGCATGATGTATTACCGCCTCTTAAGGTGTCCAGCTGCAATACGCTGAAGGCGTTGCCTGTAGGCTCCTGATTCTTGGCGGTTCCGAGTGTAAGCGCCGCATTCTCGCCCTGAATGATAAGAGGGATATTGAACTTGAACGCCATTATATAGGCTGAAGCCCAAAGGCAGTACTCAGACGCCGCTATTATATTACCTCTTTCAAAAAAAGACTTCCTTGCAAGCTTCTTAGCAACAACGGGATTAGGACGGATCGAGATGATATCGAAGCCCAGACTGTTAAGGTTGTCGATATTCTTACGGCCTATCTCTGTTATCTCATCCGGCATGCAGTTGATAAGAAGGGGATGAAGTCCCAGCACTTCCTTGGCATATACAGCCTGGAAGGTAGAATCCTTACCGCCGGAGACTCCGATTATACAGTCATAATCATTACCGCGCTTCTTAGCCTCAGCCTTGGCCTCTTCAGCTATAGCTACAAGTTCTCTATGTCTTTCTTCCCAATCGATGGTCGCTTTTGATTCCTCATACCTGCATGCGAAGCAGATCTGTTCATCATCAAATACTATTCCCGGACGAGTGTCGGGCTGTAAACATCTCTTACAATATCTCATCTTCATTTCTTCATAATCCTCCATGGATGATATTACACCTCAAGTAATTAATTATACTATAAACTATATCTACGGTCAAAAAGAACCGGATCTTACGTTCTTAAGATCCGGTTCCAAATCAGCAATATTCACTTACTGTTCGTTGGGAATTATTTAGTCTGTTTTTTAATACTCTCTCGGCATAACATCTGCGCCGGTAAGTGTAAGGGAAACTGTTAGATCTTCATATTCTCCGTTTATGAATCTCGATACCGTCACTTCAACAGTCTCGCCCACCGGATAATATGCCAGTTCTTCCTGAAGTTCCTCCATCGAAGAGATCTTCTTCTTACCGAGTTTGATTATTATATCACCGAGCTGAAGATCGGAAGCCGCTGCACCTGTATTGTCATATATCTGACGTACCTGCACACCTTCGGGCATACCGTACATATTGGATGCTTCACTTGTAACGGTCACACCGCCTATGCCAAGATATCCTCTCTTGGAATCTGCAACCTTAACTCTGTCCGCACTCGTAACAATGTCGCTTAATATAGGCTCTGCCGAAGTGATCGGAATAGCAAATCCGACTCCGTCTATCGTACTTCCGCCGATCTTGCTGGAATTGATACCTATTACCTCACCTCTGATATTAAGTAGAGCTCCGCCGGAATTACCGGGGTTGATAGCCGCATCAGTCTGGATAAGGCCTTCAGCCGTTGTTCCCTCATCATCGGTTATGGTCCTGTCTATGGCACTTACGACACCTGTTGTAACAGACTGTCCGTATCCAAGTGCGTTACCGATGGCTACAACAGGTTCACCGACCTTAAGATTATCAGAGTCTCCCATTTTTGCAACGCTGATAGAAGCCTTGGTATCGTCTGAGAGTGAATCTATGTCGACCATGATCACCGCAAGATCCATATCGGAATCGGTACCTTTGATGGTCGCTTCTGCGGATGTACCGTCTATAAACTGAACTTCAAGGCTGGCCGAATCCTTAACCACATGATTGTTGGTAGCGATAAGGAGATGCTTGTCATCCTGAGCAACTATTATGCCGGAACCGCTTCCTTCAGCCTGCTCTGTATAAGTCTGCCCCCAGAAAGTCTGTGATGTATAATTGAAGACTCCGGTTATCGATACGACCGAAGGCATAACCTGCTCCACAACATCAGTCACATCCGTTACTACAGCTGTTATAGGCTGACTCTCGATCTGTGTCTCGGTGATCCTGACCTTCTCATCATCTCCTGCCGAAGTCTCCGTCTCAGCCTGAGCTATATCCGACGGAATCAGAAGTTCTGATGCGGGCTCATTCTTGTCACCTACGAAGCCAAGATCAAAGAAATTGTTTACTACGAGTAAGACTGCCAGTGCACTGAGTGCGAATAACAATCCCGATACCACCGATACCAGAAGCTTGGCTCCAAGCCCCAAGGGCTTACGCTCTTTGATCTCTGAAGCCTTGGCGTGCCTTCTCTCATGTCTCTGTGTATTCGTATTGGCCGATGCGGCACTGTCTGCATGACCGTAAGCATTTCCGGTACCTTCCGGCATCGCACTATTGCCTGCATAAGCATTCGCATAAGGCGAAGAATAAGAGCCATCCGCCGTTCTTATCCTGTCTATATTCTCAGAATATGTATAACTTCCCGTTGCGGATGTCTGTTCTGTATTAAATGTCTGATCTTCTCCGGCGGTTGTATATGAAGTCTCATCCGACTCGGGCGTAGCGGAATAATTGTAATCCGTTCCGGCAGTTGCATATGAATCAGGATCTGCCTGTGGCGTATTCTGATCTGTATTGTACGATAGATCTTCTCCCGTGTAACCATCGCCTGATCCGAATCCTGAGTTATCGAAATTCGTCAGATTGTTATTACCATCCATCACTGTTTCCTGCCACTCAAAATGTGTTCAAATATACTCAAACACATCGAGAAATTGAAGTCCTCACGGATACTTCTTACTGCTTCAAAGTGTATGTTTTGGTGGTTATAAATAACACACTACTCACAAGTTCTTGTACACTCCACA
>JAIKXM010000013.1 GCA_024684085.1 Lachnospiraceae bacterium | reverse complement strand
TCCTTCCGGAACAAAACTCCAGTAATCCGGATATCTGCATATTTTTCTGCATCTTTTAGGTCTCGGCATGGTTTTTCCTTTCTGGCATATGTCAATAACTATAATTAGTATAGCGTTATTTCTGGCATATGTCAATAATCGGAAAGGGGTCATCTGTTTATCACAAAAGTGTCTTT
Organism: Lachnospiraceae bacterium; assembly: GCA_024684085.1. GTDB lineage: Bacteria > Bacillota > Clostridia > Lachnospirales > Lachnospiraceae > Colinaster. The sequence goes on along the minus strand of JAIKXM010000013.1, from coordinate 38,595 downwards.
CCACCTTTCATCTCCTAAACGACGGCATTTCCACCTGAAATATAAAAATCACCTTACCCCTCGCTTAAAAGACTCATCCCCCCCCTGTTATTTCTCGCTGATGCCATTCTCATTAAGCTTATGCTGCATCTCGACATAATACGAAAGCAGTCTGAGCACATATGGGGGAGCATTCCTATGACCCAGCCAATGTACAGCATCATAAGTTTCCTCATTTGCAAAATAAAAAACCTCAGCCCCGCCAAACAGCGAATCCTGAGGTTTTTCATAGCGTGCGTGAGAAGATTCGAACTCCCGACACCTTGGTCCGTAGCCAAGTGCTCTATCCAGCTGAGCTACACGCACACATCGCATTCATCAATGCAACGAATTAATGTTACATTTTTTTTACGATTTAGTCAAGTGGTTATTTCAAATTTTCTCGCACTTTTTTGACATTTTTACATCATCCTGATCAATTCATATTCTCTTGTGCCTATGCCAAGCTTCTCGGCATGCTCCAAAGTCTCTTTCCAGGCAACATTCGGATTGCTGTTCTGCCATACATTACCGAGATTCCTGAAGCCCGCCTTAGCCATATTGTCGCCCAGCTGACTGTTCCTCACCGGTGTAACTTCCTCGCACAGATCAACACACGCCTGATCCAGAGCCACCGGATCGAAAGAAGCCAGCATACCAATATCAGGAATGATCGGCGCATCATTCTCGCCGTGGCAATCGCAATTAGGCGATACATCCGTTATAAGACTTATGTGAAAACATGGGCGATTGGCAACTACGGCCTCCGTATACTCCGCCATCTTCATACCCATCAACATGGGCGCATTACCGTTGATATTCTCAATGGCATCAAAAGCACAGGCTCCGATACATCTTCCGCATCCCTTACACTTATCCGGATCGATATATGCCTTACCCTCTTCATAGCAGATTGCATCCGATCCGCATTCCTTAAGACACCTTCTGCATCCACGACATTTATCTTTTATGACATGTGGCTGACCGCTGTTATGCTGCTGCATCTTACCGGCACGGCTCGCACATCCCATTCCTATATTCTTGATAGCTCCGCCAAAGCCTGCCATCTCATGTCCCTTAAAATGCGTCAGCGAAATGAAGATATCTGCATCCATCACTGCACGTCCGATATATGCTTCCTTACAATACTCAGCATTCGGTACCGGCACTATGATATCATCCGTTCCTCTTAAGCCATCACCAATGATTATCTGGCAACCGGTAGTAACGGTATTAAACCCATTAATGTTGGCACAATCAAGATGCTCCAGAGCATGCTTACGACTTCCGGGATAAAGTGTATTACAATCTGTCAGAAAAGGAAGTCCTCCGTTTTCTTTAACCACATCCGCTACTGCCTTGGCATAATTAGGTCGTAAAAAAGCAAGATTCCCCAACTCACCGAAGTGCATCTTGATGGCAACGAATTTACCGTCCATATCGATGTCACCAATCCCGGCCTTTTTTATAAGGCGCTGAAGCTTCTCGGTAAGACTGACTCCAAGTCCCGTTCTAAAATCGGTAAAATATACTTTTGATCTCTCCATATCTTCTCTCCCATACACAACCAAAATTCCCTGTGTTACACTAACAATTATCGTTGATTATTATCCCTTATGCAAGCAAAAAAAGAATGTCGCTTGCGACATTCTTGCGCCGAGCGCGGATACTTTAATCGTCTACCTTTCGCGCGAGTGTGGATGCTTTAGCATCGTCTACCTTTCGCGCGAGTGCGCATCCTTAGCGGAGCGTTTTTTATGTAATAGGAAGCAATAAAAGAAGCCTTCTTCATAATTGAAAAAGGCCTCTCACATTCACATTTTTAATATCAATTAGTATTCTGCTATACCAGAACCGGACTTGGGATCTGCACCGTACATATTGTCACCCATATCACCTTCTTTGCAGAAGAATATGATAAGAATAATAGAACCAACGAGGGGAATAAGACAAAAGAGAATATTCCAACCGCTCTTACCGATATCATGTAATCTTCTGAATGCAACTGCCAAACCGGGAACCAATACTGCAAGCGCAAAAACCCCTGATATTATACCGAATATTGAAATCTTCTGTGCCAAAAAACTAAGAACCAAATTAACAAGGAAATTGAATAAGCAAAAATACCAATACTCACTTCTTCTTGCTCTTCCGTTAAAATCTGCATACTTAGAAAAAACTGACTGAATTGCTTCTGTAAAACTCATTTCTCTCCCTCAACCTTCTTATAATACTAACTTACGAAGATCATGGATCTCCGCTAAACCTTATTTACAATATCATGTATCTGACAATCTTGTCAACCTTTTTTAAGCCCCAGTCCTCCACACGGGATAACACTCGCAAACCGCCTATTTTAGCGCACATTGCGCCGGTCGCAACCTCGGATTGCTACCGGCGCAATGTATGTTAACACAGTCGCGATATTTTTTCCTATAGACGAGTGATCAGTCTTCTCTGAATAACTCTGATGTACTGCTACAGCCTATCCTGTCGCATCCGGCTTCGCAGAAGCTCTCCATAGCTTCACGGGTACGTATACCGCCTGCTGCCTTGATCTTCATATCCGGTCTGATATTCGATCTCATTATCTCAATATCGTCAAGCTTAGCTCCACCGGTGCCGAATCCGGTTGAGGTCTTAACATAATCCGCACCGGCGTCGGACGCGGCCGATGCTGCAGCAGCTATCTCAGTTTCTTCAAGATAGCAATTCTCCAATATCACTTTAAGGATATGATCACCACACGCTTCCTTGATCTGCCTGATCTCTTCCTTCACAAGATCCATATCGCCGTTCTTGATATCGGTAACATTGACAACCATGTCAATTTCATCAGCCCCCTTAAGGAGAGCATCCTTACACTCTGCCACCTTGGCTTCCGTAGTCATATATCCCAAAGGGAATCCTATGACAGTTGTTATCCTCAAGTCAGCACCATATTTATCCTTAACCCGCTTTATATAACACGGAGGGATACATACCGATGCACAACCGTATCTGATCGCCTCATCGCACAACTGATCGATCTGATCCATTGTTGCAAAAGGCTTAAGTAAAGTATGATCTATCCTCTTAGCTATATCTTCTCTTTCCATCTTCTTTGTCCGGATCCACACATATCCCTAATGCAAGAATAATAATACGGATCTCTTTATCCTTTCATTTAGTGAAGCCTCGCACGACTAAAGTCACGAGTGTGCGCCGCTTTAGAGAACTAAAAGTTTCCATCAAACCTCTTCACGCCATCCTTAGAACAAAGCGCATATATTAGAGGTTTTCTCTCCACCTGCCTGTTCTCAATGATAACCGATTCCCTGAACTTCTTCTCCGCAGGAAGCAGTTTATCCTCATCGTTGGTATAAAGTATGGCAAGAACATCTCCGGTCTTCACCTCATCGCCGGTCTTCTTCTCAAGGATGATACCTGCAGCATAATCAATAACACTGTCAAGTGTTTCTCTTCCGGCGCCCAGTATACCCGAAGCGATTCCGCATCCGGCAGCATCCATGGAGACAACATATCCATCTGACACTGCTGTCACTTCTCTGATATAACGCGCTTTACCGAATCTGTCGGTATCCCTGATAACGGAAGCATCACCGCCTTGCGCTTCCACCATTGCGATAAGTGCCTCAAGTGCCGCGCCGTTTCCGATCACCTCTTCAGCCTTCCTTCGACACTCATCCGGATCGCCAAGATCTGCCATGACCATCATATTAGCTGCGAGATTGATACACTCTATCGTCAGATCTTCAGGTCCTTCGCCCTTAAGAGTATTAACGGCCTCAATAACTTCCAAACTGTTACCTATTGCCTTACCCAATGGCGTATCCATATCAGTGATAAGCGCCCTTGTGCTCCTTCCGGCATTCTCGCCGAGAGCAACCATCACCTCTGCGAGCTTGATCGCATCATCCACCTCCTGCATAAATGCACCGCTACCGGTCTTAACATCTAAAAGTATTGCATCCGAGCCCGCAGCGATCTTCTTACTCATAATGGATGAAGCGATAAGCGGTATTGAATCAACTGTAGCCGTAACATCTCTCAAGGCATACATTTTCTTGTCAGCGGGAGTCAGATTCCCTGACTGGCCGATAACTGAGAGACCTGTTTTTTTCACCACTTCAAAGAACTCTTCGCGGTCGAGATCGGTTCTATACCCCGGAATCGACTCAAGCTTATCGATGGTTCCTCCCGTATGTCCAAGCCCGCGACCACTCATCTTGGCCACCTTCACGCCACAGGAAGCGACAATAGGCGCAACCACAAGTGTCGTCTTATCGCCCACTCCGCCGGTACTGTGCTTATCCACCTTTATCCCCGGAATATCTGACAGATCCACCATATCTCCCGATTCCGCCATACACTGCGTCAAGATCAGGATCTCATGATCATTCATCCCCTTATAATAAACGGCCATCAGGAATGCCGACATCTGATAATCCGGAATCTCGCCCTTGGTAAAACCTTCGATCACATATCTTATCTCATTATCTTCCAGAACAAGCCCGTCACGCTTTTTCTTAATAAGATCATACATCCTCATCTCTGATCCCTCCTTCTATATATACCTAATATCCTCGCCCGACCTCAGGCCATCCGGCACCTCATGCAATCCCTTTCACCCGGCCTCAGGCCATCCGGCACCTCGCGCAATCCCTTTCACACGTTCACTCTTTTCACAGATTTACTCACTCAGTGAAAAAGAGAACGGCAACAGTTCTGCCAGGCTGTATTCGTGAATATCTTTCCCATCCGTAAGAACTATCGTGAATGAATTGCGATCGCAGAACTCATTCATGACCTGCCTGCATATTCCGCAGGGCGGACAGAAATCAATCTTTTCGCCTGCCTTGCCACCGACGATGGCGATCTTCCTGAACTCGCCCTCACCTTCACTTACAGCTTTAAAAAAAGCGGTCCTTTCAGCACAATTCGTAGCCCCGTAAGAGCCGTTCTCGATATTACAACCGGTATAGATCTTACCGCTCGCCGTAAGCAATGCCGCTCCGACCTGAAATTCCGAATAGGGAGCATATGCTCTTTTTCTGGCTTCCATGGCATATTGGATCAGCCCTTCATTATCGATCTCATTCACACCAACCTTATAACCCAATTCTACATTTCCCATATGCTATTCACCTCACATATATCTGCCTTTTACGGCTTCAGGCTCTTTAATGTCTCGAACAACTCTATATCGGATGCACTCACCTTGATATTGGTACTTAAAGGTGTACCGTCGGGAGCCGTAACCGATATCTCAATAACCGATCCCTCCGGAATGCCCTGCTTCATCACGGCATTCATGAACTTCGGGAACATAGGATGATCCGTTGTGAATCTGTCCCACATTCCTTTTAACTGCATAATCATCTGTAAGTTTTCCATTCCGTTCATTCCGATTATATCTCCAATCTTTTCAAAGGTTCCTGTAAGTCTGCTTACATCTATGCCTCTACATTCCGATTATATCTCCAATCTTTTCAAAGGTTCCTGTAAGCATGCTTACATCTATGCCTCTACTCCCCGGCCTTGAGGGACACATTATCAAGCCACACCTTCCTTGCCCCTTCGAACCTCAGGCCAAGTGCCGTATCTTCCACATCTTCCTTTAGACTGATGTTAAGTTCCACACTCTTAAGACCATCCTCGGCAGAATACGCCGCAGACGCTGAAGCCGACTTAACCGTCAACACATCTTTATCCGTGATCCTGCATATATCCGCCTCAATATTCAGGTCCTCATCCGACTTAATATCAAAAGTCAATACATAATCTCCGGCGGGGATATTCATCTTAGGCTGATATATAAAGGCATCCCCCTGAGAAGTGATCTCGGCTCTTCTTTCATAATACTTATATCCGTCTTCAGTCTCACCGATAAGTCTTGAGGCTACATCCATAACCTTAACATCCTTATCGCTCAGAGCTTCGGTAGTGAACCTCGGAACATTTATGACAGTGTTGTCATCTGTCTCCCAATATTTTACCCTGCCTTCTCCCTGACTGAAATCACCGTTATAGATATAATTGCCCTTCTTCAGCATCTTATGAGGAGCATTATCCTCAGAGGCTTCTGCGGGATCTACTATCTGAACATCCACATTGGAGATGTACACTTCACCCAGGCCTACCGAGCCCAGATTGAATTCGATCCTGCAATCCTCAAAATCATCTGTCTGATTGATATAAAAAGCAAAATGTTCAGGTTCTGCGCCAAGTTCGAAATCAGTAGTTCCAAAGGTACTCCAGCCCTTCCATTCCTTGGAAGAACAGTTCACCTTCTTACCCACCATACTGTTGGTCGCAAAAGCATCAAATGATATCCTGTAAGTGAAACCGCTCATCGCATTATAATGACCGATAAGCTGGGTCGAATAATTCTGACTTCCGACCGAATTAACGCCGACTTTAGCCCATGCAGTTCCGTCTATATCCACCGCCTCAGCCGTAGCGTTCTTGGAATCATTCTGATAAGCAAGATACCACTTCGCAGGATCGGCATTGCCGTCAGGCTCGATGGCATTCACATTACCGTTTGGCACATCATTCACTACACAATCCATCGTGATCGGTGCGATCTGAGCCACTCCTTCATATTGCTTCCAGTCCGAAGACTGATCACTATTATCGCCTTTTACTACCGAATCCGCATAACCTTCATCCGCCTTGAAGACTCTTACATAATCGACGAACATATCTGCTTTGCCCTTAAAATCGGCATAATTGTCAGATCCGCCGAAACGTCCCGAATCAACAGCCAGATTAAGGATCAGATAAAAAGGAGTATCAAAAGGTGCATCAAACGCCAGATTCGAAGATGCTCCCGCAAAGCCGCTCTCCCAATCAGCCAGAGCCGCGATCTCTTTTCCGTCATATATCCATGCGATACGCCCCGGCTCCCAGTTAACTGCATATGTGTGGAACCTGCTTATATCCGAATCCAGCTTCACATATCCGCTTCCCTTATATACATGAGTCGGCGCGCCCCAGTGAAGAGTTCCGCAAGCCATCTCCGTATTGATACCGGTCGTCTCCATGATATCGATCTCGCCGGACACCGGCCACGTTCCGTATATATTCTTGCTCTCCGGCAGCATCCAGAAGGCCGGCCACGCTCCCTTAACACAGGGAAGTGCTATCCTCGCCTCCACATATCCGTACGTCGTGGTAAAAAGAGCGGCATCCGGGGATGTCGTCCTGAGTCTCGCAGATGTATATTCCTTTTCCGACTCATCCGCATACTTATACTTAGCCTCTTCATACTGAGCGGTTATCCTAAGATACCCGTCTCCCTGTCCGTCACCGTCCAGATCCTCATTGACACCAATATTAGCCGGATCGGCAGTATAACACTGGAGCTCATTGTTGCCCCAACCCTGAAGACCGCAATCGGTGGTTCCGTCACCCAGCTGAGGAGACCACATATCAAGATCAAGCCCCGTCACAGGATCTACATTATCATCCTTGTAATCTCCGCCAAACTCATCGCTCCAGACAAGCTTATACCCCGCTCTTTCGATTCCGGGGTCTGCCTGATCGCCATCGGTATTCGAGAAATCATGCGACCCTTCGTCAGGCACATATTCCCCATTTTTTACCACAGCGGCAGTATTCTCATTGGCATCAAAAGTCTGCGTCACTTCATCATTACCGGCACCGACACCGCATCCTGCCAATGACAAAGCAAGGATCAGCGCAATGCCTGACTTTAACATTCTCATGATCATTCCCCCTGTGCCAAGTCTGTTCCCTGCTCCGTTTTCTCATAGAATATCTAACCCGATCCGATCAGGGGCAGCCCCGGCTTACACTTATTGTTGTACGTACGTCTCCGTACTCTTCACCTGAAAAAAGAGCGGCAACTGAATATACCGCTCTTTTTCATCTTAACTAAACAGTTTCTGTTCCATTGCTTCAGGATCAACGGCATACTGAACAGCCGTCTCCTTGTTGATAGTATTGGAATAATACAGCTGGGCAATTGCCTCGTCCATGGTGACCATTCCGGACTTACGGTTAGTCTGCATTACGCTTGTAAGCTGATGTGACTTACCTTCACGGATAAGGTTACGAACCGCACTGTTTACATGCATAACCTCAAAGGCAGCTACTCGTCCATTACCGTCATATGTAGGCATCAACTGCTGTGATATAACGGCCTCAAGTACGTTAGCCAGCTGAACTCTGATCTGCTGCTGCTGATGAGGCGGGAATACGTCGATCACACGGTCGATGGTACTTGCAGCACCGATGGTATGCAATGTTGAAAGAACCAGGTGTCCTGTCTCGGCTGCGGTTATGGCAACTGAAATTGTCTCAAGGTCTCGCATCTCTCCTACGAGAATGACATCGGGATCTTCTCGAAGGGCAGCTCTTAAGGCATTGGCATATGAGAGTGTATCCATACCAACCTCTCGCTGATTGACGATCGACTTGTCATGTCTGTGAAGGTACTCGATAGGGTCCTCCAGTGTTATAACATGAGCTTCTCGATATCTGTTGATCTTATCTATGATGGCCGCAAGCGATGTTGACTTACCTGAACCTGTAGGTCCTGTTACAAGGATAAGACCTCTCTTCCTCTGATACAGATCTACTACCGAACTGGGAATACCCAGATTCTCAGGCTGAGGAATATCCGGGCTTACAAGACGGATAGCCATTGCGCAGGTACCACGCTGATGGTAAGCGTTGATTCGATATCTTCCCATCTCATCCATTGAGAATGAGAAGTCAGTCTCGCCTTTCTCTTCAAATCTCTTCTTCTGATAATCATTAAGGATACTGTAGAGCAGCTGCTCAGTATCAGGCGGTAACAGTCTGTCATATAACATCGGGACAAGTCTACCGTTAACACGCATTTTAGGTGGGATTCCAACTGTAATATGTACGTCGGATGCTCCATTTTCGACGGCTGTAGCTAATACATCTTCTATAGTGTAATTAATCATACCGTACCCCTTTCCTGCCTACCTGTGATAGGACTTCTTGATTCTATGCATATCTTCCTTAAGAAGAAATCATATTCCTTATTAAACTGCCCCCTCTACAAGGCCCAAATGCATCTGTAGCCTTACTCAATAGTATAAAACATTTTGGAAAAACAGACAATAATTTCCTTTGTTTTAAAATTATAAAAAATGATTCATTTTTTATGATAATTTTCACATAATTGCGCCACTCCGGGCAGCAACAAAAGAAGCTATTACATTCGCATCCTTAGCGGAGCGTTTTTTGTGGTTTGCGCGCCCATGGCGCGCAAACCACAAAAAACCCACGGATGACGGGCCGTGGGTTAAAGTTCAAAAATATCAATTTTAGATTCCGCTCGATACGGTTGTATCCGAACGATCGATTATGCCATGTTGTTAACAGCTTTAGACAGGCGTGAAATCTTTCTTGAAGTTGTATTCTTATGATATACACCCTTCGATGTTGCCTTGTCCATTGTAGCTGTGGCATTTATTAAAGCAGCCTGTGCAGCAGCCTTATCCTCAGCATCGATTGCAGCGTATACCTTCTTAACAGAAGTCTTAACAGCTGATCTGATCGCCTTGTTGTGCTCTGCGTTCGCATTGCTGATCAATACTCTCTTCTTTGCAGATTTAATATTAGCCAAGATCTACACCTCCTATACTATTATGTACAAGTATCTGGCAGACCCGGACACGGACGTTCTACCACACACGCAAAATATATTATATCCTTCACTTATCTATAAGTCAACTGCTTTTCGCATGTTTTTGACAAAGTTTTTACTCACAATTTTTTTGTCGCTTTGTCAAGGCATTGAGCAATTGGATCTATTGTAAAAAATTGGCGAGTACTATATTGCTTACATCGATCCCCTTATCCGTAAGCCTCAGGCGATCAACCTCAGACTCAAGAAGTCCCTGCTCTGTAAGTTTCGCGATCACCGATCCGTATACCGAATCCATATCGCAGCCGAAGCGCCTCATCCAGTCAGTCCTGTCAACGCCCTCACATCTCCTGAGTCCCAGGAACATGAACTCTTCCTCTCGATCGCTTTTACTGAGTTTATCAATACTCACATGATAAGGTTCAACATAATCCCTGTCGGGATTATATATGGCCAGGTATTCCTTAAGGCTGTCAACATTACTGAATCTTACTCCGTCTATAAGCGAAGCGGCTCCGATACCGACTCCAAGATAATCTCTGCCTGTCCAATAACCGTTATTGTGACGACACTCGTAACCTTCACGGGCGTAATTGGATATCTCATATCTGTGATATCCCGCTTCAGAGAGCATCTCACGGGTATCGTAATACATCTGCCTCTCATCATCTTCGGAAGGAAGAGACGGATGTCCGTTGAGCTCACCGTCTTCTCCGTAGATATCATAGAATGGGGTATTCTCTTCTATGATAAGGCTGTATGCCGATATATGTTCCGGCTTAAGTTCAATAACCTTATTCAAAGTCTCTCTGTAAGCTTCCACCGTCTGCCCCGGTATCGCGCTCATGATATCGATATTGATATTATCGAATCCAACCTTCCTTGCATTCGCATAAGTCTCAAGAAAGTCGTTAAGATCATGTATCCTGCCGAGACACTTAAGGCTCTCGTTATCGGTTGCCTGAAGACCTATGCTCAGTCTGTTGATACCAAGTTCCTTAATAGCCTTAAGTTTGTCAAGATCGACCGTACCGGGATTGCACTCGATTGTGATCTCAGCATCCTGAGCCACTTCATAATTCTCTCTCACAACCTCCATGATCTTCTTAAGCTGTGAAGCTGTCAGAAGCGAAGGTGTACCGCCACCGATGAATATGGTATCTACCCGTTCTGCGGGGATCGGAACATCATCGGGTTCCGGTGACATCCTTATCTCTCTGCACAGGCAACTGACATATCTGTCAATTTCCGCACCGGTTGCCGGTGCCGATAAGAAATCGCAGTAATTACATTTTCTGACACAGAACGGTATATGTATATATAATTCCATTGCCTCTGTTCTTTCACCCTGCATATGTTGTTACCTTTTTGTACCGTGCTAAATAAACAGTTCACAAGCCATTAAATCAAGTAAACGTCCACCGGCGTCTTTTTGTATCGTGCTAAAAATATACAGATCACAAGATCAAAGCCATATGTGCCATGATCATATACAAACAGCTATTATCACACCAATACCTATATTTCAAGGTATGCGCTTAATTATCATTATCAAGCTTCAGAACACTCATGAAAGCCTTCTGAGGTATCTCTACATTACCTATCTGACGCATACGCTTCTTGCCTTCCTTCTGCTTCTCGAGCAGCTTCTTCTTACGTGTTATATCACCGCCGTAACACTTGGCAAGAACGTCCTTTCTGACTGCTTTAACTGTCTCACGGGCAATTATCTTACCGCCGACAGCAGCCTGAATGGGTATCTCAAACATATGTCTGGGAATCTCATCCTTAAGCTTCTCACACATCTTACGTCCGCGCTCATATGCATTCTCCTTATGAACGATGAAAGACAGTGCATCGACCTCTTCACGGTTGATGAGTATATCAAGCTTAACAAGTTCACTCTTCTCATACCCCTTAAGCTCATAATCGAAGGAAGCATATCCCTTTGAACGACTCTTCAGCGCATCAAAGAAGTCATATATTATCTCATTAAGAGGCAGCTCATACTTAAGCAGCACTCTCGATGTCTCTATATAATCCATGCCTATATGGCGACCGCGCCTCTCCTGACACAGATTCATTATCGCGCCGACAAATTCGGTAGTCACCATTATCTCTGCCGACACGATAGGCTCTTCCATATATTCGATCTCTGAAGGATCCGGCAGATTGGAAGGATTGGTAAGTTCTATCATCTCACCGTTTGTCTTCCATACATGATATACAACGCCCGGAGCCGTCGTAACAAGATCAAGGTTGTATTCTCTCTCAAGTCTCTCCTGAATGATCTCAAGGTGAAGCAATCCAAGAAAACCACACCTGAATCCGAAGCCTAATGCAACCGAAGTCTCGGCCTCATATTGAAGTGACGCGTCATTAAGCTGTAACTTCTCAAGCGCATCCCTAAGATCGGGATATTTTGCCCCATCTGCGGGATAAAGACCGCAGTACACCATGGATCTGACCTTCTTATAACCCGGAAGCGCTTCCTCGCATGGTCTTGCCGCATCCGTGATCGTATCGCCGACCTGAGTATCCTTAACATTCTTAATAGACGCCGTGATATAACCTACCATTCCGGCAGACAGTTCATCACAGGGGAATAACTGGCCTGCTCCGAAGGTACCGACTTCAACAACATCCGCTTCAGCTCCCGTGGCCATCATCCTCATATGTGTTCCCTTGGCCACACGACCGTCCATTATCCTGCAAAAAACGATAACGCCACGATATGAATCATACAACGAATCGAAGATAAGAGCCTTGAGCGGAGCATCGGCGTCTCCGGTCGGTGCCGGTATCTTATGTACTATCGCCTCAAGGACTTCATCTATACCTATACCATTCTTGGCACTTATAAGAGGAGCATCCTGAGCCTCTATTCCGATCACATCTTCTATCTCTTCGATAACCCTCTCGGGGTCCGCACTTGGAAGATCTATCTTATTGATAACCGGAAAAACATCCAGATCATGATCCAATGCAAGATATACATTGGCAAGCGTCTGAGCCTCTATTCCCTGAGCCGCATCTACCACAAGTATGGCGCCGTCACACGCCGCAAGCGCACGGCTCACTTCATAATTGAAGTCAACATGTCCGGGAGTATCTATCAGATTGAAGATATACTCCTCCCCGTCAGCGGCTTTATATACTGTTCTTACAGTCTGCGCCTTGATCGTGATGCCTCTTTCTCTCTCAATATCCATGTTATCGAGTACCTGCTCCTGCATCTCACGCTCGGTCAACAGCCCCGTCTTCTCTATTATCCTGTCTGCAAGAGTGGACTTACCATGATCGATATGAGCCACTATGCAAAAATTCCTGATTTTACTCTGATCTGTCATTATTGTTCCTTACAACTTCACATCTTTTATCCGCTACCGGCTTATCACCCTTATCACCCAAAGCGGCGCAACTTATCACACAAAGTGCGCACAGCTTATCACACAAAGTGCCCGGCTTATCATCTGGAGTGTCCGGCTTATCACCTGGAGTGCCCGGCTTATCATCTGGAGTGTCCGCCACCGCCATGACTGAAACCGCCGGAAGAGATATGCGATCCTCCTCCGCCGCCACCGCTACTGCGATTGATGATAGTATAATTCAGTGACTTGTTAATGAATACATCCATCTCCTGAAGCCATCTCGGCTCACCGTTATCGATATATGTCTTACTGCTGACAGTAACTTCAGCCACCTTACTGTTCCAATTAATTATTATATACAGGATCGCTACGACCAAAGCGATTCCAAGTGGCAGACGGGGATCGGTCATGATATAAGGAACCGTGCCTCCCTTTCCTCTGCCGGCAATACCACGAACTACATTGGTATATGCATTAAGTATCGTTGCGGAATCGGCGTAATCATTCAGTGTCAGATAAGAGTCCATGATCTCTTCTGCCTTCCATCTGGGAAGCAGATGAATCATATCACCTGACGTTGATATCCATGAATAAAGGCGTCCATCAGCCTCTCTGCTCCAATTATCCACAAATACTACTGCACTGCCGTGAGGTTGGTCATACCCTAATGCATTTTCATCCGCAAAATCATCGGCATATACCATAACCTGCTCACTGACAGGCACGACAATGTCCTTGCGTTCGACATAGTCTGTCAGATTCTCATTGAGAATAACGACAACAATGTCAGTCCTTGCTTTTTTTTCATACTCATGTATAGTATCGTTCAACTTCTGTTCATCAGCGTCATTCAGCTTATCTGCATAATCAAATACTCTCTGAGATGTTGTGAACTCACTGTTATTCCTGGGTGAATGAGTTGACGAAACAGCGATACTTCCGATCACTGTCAGTATGATAACCACTATCGACAGAATAAACGGGATCTTAAATGTCTTCAAATACCTGTTCATGATCTTCCCCCCTATAACAACGAGCAAAAATGCACGATAAACTCACCAACAATAGCAAGCAGAGCAAATACCGTACCGCCATATGCCAGCACAAGCGAACGGTCGACAGGAGTCTTGCCTATCACCTTACCGGTCTGGCCGTTAACATAGAATCTGTAATTATTTCCCCTGTACCTGAATATATATTCCCATACCGGCAAAAGAGCATACTTATATCCCTTAAGCTGGGAATCGATATTACTGCCTGCATAGACGGTATCATATTGAGAAAGCGAGCTTCTGACGATCGAGTCCATACTATTGAACACCTTGGCCTTGGCTCTGTCCTCAGTCTGGTCAGCTTTTTCACTGAATAACTCTCCCATAAAACCGGACATGTACTTGGGATCAAAATCGTGCAGATCCGCATATTTATAAGGTTCAAGAAGATCCATCGCACGATTATTGCGCTCAAGAGAAGCATCTGCAGGAACGTTCGCATAATCCGCCTCGACCTCTCTGTCTACAGCGAAATAACTGACTTCCTTATATCTCCTGTCGCCTTCTTCCCATACACGGGTTTTACTGCATTTGCCGTGATATGACCCTATTACATGATAATCATAGAGGAAGAACGGTACATAAGCTCCCTCCATCTTATCTATGGAAGCATTACTCAGAAAAGATAAGGGCGTGAATTTTCTGTTGCCAAATTCCTTCTTCAGTATCTCCACCGCACCATTCTTGCTGATCTTAAAAGGCAGGATAAGATCCGGCTTAAACTCACCGTCTACCCTTGGCTCAAGAATTGTATACATACCGCAGTTAGGACACTTGCATGCCGAAGTGAACTCCCTGATCTCAGAGTCCATGGGAGCACCGCAGTTGATACACTGCTTCATATCTCCGGTATTGTGCACCATCTTCTGAGAGTTCTCACTCTCACAATGAGGACAATGCATCTTGCCGCTGTACGGATCATATACTACATTGCCTCCGCAATTATCACATTTAAAAAACATTTTCCCCTCCTATTTCTCTATCTGCATCTTCATCCGATACCGATTCGGATCAATATCTTCTTATACCGAAGCCACCGCCCGAT
This sequence comes from Lachnospiraceae bacterium, assembly GCA_024684085.1. Lineage (GTDB taxonomy): Bacteria > Bacillota > Clostridia > Lachnospirales > Lachnospiraceae > Colinaster. Next base: position 23,457 of record JAIKXM010000013.1, on the reverse strand, counting down.
CGGATTCGCCCAAGCCGATATCCTTACATCTTCTCCGGTGCAGAGAAACCGAGAACATCGATACAAGTCTCAAGGATATCCTTGGTAAGACCAAGCAGTGCGATAAAGCTCTTCTTAAGTTCCTGATCCTCTTCCGCCAGAATCTTAGTCTCATGATAGAAACTGTTAAAAGCATTGGCGATTGAATAAATATATGCACAGACTCTGTGAGGAGCCACCTCTTCAAATGCCCCCTTCATCATAGGAGCAAAGCCTGTAAGCTCCTTCATCAGATTCTTCTCTGGATCGTTAACGGGAGGAAGTATTGCTACATCCATATCACCACCCTGTTCGGTATATTTTCTGAGTATGGATTTGATCCTTACAATAGTATACAGAATATAAGGGCCCGTATTACCTTCAGATGAAGTGAACTTGTCCACATCGAAGATATAGTCCTTAGATGCCTGATTAGAGAGATCGCCGTACTTGATAGCGGCAAGTCCTACTATCTTAGCGATCTTAGCGGCCTCTTCGGGATCCATATCACGATTCTCAGTGATCCGATCGAGCATCCTGTCATTGATATCCCTGATAAGATATTCAAGTCTCATGACACCACCGTCACGTGTCTTGAAAGGTCGGCCGTCTTTACCGTTAACGGTTCCAAAACCTACATGAATAAGGTCTGTATCTTCATTGACCAGTTTGGTCTTTCTTGCACATCTGAATACCTGCTCGAAATAGAGATCCTGACGCTTGTCTGTAAGATAGATGATCTTATCCGGAGCGTAAGTCTTCATTCTGTCCATGATGGTAGCAAGATCCGTGGTATTGTACAGAGACGCGCCGTCAGACTTAAGGATCATGCAGGGAGGCATCTCCTTGGTATCGGTCTCTTCCTTAACGTCTACCACAAGAGCACCGTCACTGAGATGAGCATAACCGCCATCCTTCATATACTGAACCATTCCGGGAATGATATCATGCACATCAGACTCACCCTTCCAGAGATCGAAGTCTACATTGAGGTTCTCATAATTCTTCTTAAGATCCGCAACGGACACCTTAATGATCTGATCCCAAAGAGCTCTGTAGCCTCTTACGCCGGACTGAAGCTTGAATGTAGCTTCCATGGCCTTAGCCTTGTACGCTTCATCTTCCTTACTCTTGCCCGAAGCTGTAGGATATATCTCCTCAAGTTCAGACACTGTAAAAGGAGCCTCTTCCGGATACTCACCCGTATATTCCTCATCGAAATAAGGAAGCTCGGGATTACGCTCCTTCAATTCATTAATAACAAGTCCCATCTGAAGACCCCAGTCTCCAAGATGGATATCACCTATAGTCTTATTACCCATATAACGGGATATTCTCTTAATACTCTCACCGATAACGGCACTTCTCAGATGTCCGACATGAAGAGGCTTGGCCACATTAGGTCCGCCGTAATCCACCATGATCGTCTCGGCTTCTCCGGTCTCCAACCCAAACTTCTCTTCTTTAGTCATCGCAGCAACGTATTCTGACAGCCACGCCGGACTGATATTCATATTAAGGAAACCGGGCGCAACCGCCTCAACCTTCTCAAAAATCGCGCTTCCCGCGAGACGTTCAGCCACCTCACCGGCTATCATTATGGGAGCCTTCTTATAACGCTTTGCCCCTGCCATCGCACCATTACACTGATACTCACACAGATCGGGTCTGTTAGACACCGTCACCTTGCCAAGATCAGCTTCATATCCTGCTGCCTCAAAAGCCAGACCAACCTCTTTCGAGATCAGATCGATCATATTCTTCATCTGAATTACCTCTCTGTAATACCTGTTTAACGAACTAACATATATACTGATCCGCCCGCACCTCCCATAGCCTTAGCATGGAATGCACAGACAGATGATATTTTACCATAATAATCATTGAAAAAACAATGCGCCTGAATATCTTTTTGCCCCGAACGCCTCTTAATAAGCTCCTTACGGATCATTGCGTCCAATGGCCGCCGCATTGATATTCATATTCAGCTCAGCCAAGCTTCCCATAGATGTCCCACCGATATTCAAATTTGATCGGGTATATTTCACGCAGGCGACGCATCGCGCTTCGAATAGACACATCCGCAATAATTCTGACGATACAGCCCATATTCCTTAGACAACTCTATACTTCGCTTATAACCGTCTTCCTTTTTGAAGTCAGAAGGGAGCCAGATCGGAGTCTTGTTACCCAAGCTACGTTCCCCCATGTTTGCTATGTTCGGGTTCGCACCGTTAAGATTCTCTCTACTCAGATTCACTACATCCGAGCCGGCATATCTTAACTCCTCTGCTACCCTGAATCCGATCTCGTTAAGCGCCTCGGCTGACTTTAACGGACTCAAGGTAAGTGTCGTTGTGAAATAATCACATTTCTCCTGCATGGCAACAGCTGCCGCACGCCCAAGCCGCAGATCATAACACCTGAGGCATCTGCTTCCTCGCTCCGGACAGTCCTCATAGCCCTTGGCAATTCGCTCGAATAACTCGGGATCATAATCCGCTTCGATCAATCCCACACTGTGCCCTTTTTCCACGAATATATCTATGAGACGCCTGAGTTCATCTGCCCTTTTCCTATACTCCTCAGCTGACATGATATTGGGATTATAGAAGAAAACAGTCGTATCGAAAAACTCTGTCACTCGCTCCAGACAACTGCTGGCGCAGGGTGCACAGCAGGCATGAAGAAGAAGCCTTGGCCGCTCTCCGTTCAAGTTGTCCGTCACCTTATGAAATTCTTTATTATAATCTACTTTATTCATTTCTTTATATTATCTCTAAAGACAGCATGAAGTGAGCAAGTTTGAGCAAGATCGATTGCAAGCGAACTTCTGCAGGGCTTTAGATTTTCTTGGCATTTTTTCGTAATCTGACAAATTTTCGCCGGGATGGCGAAAATAGTGCGTTCGCGCCATGGATGGCGCTTAACGCACGGTTGGCCGTACATCCTATATCTTCCCAAAATGCTTAGAAAATCTTAAGTCCTAAGCCGTGAGCGGCAAGGATCTTGCCAAATCGCCCCCTAAAGCCGGCAAGGGCTTTTATCGCTAAAAGGCGAGCATTACACTCGCCTTTTAATTGATAAGCAATTCTATTGTCTGTAAAGATCTTATCTGAAGTACTTAACACCGCTTTCGAATATCTTAAGATCCTGCTCGCCATAGATATTAATGGCAACCGAATCATCTCTTCTCTCAGAATGTGCCATCTTACCAAGCACACGTCCGTCTGCAGATGTTATACCTTCTATAGCCATATAAGAACCGTTGATGTTGTATTCCTCATTCATGGATACATTACCATCCTGATCGGAATAAACCGTAGCAACCTGTCCGTTATCGATAAGCTTCTTAAGCCAGTTGGCATCAGCAACGAATCTTCCCTCTCCGTGAGAAGCGGGATTAACATATGTTGCACCGAGTTCTGCTCCTGCAAGCCAGGGAGACTTATTGGATACTACCTTGGTATATACCATCTTAGATATATGACGGTTGATCGTATTGAAGGTAAGTGTAGGAGAATCTTCCTTCTGTCCGGTTATCTCACCATTGGGCACAAGTCCCAGCTTAATGAGTGCCTGGAATCCGTTACAGATACCTAATGCCAGACCGTCTCTCTTATTCAGCATATCCATAACAGCTTCCTTCATCTTCTCATTCTGGAAGGCTGCCGCGAAGAACTTAGCCGAACCGTCGGGCTCATCACCGGCTGAGAAACCACCGGGGAACATTATGATCTGTGAATTATTGATAGCCTTAACATAAGCATCAAATGAATCCCTGATCTGTGAAGAAGTCATATTCCTGAATACGATCGTCTCCACTTCGGCACCGGCTCTCTCAAACGCCTTTGTCGTATCATACTCACAGTTCGTTCCGGGGAATACCGGAATGAATACATGAGGCTTAGCGACTTTATTCTTGCATACATATATGCTGTCTGCCTTATAGAGAGGCATATCAACAGGAGTTGTATCCTTGGAAGCCTTGTAAGGGAATACCTTATCAAGTGTCTTGCTCCATACTGCCACAGCCTCATCCATATCTATGCTGACATCACCGAAAGTGAACTTACCGTCATTCTTAACAGTACCGATGAGGTCATACTCTTCATTGATCTCATTAAGTCTGTCTTTATCAACCTCGACGATGATGTCACCCATAGCTCCGGTAAAGAGATCCTTAAGCTCAACCGAATCATCGATCTTGACACCGAGCTTATTACCGAATGCCATCTTACTGATAGCGGCTGCAAGGCCATATGCATCAAGCGCGTATGCAGATACCGCATATCCCTCAGCGATAAGTCTTCTTACTTCTTTAAAAACATCCTTAACCTTAGTATATATCGGGATATCATATTCGTCCTTCCCAAGCGAGAATCTGATGAGCTTATTACCCTCAGCCTTAAGTTCGGGTGTGATGATATCCTTGGTTGTTGCAACATCAACTGCAAATGACACAAGTGTCGGTGGTACATCGATATCATTGAAGGTTCCTGACATACTGTCCTTACCTCCAATGCTTGGAAGTCCGAATCCCACCTGAGCATCAAATGCACCAAGAAGAGCTGTAAACGGCTGACTCCAACGAGTCTTATCTTCAGTCATTCGCTTGAAATATTCCTGGAATGTGAATCTGATCTTCTTATAATCACCGCCCGCCGCAACTATCTTAGACATTGACTGAATGATCGCATAGATAGCTCCGTGATAAGGGCTCCAGCTTGAGATATAAGGATCGAAGCCGTAACTCATCATCGTCACGGTATCGGTCTTGCCCTTAAGAACAGGAAGCTTGGCAACCATAGACTGTGTCTCTGTCAACTGATATTTACCACCATATGGCATATAGACACTTCCTGCACCGATTGAAGCATCGAAAGTCTCCACAAGACCCTTCTGCGAACAAACATTAAGATCTGCAAGATCTGCAAGCCACGCCTTCTTAACATCTCCTTCAGCGACCGCATCCTTTACTGCAGGAACTGCGATCTGACCGATAGGATTCTTCTCCGGAACAGGAAGTTCAACCTGTACAGCTGTCTCCTGATGTGCACCGTTGGTATCAAGGAACGCTCTCGACAGATCAACGATAGACTTACCGCGCCAGTTAAGAACAAGTCTCGGTTCCTCAGTAACGGTAGCGACCACTGTTGCCTCAAGGTTCTCTTCCTCTGCATATGCAAGGAATCTGTCTACATTGGAAGGATCAACAACAACCGCCATACGCTCCTGGCTCTCTGAAATAGCCAGTTCCGTACCGTCAAGGCCGGCATACTTCTTGGGAACTTTATCAAGATCTACCGTAAGGCCGTCAGCAAGTTCTCCGATGGCTACAGACACACCACCTGCACCGAAGTCATTACACTTCTTGATAAGAGAAGCCACTTCCTCACGTCTGAATAATCTCTGGATCTTACGTTCTGTAGGTGCATTACCCTTCTGTACCTCAGCACCGCAAGTCTCGATAGAACTCTCTGTATGAACCTTGGATGAACCGGTAGCTCCACCGCAACCGTCACGTCCGGTTCTGCCGCCGAGTAATATGATGATATCTCCGGGATCGGAATTCTCACGTATTACACATCTTCTGGGTGCGGCACCCATTACTGCACCGATCTCCATACGCTTGGCAACATAATCAGGATGATATATCTCCTTAACGTAGCCTGTTGCAAGACCGATCTGATTACCGTATGAAGAATAACCGCTGGCAGCTCCTCTTACAAGTTTCTTCTGAGGAAGCTTACCCTTAAGTGTATCGGCAACAGGAACTGTAGGATCCGCAGCACCTGTTACACGCATAGCCTGATATACATATCCTCTTCCTGATAAGGGATCTCTGATAGCTCCGCCAAGGCATGTGGCAGCGCCACCGAAAGGCTCTATCTCCGTAGGATGATTATGTGTCTCATTCTTGAAGAATACCAGCCACTCTTCGGTCACTGTCTTATCTTCATATTCCATCTCAACGGGAACGATGATCGAACATGCATTGATCTCATCGGATACTTCCATATCCTCCAGCATACCGGCAGCTCTTAACTTCTTCATACCCATAAGGGCTATATCCATAAGACAGATGAACTTATCATCTCTTCCGGCATATATCTCATCCTTGGTATCGAGATAACTCTGATATGTTGTAAGGATGGGAGTCTTATAATATCCTTCATCAAAAGATATATCTTTGAGTTCTGTAGCAAATGTTGTATGACGGCAATGATCAGACCAGTAAGTATCAAGTACTCTGATCTCTGTCATTGAAGGATCTCTATGCTCTTCACCTGCAAAATACTTCTGGATATGTTCAAAATCCTTGAAAGTCATCGCAAGTCCCAAAGAATCATATAATTCCTTCAGGGCTGCAGTATCAAGAGTCTGGAATCCTTCGAATATGATAACATCGTCAGGATCGTCATAATCCTGTACAAGTGTCTCGGGCTTAACCGCCGCAGATTCTCTTGAGTCAACGGGATTGATACAATATGACTTGATCTTATCAAGCTCTTCATCACTTATATCGCCGTCTATAACATAGATGACCGCTGTACGGATGATAACCTGCTCATCCTCATTAAGGAATCTGATACACTGCTCTGCCGAATCAGCTCTCTGATCAAACTGTCCCGGCAGATACTCAACACTGAAAGCCTTCTCTGTAGGCTTAAGTGCAAGCTCTTCCTCGTAGATCATATCTACAGGCGGCTCACTGAATATCATCTTCTTGGCAGTCTCAAGAGTCTTATCCGTAATACCCTCGATATCGTATCTGATCAGTTCACGGACATTGGTAACGCCTGCGATATCCAGATAACCTGCGATCTCCTCCTTAAGCTCGGATGCCTTAACCGCATAAGGCTGCTTCTTCTCAACATATAATCTTCTGACTTTTTCCATAATGTTCTTTGGAACTTTAGTTCCTTTATTCCTCCACTTCCATAAACCGGCGCATCATATACACCAGCTCTTTATCAACCTTTTTCTCTGTGATCCCTACTGTCTGGGCACAGACTTTCATACCGTTGATGGCATATACCATATCCGTTGCAACAGCCTTGGCATCATCCACCACGAATTCTCCCGATTCGCTTCCTCTGTCAAGTATCTTCTGAAGGATCAATACTTCCTGATCCATCTTCTTCTTGGCCTTGTCTGCCTTACCCTCGCACTTGCATGCGAAAGCATACTCAAAGTAAGCCATCGTGAGATTGTTCTTCTTCTTAAGGATCTCCTTCTTCTCTTCCTTGAGGAAATAGAGAAGCAGATCAACACTGCCGGCAGATGTCAGATCGATCGAACTGAGATCTGCGCTGTCTTCATTGTCCAGTACATCCTCGAAGATCTCTTCTACCGAATCATAATAGATATACAGTCCGCCACGGCTTATCCCACAGGCTTCCACGATATCCTTCATCGTTACATTTCTGTAACCTCTTCCGGCGAAAACTTCGGCTGCTTTTTCAAGTATCAGTTGCTTCTTGGCATCACTTTTGCTACTCACTCTGTTCTCCCTTCGTCACTTCGGCATTAGTCCAGAAATCGATCAGTTCCTTAGCTTTCTCGACAAGATCAAGGAAAATGCCTTCACTCATACCCTCGGACCAAAGTCTTGATTTGGTCTGACCACCAAGTACATAATACGATAAAACACCGGCCCACTGATCCATCTGCAGTATCGTCAGATTACTGATAAAATTGCGAACATCAGCAGCATCTCTTAGTCTGTTACGGCTCATAACATAATGATAATTACGATCCATAAGACCTGTTGCCTGTGCTTCCTTAACAAATTTCAAAAGCGTTGCATCATACACCGGAAAAGCTACTGTCGGTCTACCCTCTCCATCAGCTCTGTATACAGAACTGACACTTGTGCCACTTTTCTCTGTGAGCCAAGGCAGATAAGCCGCAAGCCGATATACATCATCCCTGTACTTCTCCAGCACTTCCGCAGCTGTCATATTCTCCGTAAGCATCGCGCACCTCCTGACAATGATCAATAACCATGTCGCTGATCATACATACAGGCATATAGCCTGCCCGTCCTCTTATAACATACTTCTTATATATTATCATAAATCCAAGCATAATTCTATTATATCGGCTTTGGAATAAGAATTGAATTATTCAAGGACGTTGCAGATCACCTTGATCATAAAAAGCTTTTTATTATGGATTTTTCCTATATTGACTTAATATCTCCTGCCCTTTTTGGACAGCCGATCGGGACAGAAATAAAAATATCCCCTATAACAAGGGATGCCGTAAAACATTAGTTTTACGGCATCTCAGTTGTGTAAAAGGGGAATTTGAAGGAAATGATTAACATTTCCTCTACGAATATGCTATCAAAAATCCCCCGCTATAAATACAAAAATACTACCAAAAAATAACACAATATTAGCCAATCATTCCGACCGTTTGAACTATCAGATGACAGCACTTATGCAGCCGAAAAATGTGATCAACTGATTATTAATCCCGGCTTCTCCGATACCTTAACTTTAATCGTAGTCTCTATAGGTTTGGAATCAAGAGCTGCATCCCTAAGATATATTTTTACCTTTATAGAATAAGTCTTGCCTACTTTGAGGGAATTATATCCGTAAGCCGAAGGCACCAGATCCACCGACGCCTGAGGTAACATCTTAAATGAAGCGTCCTTTTTTTCCCACACGATTCCGGCGTCACATGAAAACTCTTTAGTATTATCCGCCGTTATCTTATCCATATACAGATCACGGAGTCCGTCCGTAACTGTAACGGTATATTCGCAATAATTATTTGCATAGGTTATATCATTTGGCGTTTTGGCGTTTTCAACGACAACCTTGGGCTTACCCTGTTTAACCTTGATCTTAAGCGGTGTACCCTTAACGGTTATATTCTCATGCCTGCTCGCTATCTTATATACAGGAGTGACCGTATATGTCCTGCTCAGATACAGTGCTGCTCGTGGAGCGGCATATATCTCCATTTTATCTCCGTGATTATAAGCTTCAAATAATCTCGCATCGTCACCTTCAAGATAAGAATATACTATTTCACCGTTAAGACCGGTGTTCTTGGCTGTTACAGTAATACAGCTATTCTCTCTATCCAATACATCAATAGAGCCCTTCATCTTGGCGGTAATACATTTTGCCGGAGCTTTGTCTATAACAGATACTGTGAACTTACCTGTCATATTGGAATATCCATTATAAGAAGCGTTAACATTGAAGCTCAGCTTCTTTGCTTTGAATGCCGAAGGCTTGCTGTTGAATCCGACATTGACAGCATAAGAGTGATCACCCTCGTAAGGATAAGCCTCTACATACACAATACCGTCTGAGAGCGCCTGGATCGTAGTCTTGTCGGCACCTGTTACGGTAACACTGAAGTTATCTCCCTCAAGACTCTGAACCGAATCCTTAAGCGATACCCTGGCAACCGCAACATCAGCCTTATAAGCTGCGGCATTCTTATTGATGTTAAGCTTATTGGCCACAACTGATATCTCAGGATACTCAGCCACACTGATACTGTAATTAACCGTAACGGCCTTAGTTCCGTAAGGCGGCGTAACTTCAAATGTCATCTTATCAGCCTTAACAGGCTTAGCCGAAGGATCGAGCTTAATGCGTAATTTACCGCCTGCCAATGACACCTTATAGCTATTCTTGCCGGTGTCAACGGCCTTTTCTTCACTGCCGATCGCTACCTTACCGCTCTTGGCAACGTAAGAGATCTTGGCTGCGTCAGGATCAATGCCAAAGTCGGCGGAATCATCCAGACCGTAATAGGATCCATTGTCATCTACAACACCGACTGTAGTCTCCATGATCCCGGCATAAGTATATAAAGTGTCGCTCTTTCTCTCCATTGTGATCTTGGGAGCTTTTGACTCCTTAGTGATCTTAACGGGAACTTTAATGGGCTTATATCCTTCTAATGTAACCTCAAGGGTATCATTGAAATTGCTAACAGTACTTACCCCCTCTTTCGGACATGTCACAACAACAGCCGAATTAGAGCCTGTCATATACCAATCATCTACCTCAAAATCACTTGCACCGGTCAATGTGATATCTTTCGGCATATCCGGTACTCTTATTGTGATCTCAGCATTACCGTTTTCACATTCTTCTGAGGTATGTGCTGTATAATATTCATTATATTTTTTTGTAACCTTGGCTGTTACCTTTGGTGCCTGTGCAACAACGGATATCTTATAATTGATCGTTATCTGCTTTAAATCTCTGTTCGCATCGTAGTAATTGAGAAGGAGGCCAACGTTATAATTACCCTTCTTCAGATTATCATCGACAGGTGCTATTACAACCCTTGCACACATGTATTCTTCGCCTGAACCAAAGAAATAATTACCGGTCTTAAGTTCAAACTTATCCTTATCAGCACCTGCAAGAGAAGGCTTGCCCATTGCGGACTTCTGCGCATCGGTAAGCTCAAGACTACCATCGGAGGGCATCATAGCCCACAATTGACCATATAATAATGGAGAATCCTCATCAACCATTATATTGATCGTAGTCTTGCTGGGTATAGCCTTAGGAATATAGTCTACAAACAGTTTCTCCGCTGTCAGAGTGGTAGCTGCAGCATCATCAAATGTAAATTCAAAACCGACATTTCCATAACCCACCCTGGTAACAGGGATCTTAATATCGACATACTTAGTCTCTTCGATACTGCCTTCTACATATTCGGGTTTTCCTGCCTTGGCTATCTTAGCGTCAGAGACCTTAACCTTTTTTACCTTATAGTAAGAATCCTCATAGATCTGTCTTATAATGAAACATCCATTTTCTTCGTCATACTGTGGATACTCTATACATTCTGCTCTCAGAACTCCGTCGCCGAAGATAGTGATAACTGTCTTAAATTGTTTGATAGCTTTATTTCCGGCCATTATGGAAGCCGTTATAGTATGTTTACCTATGTTTTTAAGGTAATTGGCTTTATTGGTCGCATCTTCGGAATCCTTACCCGGAAGTATGTATGTGTTCTCGCACTGATATGCATATTCTGTCTGCTCTTCTTCAGATGAAGCCTCAAGATATGGTATATCGGTAGTCCATACTATCTTTAATTCTCCCGAATCGAATCTATTCTGTACTGCTGCTTCTATCTCAGGCTTACGTCCGATTCGCCTTGCATAGTCATCGGGACGTTCCGCAAGTTCCGCCGTAAAGGTATCGCCGACACACACTTTATCGGCGATCCTATATGTCAGATAAGATAATTCATTCGATACCACTATATCGGTCTTCATCTTGGACAGATCGAATATCGATACAGTTATAACCGTTTCCAGCTCATACTTCTTGCCATTTCCCAGATCCAGCACACAGATGGCCGGGAAGTCACATGACTCATTCTTGGCATACTTGGCTATACTTGTACCGGGATCCTTGAACTTCCATGAAAGGCCCTCAATTGGCTTATAGGAAGACAAATCGATATCCGCAAGTGTCTGATCCACACCTACAAGAGCTACAAGATCATTAGGATAATAATCGTCAGGGATATTGTCGATCACCGGAACAGGATCCTTGACCTTAACGATCACGGTATCTGTAGACAGGATTACATCCTTACCCTCATTATCCTTAGCACGACTGTCTCCATCCATCTGATAGAGAGTTATCTTCAGCGTTACTTCTCCGGCTCTCAAACCGTAAAACTCGTCTGTATAGTGTCCGTTTCTATCGATTCCGACTGCAAGCACATCGTCGTCCGAACCACATCTCAATACTCTTCTAAGATCGTCCTCTCCAAAGACAACAGTATCTGATCTCATAAAAGGAACATCACCTTCAGGGGTTACGATCGAATACTCATACTGAAGAAGATTGACCCTGTCATAGTCTGCTCCCGAAGGATATATGGTGTAATAAGGATGTACAGCATCATAGATGATCGGATCACCTATCCTGTTATTCTCGTATTTACCTTCGACAACGATCTCGTCTTCAATAAACTTGATGCCCTTTATCCTGTTATCGATATGACCCATAACGGCCACAGTTTTATTCACATTATTATCAGTATAAGTACCAAGTACACAGAACTCACCCTGTGCCAGATATCTGATCTGCTTACCGTTTATCTCAAGCAGATTACCGCCGTATAATGCCTTCCAGACGATCGAATCATTCCATGTCACGGGCATTCCTGTCTGAAGCCATGTCATGGTATCTTCTTCGTCATTCACACATCTGTCCTCTTCAAGCCATCCGCAAGGGATAGGTGTTACTTCATCTGTAAATGCTGTAACATTCTGAAAATCCATGAATGAATCAATGGGATTCTCTGTATTGATGCGGGCAAAGAAATCTCCGTCTGCAAAAGCAGTAGGATTACCCTTGGCATCTACATAGAAGAATTTACCCATGATCTCTCCCGTAGCTCCGGAATAAAACCCGGCGAGTTCTTCAGAACCGAGGATCGTAAGTGAAAGAATCTCATTCTCCGGATCATAAAGAGGATCTCCGGTATATCTAAAGCACATTCCACCTTTATCTGTAAGACTATATGCAACCTTATAAGTAGTACTTACTCTCTTCGAGAGATCATTACAACTATAATACCAGCCGATATTGTCAAACATATAATTCATTCCAAAGGCTGGTCCGATCGATATCCTGGGATTCTGTGAAAGTGATACAACGGCATCAAAGATCTCGCCGTTTATCTCCATGTCACCGGAACCGGTTTTGGGCAATTCAACCCTCGCACCGCTAAGAACACCTTCTGTTCCGTTATAATTAACCTTCCAGTAATTGATACACTCTAAAAGATATTCATTACTGAATGCTTTGGTATCTCCGTATATTTCCTCGAATCTATGACAATTGAACTCAAATCCCAGTTCACCGGGAATATCAGACCACTGCATTATCTCGCCATAATAATCCCCAACCTGTTCTTCGGTAACAGGCTCTTCGGTCACTGTTTCATCTTCAGCGAGCAATTCTCGTGAATATTCCTCAACTGACACATCTGTCATATCTGAATCCGTTTCAGTCTCAATGACGGTTGCCTCTTCTGTCTCTGTCTCATCCTGAACAACCTCAACAGCAAAGCCATCGTCTGTCACTGATTCATCGATCACATCTGCAGCGATCGCAGAATCTTCATCACCAAGAGATTCAACAATAATGTTGCTCTCATTCTCTGCTGCCTGTGCATATATTCCATCGACTGCAACGCTCTGGAATATCATTACCGCACATAACACTCTGGCAAGCAGGAGCTTAATACCTCTACTCATATAACTCTCCTTTCCGGGTACAAAAAATATTGAGCCCCTTTTATTCCCCCCATAAAAGTCGGTTCAAAGAATAGCATCATTGTATCATTTATCAGCTTATTACACAAGAATATGCGCCGTTTTGCCGCTGAATGAAATAAAAGCCATGCGAGAACATTTTTTGCTCCCGCATGGCTTGTTTTCTTTCTCTTAGTCTGAAGATCGTTATTTATTCTTTGCCCTCTAATGCCTTGTATACGCAAGCTGCAAGAGCTGCTCCGACAAGAGGTCCAACGATAAATACCCAAAGGCTTGCTATAGGATCTGTGTTGCCTGCGATCGCTGCGAATACAGCAGGTGCGATACTTCTTGCAGGGTTAACACTTGTACCTGTAAGACCTATACCAAGGATATGTACAAATGTAAGTGTAAGACCGATCACGAGTCCGCCAAATGAACCGTGTCCTGCCTTCTTGGAAGTTACACCCATAATAGCCATTACGAAGATGAATGTAAGAACAACCTCTACCAAAAGTCCGGCAAAAACGCTGTTATTAACTCCGGCAAGTCCGTTAGCTCCGTATCCTCCGGTCATATCCTCAACCATTCCGGATGACCAGATTCCCATAAGGATCGCGCTTCCGCAGAAAGCACCGATCACCTGAGCAACCACATAACCGATAAATTCCTTAACATTCATTCCGCCTGAGATCAGAACAGCAAGTGAAACCGCCGGATTAACATGACATCCGGATATATTACCGATGGAATAAGCCATAGCCACTATTGAAAGACCGAAGGCAAGTGCAGTAAGCAGATATCCGCTTCCGCTTGCGGCATCACATCCAACCAGCATTGCGGTTCCGCACCCCATAGTCACGAGCACCGCCGTTCCAATACATTCTGCAACATACTTCTTCATTACTGAATACCCTCCTTTAAAAGAATTATTATATTTGGCTTCAACCAATAACTCCCTGTTTATCCCTGAAGCCCATCAGACTGACGTATCATATCCTCTACAACGATATCATAGATCTCTCCGATGGAATTACAATATTCAAGGATCTTCCAAGGCTCATTGGTATGGAAATGAATCTTGATCAGATCTTCATCTCCTGCCGCAATAAGCGAATTGCCCTCAAAATGCTCTGTGATGTAATCACTTATTGCATCCTCATCAAGATCCTCGTCTCTTCTGTCAATAAGCAGCTGCGTATCATAACGATATGCGAACTGATCATCTTCTGCATCAATACTATTAACTCCCATATGTCTTCTCCTCTAATATATTATTCTGATCTGATTAAATATTTAGGATGTACGTTTTTGTAATATAGTGCATAATGTACGCACCAATAAAAAACGGATCCTACTGTGAACTCTCGTTTACTTTACTAAGTATTGTCGGATGATGCTCCGAGTCGCCTTAGTTTCCATTAGTCATTTTACTCCCACGAAAAGAGAGCGTCAATATCAAGCCATCTCATCTTCTTCGAGATGATCGCGTCCCTGATCGATTATTGTACGTACATGATCATCAGCGAGCGAATAGAAGACCGACTTGCCATTGCGCCTGCTCTTTACAAGCTTATTCTGCTTGAGTATCCTCAGCTGATGCGATATCGCCGACTGATTCATATTGAGTATCTCAGCCAGATCACATACGCACACTTCTTCCTCCAGCAGGACAAAGAGTATCCTTAACCTTGTTGAGTCTCCGAAGACCTTGTAGAGTTCCGCAAGATCAATGATCAGATCCTCCTGTGGCATTGCTTCTCTGACCTTGCTCAGAGCAAGCGGATGCACTTCCGTAACATCACATATATCCAATTCACATTCTTTGTTCATTTCATTCCACCTTTATACGCCGGGTGTTCCCCTGTCGCCCTTACACAAATTGCCCTTGCGCAATCGATCTATTTGTTAAAAAGTGCCCGGATTGCGTTTAGCACTGCCAGCACCATAACGCCCACATCCGCAAATATCGCCCACCACATATTGGCGATACCCAATGCTCCGAGAATAAGGCAGAGCACCTTGATACCTATTGCGAAATATATATTTTCATAGACTATGCGGATGCATTTACGTGCGATCTTAATACTTAATGCGATCTTAACAGGATCATCATCCATAAGAACAACATCCGCCGCTTCGATCGCCGCATCCGATCCCAGAGCCCCCATGGCGATTCCTATATCAGCCCTCGCAAGAACAGGTGCATCATTGATACCGTCTCCCACGAAACACAGGCTTCTGCCACTCTTTTTTGCAGTCATAAGTTCCTCAACATGGCTTACCTTATCTTCGGGTAACAGTTCACTGTATACCTCATCCACCTTCAGGGTATCGGCTATCTCATTCGCAGCTGCCTTACTGTCGCCGGTCAGCATAACAAGCTTTCCGACTCCGGCCTTACGGAGCCTCTCCACCGCACTCACGGCAGTTTCCTTAATAACATCCGATATCAGTATATATCCGGCATACGCACCGTCGATACTCACATGAACGACAGTACCGGTCTGGGCACTACTGCCTTCTGCGGATAATGCCGTATCAAAAGCTTCCTTGTCTTTGCTTGCCGATCCGTTAGCGCCTGCTCCATTAACCTTCGATAATCCGTCTGCGTTAATACCTTCATCATGCATTAACTTCGCATTACCGACTGACACCTGATGTCCATCAATGACGGCATTGACTCCCTTACCGCCGACTTCGTTAACTTCCAGAACCTTATCCTTACAGACCTCTGTCTTATACTTATCTTCATAATGAGCTATGATGCTCCTGCTGATCGGATGAGTCGAATAACTCTCGGCAAGTGATGTCAGTCTTAATAACTCCTCTTCACTTACGCCGACGCTCTTAACCTTCGTCACCTCGAAGACACCCTTTGTCATCGTACCCGTCTTATCGAAGACCACAACATCCGTCTTGGCCAAAGTCTCCATATAATTGGAGCCCTTGATCAGTATGCCGAGCCTGCCTGCTCCTCCGATTCCTGCAAAGAAGCTCAGAGGTATGCTGATGACCAGCGCGCAGGG
This sequence comes from Lachnospiraceae bacterium, assembly GCA_024684085.1. GTDB lineage: Bacteria > Bacillota > Clostridia > Lachnospirales > Lachnospiraceae > Colinaster. The sequence goes on along the minus strand of JAIKXM010000013.1, from coordinate 7,131 downwards.
ACAACTTATCACGAGAAAAGTAAGAGCCCTGAGTACCCATGTCTTAATGTCGGTATCTTTTCCCATGAGCATCATGATCACGGGGGGAAGAAATGCCAGTGCGAGTGCGCCGATGCACACGGCCGGTGTATATATACGCGCGAACTTGCTGATAAAGTTCTCGGACTTTGACTTGCGTGAGCTTGCGTTCTCAACGAGTTCGAGGATCTTGGATGCCGTCGACTCGCCGAATTCCTTGGTTGTGCGGATCCTTATAAGTGATGTCATGTTGATGCAGCCGCTCATTACCTCCGAGCCTTCGGTCACTTCACGCGGCAGGCTCTCACCTGTCAGAGCCGAGGTGTTGAGCGACGACTTTCCGAAAATGACAACACCGTCAATTGGAATCTTCTCACCCGGAGCCACCTCGATCACATCACCGATGTTCACTTCATCCGGATCCACCCTTGATGCCGAGTTGCCGGTTACAAGATTGGCATAATCCGGCCTTATATCCATCAGTTCGCTGATATTGCGCCTGCTCTTGCCGATCGCATAACTCTGGAACAGCTCGCCGATCTGATAGAACAGCATAACGGCAACGCCTTCCAAATATTCGCCAAGGGCTATGGCGCCGATCGTGGCAACGGCCATAAGGAAGCTCTCATCGAACAACTGACGCTTGATGATACCCCTGAATGCTTTTCGCAGGATATCATAACCGATGGTCAGATAAGGAATCATATACATGGCGAGCTTCAGCAACGGCCTGTCCTCGATCAGATTACCGCAAAAATGCATCGAACTGACTATCAATATAAGCATCAGTATCGTAATGCATATTCTGATCAATACTTTTTTCTGTTTCTTATTCATAAGTTTGTTTCCGTTTCATCTGAGACTACAGCCGGATTTCCAAATCATACCGGCCTTTTTAGTATCCTGTCCTTAAGAACACATTCGCTCAACCCGGGACTACAGATAGATCTCGCAGTCATCCTCTACCTTTTTACAGTTCTTCAGAACCTTCTCCATTACTCCCTTCGGATCGGCATTCTCTTCGAACTCAACGTTCATCTTAAGTGCCATGAAATTAACCACACAGTCGGCTACACCTTCGGTAGCCTTAGCTGCTGCCTCCATCTTGTTGGCACAGTTAGCACAATCAACTTCAATCTTGTAAGTCTTCTTCATATTATCTACCTCTTTCATTAATAATCCCGGCCTTTATACGGCTCGTTTTCCATGACTGATCTCAGATTGCCAATTAAAGCATATACTGTTTATCATTGAACATGTGAATACATATTCATATGTTCAATTGTTATTATATACCATACGGCAGAATATTCAAGTCTTTTTTGATCTTTTTCGACTCATTCTTATATGCAAGCGCCAGACGTTAACTTAGGCTCGGTGTCCGCAGTCGCCGGATTGAGCGTCTAAGCGCAAGCGCCAGACGCTAGCTTAGGCTCGTTGCCCACACCTCGAGACTTCGTCTCTCGGTGTAGGCAGTCGCCGGATTGAGCGTCTAAGCGCAAGCGCCAGACGCTCAATCCGGCTCGTTGCTATACACAAAACGGCATAGTCGCTATTCTCGACTATGCCGTATTTCCTACGCTCTATTCCGCAAGCTTATCTGTAAAACTCTTAACAAAATCCTTGATATATGGTACGCAGTCCTTGCCATACTGTCCGCATAATCTGACGATAGCCGAACCTACTATTGCGCCGTCCGATATATCAGCCATGGCCTTAGCCTGCTCAGGTGATGAGATACCGAATCCAACCGCACATGGAATATCAGAAGCTTCACGAACCCTCTTAACCATGGATGCGATATCTGAAGTAATACTGTCTCTTGTACCTGTAACACCAAGTGATGAAACTATGTACAGGAAGCCTTCTGCTTCACCTGCGATCATTGCGATCCTCTCATCCGAAGTAGGTGCTATCATAGATATCAATGCAACATTATGTGCGTTGAGATCTTCCTTGAATTCTTCCCTCTCTTCATACGGAACATCCGGCAAGATCACTCCGCTGACACCAAGTTCTTCTGCCCTTGTGGCAAATCTGTCACTACCATATGAATATACAACATTGGCATAGGTCATGAAGACCAGTGGAATATCGGAATGCTTTCTGATATTCGCTACCATTTCGAAGACTTTATCCGTTGTAGTTCCCTGTGCAAGAGATCGTTCATTGGCCGCCATTATAACCGGGCCTTCTGCCGTAGGATCCGAAAAAGGAATACCGATCTCTATAAGACTTGCTCCCGCATCAGCCATTGCAAGAACCAGCTCCTCCGTAACTTCAAGCGTCGGATCGCCTGCGGTGATAAAAGGTATGAACGCCTTGCCGTTGCTAAATGCATCTCTAATATTCTTAGCCATAATCAGCTGTCACTCCTTCTGTAATCTATTCATTGATCTGCTCACCGCGATACCTTGCTATAGCGGCGCAATCCTTATCTCCTCTTCCGGAGATCGTTATCACAACTATCTTATCTTTATCCATCTGAGGCACGATCTTCATGGCATGAGCCACCGCATGAGCGCTCTCGATGGCGGGTATTATACCTTCTGTTCTGGCAAGATACTCAAACGCCTGTACCGCCTCTTCATCGGTCACCGGAACATATTCAGCCCTGCCCGTATCATAGAGATTGGCATGCTCAGGACCTATTCCGGGATAATCAAGACCTGCCGAAATCGAATAAACCGGCGCGATCTGCCCATATTCATCCTGACAGAAATAACTCTTCATTCCATGGAATATACCAAGCTTACCGGTCGCGATGGTTGCAGCCGTCTCAGCTGTATTGACGCCTCGCCCCGCAGCCTCACATCCGATCAATCTGACATCCGTGTCATTAATGAAATTGTAAAAAGATCCGATCGCGTTGGAACCGCCTCCAACACATGCCAATACGGCATCCGGCAATCTGCCTTCGGCTTCAAGGCACTGCTCCTTGATCTCCTTGGATATAACTGCCTGAAAATCCCTTACTATCGTAGGAAAAGGATGAGGTCCCATTACAGAACCGAGACAATAGTGCGTATCTTCTATCCTTCCTGTCCATTCTTTAAAAGCAGCCGAACACGCGTCCTTAAGTGTAGCCGTTCCACTCTCAACCGGAATAACAGTCGCACCGAGAAGCTTCATTCTGTATACATTCAGCGCCTGCCTTATGGTATCTTCCTTACCCATGAAGACAACACACTCCATGCCCATAAGCGCCGCCGCCGTTGCCGTTGCAACACCATGCTGACCTGCACCCGTCTCCGCAATAAGTCGTGTCTTGCCCATCTTCTTAGCCAAAAGCGCCTGACCGAGCACATTATTGATCTTATGAGCACCTGTATGATTAAGGTCTTCCCTCTTAAGATATATCCTCGCTCCGCCCAGATCCTCAGTCATCCTCTGCGCATAATAAAGGCGCGAAGGTCTGCCGCCGTAACTGTTCAGCAACTCATCCAATTCCCTGTTGAACTCGGGATCGTTCTTATAATGCTCATATGCCTCCTCAAGTTCCAGCACCGCATTCATTAGCGTCTCGGGAATATATTGTCCGCCATGCTGTCCGAATCTTCCCTTTCTATCTGCCATCATCCTAATCTCCTTATTTTTTCAATGAAAAATCGCATCTTCTCTTTGTCTTTCAATCCATCGGTCTCGACCGCCCCCGACAGATCAACGGCAAACGGGTGAAAGACTGCGATCGCTTCTTCTATATTATCGGAATTTAGTCCTCCTGCCAAGAACCAGTCACCAAGAATGTCCGTAAGTTCCGGGGTTTCCTTAAGATCATTATGATCTTTATTCACCTTATCCGGATCTGAAGGACCTGCATTGGCTGAAGCCTCTTCAATGAGAATATTCCTTACCGTCTTCCAGTCAAATACCTTGCCGCTGCCTCTTCCACTGTCCAATAGCACATGATCGGCCTTACAGCTAATCACAGCTCTTGCAGTCTCCCTTAAACGATTGACCGGATCGGCAGCTGACATCGTAAAGGCTTTTATGACACGCTTGTCACTTAAGCTCTTAAGTCTGCGTATATATTCAGCATCCTCATCACCGTGAAGCTGGGCGATATCAATGATCCCGTCATTCAGCGCACGGGCAACTTCCTCAACATCTTTATTCACGAAGACTCCCACGGGCACGACAGCACTTCTGTCAAGCAAGGCAGTGAGTTCCCTGACTTTTTCCGGATTCACATTACGTCTGCTCTTAGGATAATCGATTATGAACCCGCAGTAATCAGGCTTCAGCTCATTAACTGCCCTAATATCCTCGATCCTCGAAAGCCCGCATATCTTAATTCCGGTCTTCATATCATACGTCACCCCGGAGCGCTTCATTAAATGATCTTATCATACCGGCCTTATCGTCACTACGCATCAGAGTCTCACCGATAAGCACCGCATCAACTCCGGCATTATACAGTTCCCTGATATCTTCGGCCGTCTTTATTCCACTCTCGGACACGAATATCTTATCCGCCGGAACCATTTCCCTCAATCGCACGCTGTTCGACCTGTCCACATTGAAATTACGGAGATTACGATTATTAACACCGATTATCTCTGCCCCAACCTCAATGGCAGTCTCAATCTCATGCTCATCATGAGTCTCGGTCAGCACACTAAGTCCCAGTTCCGTTGCCAGCTGATGATACGCTTTCAACTGCCCCTTATCCAACAGCGAGCAGATAAGAAGCACCGCCGAAGCACCCATCGCACACGCCTGATATATCATATACTCATCAACCGTAAAGTCCTTCCTGAGCACCGGTATATTAACGGTCTCGACGATCTCCTCCAGATATCTGTCACTCCCGAGGAACCAGTACGGCTCAGTCAGACAGGATATCGCAGAGGCACCTGCACTCTCATATTCCCTGGCTACCTCCACATATGGAAAAACAGGGGCGATCAGACCTTTGGAAGGCGAAGCCTTCTTAACCTCGCATATGTACGACATACCGGAAGCGAATAACGCCTCACGGAAGTCAGGAAGTCTCTTGCCCGACTTTGATCCGTATACGATCCTCTCTTCTGCAGCCGCTCTCACAGCACTGAGAGGCGTTTTCTTCTTCTCTTCTTCAATTCTTTCTTTTGTACGATTACCTATCGTTACCAGAATATCTTCACTCATATCCACACATCAAAATATGACATATGTGTCATATTATCTATAATAATTAATTCCTTTTTATGTAATAGGCTTGCGCAATCTGTCGCAAAAAACTTAAAAACCAAAGCCCGAAGCCATAAGTGGTAATGATCTAATTAGATTGCCGAAGCAGCATATTAATAAAAAGCCTGCTTATATCTTACTTATTACTAAGTTCAACATACAGATCCAGAGTCTTCAGCGCGGCGCCGGAATCGATCAGTTCACCGGCAAGCTTGATCCCGTCTGCAATACTGTCGGCCTTGCCACCGATATACAATGAAGCACCCGCATTCATAAGAACCGCATTGAGCTTAGTTCCCTGAATAGAACCATCAAGAATACCTCTTGTTATACGCGCATTCTCTTCAGGTGTACCGCCCTTAAGCTCTTCCTTGGTACCTGATGCAAGTCCAAAGTCCTCAGGTCTTATCTTATATGTCTTAGACCATCCATCTTTGAACTCACTGACAAGAGTCTCTCCAACGGCTGAGATCTCATCAAGTCTGTCCATTCCATATACTACCATTCCGCGCTGTACGCCCAGATCGCTTAAGACACGTGTAAGGGGATGAACAAGGTATTCATCATATACGCCGAGAAGGAATCTCTTAGGTCTGCCGGGATTGGTAAGGGGTCCAAGGATATTGAATACTGTTCTGATACCAAGTTCCTTACGGATACCACCTACATACTTCATCGATGAATGATACTTCTGAGCGAAGAAGAAACATAAGCCGACCTTCTCGATCAGTTCCCTGCATTTTTCAGGTGACTGATCAATATTAACTCCGAGAGCTTCCTGACAATCCGCCGTTCCGCACAGAGATGAAGCAGCCCTGTTACCGTGCTTGCTCACCTTCATTCCGCCTGCTGCCGCAACGATCGCCGCAGTAGTTGATATATTGAAGGTATGCGCGCCGTCTCCGCCGGTACCTACGATCTCGTAATTGTCATACTCAGCAAGATCAACGGGTGTCGCATGCTCACGCATTGCTGCCGCACAGGCTGAGATCTCATCTGTTGTCTCTGCCTTTGCACTCTTTGTCGAAAGTGCAGCAAGAAATGCCGCATTCTGCACCTGGCTTGTTTCACCGTTCATTATCTCATTCATAACCTGATAAGCTTCTTCATATGTAAGATCCTGCTTATCGACTACTTTTTTGATCGCTTCTGAAATCATATCATTTTTCCTCTTTTCTTTCTATATTGCTGTTCTTTTATTCTTATGTATTCCCTTCGCATCACTTTCTGCATACTGCGAAGAAATTCTCGATCATCTTCTTACCGTCGGGAGTCATAACCGATTCCGGATGGAACTGAAGTCCGAATACGGGATACTCCGTATGCTCGATCGCCATCACATCCCCTTCGATGCTAACAGCCGTAACCTTAAGTTCCTCAGGCAGAGTATCGGGGATAACGGCAAGGGAATGATATCTCGCCGCGGGGAAGCTGTCACCTAAGCCTTTGAACAGAACCGAATCGCCTGTTTTTTTGATATTCTGCTGCTTACCATGCATCAGCTTGGAAGCATAGGAAACCGTTGCGCCAAAGGCTTCGCATATAGCCTGATGTCCAAGGCAGATGCCAAGTATCGGGATCTCCTTATGGAAAGTCCTGATCACATCCTCGCATACACCCGCGTCTGCCGGCCTTCCGGGTCCCGGCGAAATGATGATAGCTTCGGGATGCATTGCGGCTATCTCTTCTATTGTTATCTCATCATTACGCACGACTTTTATATCCGGTTCAATGCTTCCCACCAGCTGAAATACATTGTATGAGAAGCTGTCATAATTATCCAACAAGAGAATCATTATATTCCTGCCACTCAAAATGTGTTCAAATATACTCAAACACATCGAGAAATTGAAGTCCTCACGGATACTTCTTACTGCTTCAAAGTGTATGTTTTGGTGGTTATAAATAACACACTACTCACAAGTTCTTGTACACTCCACA
>JAIKXM010000027.1 GCA_024684085.1 Lachnospiraceae bacterium | reverse complement strand
CGAATGTGTGCTCGCACCCACTTCACTCGCAGTGCCTCATTCGTGTGCACCTTCGGTACACACGAATGTGTGCTGTCGCACAATCGCCCCACAGGCCCGCCCCATCTTCTCCAAGCAAGCTTGGAAGATGGGGCGGGCCTGTGGGGCGCACTGCTCATAGCTTATATCATGTTGCAATTATGGTACTTGGGATCCTCGGTGACTTCCTGGCCGAACCAGTTCGGAGGTGTGAAGGTGTTCGCTTCATCTATAGTGGAAAATTCCACCTCTGCGAGGATCAGAGGAGCATGGTCTCCTTCGAAAACATCCAATTCGATCGTATACTTCTCATAAGGAATAAGATATCTCGTCTTCTTAATGGTCCTGCCATCTGCCTTCTTAATAAGATGATGAAATGACTGCTTATTCAGAGGCAGGTTATACTCTTCTCTTGCCATCAGGCCTTCGCCCTTATAAGTCAGATAATACTCATTATCCTGCATTCGGATCCTTACGACCGGAGATGTGTTCAGATAAGCCTGCTCGATCTTATGAGACTTATATCCTCCCAATTCCGGAAGCTTCTCAACCAGATACTTTCTCTCAATCTCCATTTTCATCCCTTCTTTCAATCATTTATTCCCACCGACAGCCTAAGCTTCGGATCGTATGCGCTGCATTCACATACTCACCCACCTGCGTTCATACCCACGACCACCATCTGCAGATCGTCTATCTGACAAGACGTCCATATACATGATTCAGATCTCTCAGATACTCCGCAAGTTCCACGTTGCAGGCATCCGCCTTCATACGCCATTTCCAGTTATTACCGACCGTTGAAGGTATGTTCATCCTCGCCTCAGAGCCTAACTTAAGGACATCCTGCATCGGAATGATAGCCATGTCAGCAACGCTCGCAAGCGCGATCTTCATCATGGCGTCGGGAACCTTACTCTTGCTCTTGACATTCAGATACTTCTTCGCAAAAGAGCGGTCCCTTCGTCTCAGGCTCTCGTACCAACCGACAGTCGTGTCATTATCATGAGTACCAGTATATACCACACAGTTATCCGTATGATTATATGGCAGATACGGACTGCCTCCGGTATGATCAAAGGCAAATTGCAATACCTTCATACCCGGATATCCCGTCTGCTTAACAAGCTTCAATACACTCGGTGTCATGAATCCCAGATCTTCTGCGATTATCTTCTTATTACCTAATGCTTTCTTAATAGCCTTGAACAGATCATATCCGGGTCCCTGAACCCATTTGCCGTTAACTGCATTCTCACTTCCGGCAGGAATGGAATAGAACTCATCAAAACCTCTGAAATGATCTATTCTCAGAACATCATATAAGGTAAATGAATGCTTCATGCGAAGTATCCACCATTCATACCCCGTCTTCTTGTGATAATCCCAATCGTACAGAGGATTGCCCCACAGCTGACCTGTCTTAGAGAAATAGTCGGGCGGACATCCCGCAACAGCGATGGGATCGCACTTATCATCCAACTGAAAGAGTTCGGGATGAGCCCATGTATCGGCTCCGTCTCCCGCAACATAGATCGGAATATCACCCACGATCTCTATACCTTTTGAATTGGCATAACTCTTAAGAGCTGTCCACTGTCTTAAGAAAAAGAACTGTTCGAAATAATAATACAGTATCTCTGTCTGTTCATTCTTAACAAATTCTTCCATAGCCTTGGGATCTCTCAACTTATACTTAACATCCCAATCTGTCCATGGAAGTCTCTGATTCTTACGCTTTATTGCCATATAAAGGGCATAATCCTTAAGCCAGAACTCGTTGTTCTTCTTGAATGCTGTGTACTCAGGATACAGATCGGCGAATTCAGTCTCACCGTTTTTTTCACCGAAACCGCTGTTATAATAGGCTTCGCGTAAAAGGCGCTCGCGAGACTTGACAATAATGTCATATTCTACATACTCCGGATTGCCGTAGTCATACTCCCTGCATTCGTTGCCGGTTATCCAGCCTCGTAAAATCAGTTCAGTGAGATCTATATAATAAGGATTGCCGGCAAAAGTCGAGAATGACTGATACGGTGAATCGCCGTGTCCCGTTGGTCCCAAAGGCAGAATCTGCCACAGACTCATCCCCGATTCTTCAAGGAAATCAACGAACGCATAAGCCTCCTTGGAAAAACAGCCTATTCCGTACTGTGACGGAAGGCTCGATACCGACAAAAGTATGCCGCTTTTTCTCACACCCTTACCTCCATAATACCGGCAGTCCAAATGAACTGCCGGCATCGTAATTACATTATTTCAAAAGTGTACCGATTATTCCTCTTGCAAGCGAAGCACCGACGTTACCGCCGATCTTCTTGCCGAACTTACCGCCGACAGAATTGCCGATGGTATTGCCCACTTCTCTTCCTATTGTTCCGACAGCAGAATTGGCAACCGACTTGATTGCCTTATTCTTGGCCTTATGCTTGGCAGCATATTCACGCTGTTCGGCTTTTTTGCGATCCAGTTCTGCTTTCTCCTTAGCTTTTGCCTCAGCAGCCGCAGCTCTGGCTTCTTCGCGCTCCTTTGCCTTGGCCTCACGTTCTGCAGCCTTGGCTTCTTCACGTTCTTTTGCAAGTCTTTCCTTCTCTTCTTCTGCCGCAGCAGCCGCCGCTTCCATTGCCTCCATGTCGGCCACAGCCTTACGCTGAAGGAATTCATACGCGGAATCTCTGTCCACATCATCTCTGTACTTAAGATACAGGTCGCTGGCATTTATCATCGAAGCTCTTGTTGCATCATCAATAGTTCCCATAGAACTTGCGGGCAGCATGATCTTAACTCTCTGAACCATTGTCGGGATACCGCTCTCATCAAGAGTAGACACAAGACACTCACCTATCTGAAGCTCCTGAAGTGCCTCATAGGTATCAAACTCGGGATTGGTACGATAGCTCTGAGCCGCCGCCTTAACCTTCTTCTGCTCTGCGGGAGTATATGCACGAAGTGCATGCTGAAGCTTATTACCCAGTTGCGCAAGTACCCCGTCCGGAATATCCTGAGGTGCCTGTGTAATAAAGAATATACCTACGCCTTTGGAACGTATCAGCTTAACAACCTGCTCAACTTTATCAAGCAGATCCTTGGAAGCATTATCGAAGAGCAGGTGCGCTTCATCGAAGAAGAATACCATTCTGGGCTTCGGCAGATCTCCCACTTCCGGAAGGGTCTCATACATCTCTGACAGCAGCCAGAGCAGAATAGTCGAATACATCGTAGGATTGAGTATCAGCTTCTGACAATCCAGCACCTGAATGAATCCCTTACCATCGCAGTCCGTTCTGAACCAATCCTTGATATCAATGGCAGGTTCTCCGAAGAACTGATCTCCGCCTTCGCTCTCAAGTGCTATAACCGCTCTTATGATAGCAGCCAGACTCTGCTTGGCAATATTACCGTATGTGAGCGAATACTCCTGAGCATTCTCTCCCACATAGTTAAGCATTGCCCTAAGATCCTTGGTATCTATTAACAGTAATTCCTCATCATCTGCGATCTTGAATATAACGGTAAGTATCTCTGACTGGGTCTGATTAAGTCCAAGCACCCGGCTCAAGAGCATGGGGCCCATCTCCGAGATCGTAGTTCGAAGAGGCATTCCCTTGGCTTCGTACACATCCCAGAAATTAGTCGGATGAGCTGTGGCATATTCCGTATTGCCGGGAACCGATATTCCTGCCAGATCTCCCTTTACATCTGCGATGAATACGGGAACTCCGGCTTCCGCAAAAGATTCCGCAACTGTCTTAACCGTAGTCGTCTTACCTGTTCCCGTAGCTCCGGCGATCATTCCGTGACGATTAGCCATTCTGGGATTGAGGAATATCTCCTCATCGCCTGCCTGTCCTATCAATATCTTACCTTCTCTGTACATTTAACTTTACCTTCCAAATATTTATTAGTTACTGTTCACAAGCGTATTTTGTGGATAGCTGCAGGTCAATATTTTCACAAGAAACGCCTAGTCAAACGTCGGCACTTGGTGAGGCAACGCCGAACTTAGTGTCCGCTACGCTCACATCGGAGCGAGAGCGCCGTTTCGGTGAATATATTGAACTGCAGCCAAAAGACATCTGTGTACAGTATCATTTATTGTATGCGGTCACACAACGATCCTCTTCATGAGTTCTATCTTGGCCTTATTGCCATATACTCTGAACGAACCTTCCTTGATGGCCTCCTCAAGCGAGATATCCGCATGGGCGATCCTGTTGACAGTATCTCCGTCTGTTACGACCAGGATATCCCTGTCTTTATAATCATAAGGTTCAACGCATACGCTTCTCTCTGCCACTTCAACATACAATGAACCGGAGCCTTCACCTACGATGTCTACCTGGACTGCAATATGCTCGTAGATATTGCGTGCATCTGCATTCTCATATATTCCTCTTACAGTTTCAACAATTTCCATAAAAGTCATAGGCACCTCCTGTATAAATCCGATTCCCATTTTCTGCAGTGCCATGCTGCCAAAAGCATGTACCCAAAAAAGTTCTCCTTCTACACGATCAAAATGTAAAACATCACTCTGTTCAGCTTTTATTCTTACCCAACGAGATAACATCTATTGCCGCCAGTTCATCCGGTGTGAACTGAAGTTTGCCGACTATCTTGGCATTCTGTGCAATATGTTCCGGTCTGGAAGCTCCGATCAGAACCGATGTCAGCCTGTCATCCTTAAGTATCCAGCTCAAGGCCATCTCTGCAAGAGACTGTCCCCTGTATGAAGCTATGGCATTGAGTGCTTTTATCCTGTCCACAACATCGGAAGTGATATCCGATTCCTTAAGGAAGATACCGCTTCTCCTTACACGACTGTCCTCCGGAATACCGTTAATGTATTTATCCGTAAGCAGTCCCTGTTCAAGCGGTGAAAATGCTATGATGCCCTTACCAAGCTTATAGGACTCTTCCTTAATACCGTTATCCTCTATTGTTCTGTCAAGAATGTTGTATTTATTCTGATTGATGATAAACGGAACCTTAAGATCTCTGAGTATGGCTTCCGCCTTATCAAGATTCTCCGTATCATAATTAGACAAGCCGACATACAAGGCTTTACCACTTGTAACAGCCGTAGCCAATGCTCCCATCGTCTCCTCAAGCGGCGTGTCCGGATCCATTCTGTGATGATAGAAGATATCCACATAATCAAGTCCGAGTCTCATAAGGCTCTGATCAAGACTTGCAAGAAGATACTTCCTGCTGCCTCCGTCACCGTAAGGTCCGCCCCACATTCCGTAGCCGGCCTTGGTCGAGATGATAAGTTCATCCCTGTACGGAGTAAAATCTTCCTTCAGTATATGTCCAAGATTTGTCTCCGCACTCCCGGGTTCAGGCCCGTAATTATTGGCAAGATCGAAATGCGTTATTCCAAGATCGAAGGCTGTATGACACATCTCCTTCATATTCTCGTATTTATCAACACTTCCAAAATTATGCCAGAAGCCGAGCGACAGTACCGGAAGCTTAAGTCCGCTGTCACCGCACCTGTTATATTTCATATTGTCATATCTGTGTTCATCTGCAAGATATACCACCGGCTCATCCTCCGTTTCATATCTTTTTAAATTCCTATATTATGATCACAATCAACCTTAACAAACAGGCTCTGCAGTGACCGAACCGTCACCGATCATAATATATTCAATCCTTACATACTGTCGTCATGAGAAGCTGTATCTGATTCTCTTGTAATACTCCGTTCCCTTATGAAGGATGGGACTCAGGAAACCATACTGGTTGACCGCATTAGGATAATATTGCGGTTCAAAACAGATTCCGCTTCGCTTCTCATATACACAGCCCTTCTTGCCGTGTACCCCATTAAGCATATTGCCCGAATATACCTGAACACCCGGATAATCCGTTGCAATCTGCATCTCTATTCCCGTCACGATACTGTTCATCTTCACAACAGGCTTCAATGTACCGTCATAACTGCCAACGCAGAAGTTATGATCATATCCGCCCGCCTTAACCACCTGAGCCTCACCGGAATCTATATCCCTGCCGATACTCTTGGCTACTCTGAAGTCCATCGCGGTTCCGTGCACGGTTCTGATCTCACCTGTAGGAATATAATCCACGGTGATCGGTGCAAAATGATCCGCATTAAGACGAAGAAGACAGTTAGTCATATCCCCATCGTCATGACCGTTAAGGTTAAAATAGCTGTGATTGGTCAGATTGACAACCGTATCAGCATCCGTAGTCGCTTTGTAATCAATCTCGAATCCGTTATCAGTTACGGTATAAGAGATCTTGATATTAAGTTCTCCCGGGAATCCCTGATCCATATGAGGACTGATAAGACCAAAAGTGACACCATTGTCACGATAGTCTATAACTCTCCACATACGCTTCGAATAACTGGAATATCCGCTGTGCAGACAGTGCGGATTGTCGTTACGATCCAGCTCATAGTATTCCCCGTTAAGCTTGAACTCACCCTTGGCTATTCTGTTGGCGCAACGTCCGACATTGCAGCCAAGATAAACCGTATCCTCTTCATATCCTTTGACATCATCATATCCAAGAAGAATATCGGTCATCCCGTTACGATTATTCTGAACATTCAGATTGACCATAGTGGCACCAAAATCAGTAACAGAAAGACTCATTCTGTCATTGGAGATCGTAAAGAGTCGGCACTCCTTATTATCTTTGGTCACCCCAAAACCATCTATTTTCATTACTTCCTCCTGCCTGAGTATAATCCAATTCACATAGCAATGATCACACTGCAACCTGCAGTAAATTACATTATCCCCCTGCGCTATAGGCTTAAGCAAAGCGCAGATCATATGCAAAACTTAGTACTTACAAATTGGACGATCCGTACCCTAAGTTCCGTTATTTTTACAAAAAATGAACACGTTAATTTGAATACTGTAATAATATCAATGCCGACAGTATCGGTAATTATATTTTATTGCAATTTGTCGAATGTGTCAAAAAAAATATGATATTTTATCTAATTATATGAACAATTAAGAAATGCCATCTATTCCGACGATTCGTCTCCCATCAGCAGAACAGAGAATGTCGCTTGCGACATTCCATCGCCTGGCGCGGATGCTTTAGCATCTGCCTTTCACGCGAGCAGAATCGCGTCAGCGATTTACCAATCTGCGAGTTGCGCATCCCGCGGAGCGTTTTTTTGTGTAATAGGAAACAATTCCTATTACACAAAAAAGTGCAGATGACAAAGGTAATAGCCTTTAACATCTGCACTTTTATTCAACTATATCACTCAGTTCTTTAACTCACTGATAAATTCATCCAGGCAATCCAGATCCTCTGATATGATCGATACCAGATCTTCCGTTTTGCCGTTACCTGTGGCAACGATACGGTTCGCCTGTCTGGTAACAACCTTCTCGAAGTAATTACGGACATCTCGACCGTTAGCAAAATCAACACCTCTTACAGCGATCATCTTCTGAACACGGAACAGGATCTCATCCCTAAGCGACGAATCAAAACGGTAATCATTCTCCGTACACAGCGACTCAAATATCTGAAGAAGTTCATCTGCGGTATAATCGTTAAACTCAATGAATTTATTGAATCTTGAACGAAGTCCGGGATTGGAATTAAGGAAATCATCCATCGGCTTGGGATATCCGGCAACGATAACGACAAGCTCATCTCTGTGATCTTCCATAAGCTTAAGCAGAGTATCGATTGCTTCCTTACCGAAGTCACCTTCATTGCCCTGTACAAGCGTGTATGCTTCATCGATAAACAGGATGCCGCCTTTTGCTTTCGCAACAACCTCAGTCACCTTAGGTGCAGTCTGACCCATATAGCCCGCTACCAGTCCTGCACGATCCGTCTCCACCAGTTCACCTTTCTCAAGGATCCCCAGTTCTTTGAAGATCGCCCCCAGTTTTCTGGCTATAGTCGTCTTACCGGTTCCCGGATTACCTGTGAATACCATATGCATGGACATTACAGGAACTTCCAGCCCTCTTTCTTTACGCATCTGCTGTATTCTGAGGAAATTCACCAGCTCATGGATCTCTTTCTTTACAGACTTAAGGCCGATCAGCTTATCGATATCAGCGAGGATCTTATTAACATTTTCCGCATCTTCACTGTTCAGATCAAATTCATCCGCCACTGCAGCCTTGTCGCTTTCAACAACAAAGCTTTCTTTACACTCCATCTCCTGAATGTACGCTTCTATGATCCCTATATAACGTTCAAGATTACCTATCTCAATCCTGAGTCTTATATTATTACAACTGATAATAAGATTACCGAACCATCTGAAGGCATAACAGATCTCGCGGGTATTAAATAACATCCCCTGCATGCCAAGATGCTCAGCCTTCTCCTTCTCGGCTACGATCTTAATGATATCGGGTACGTGATCAAGAAAGCCTTCATCGCCGCTGCAGTCCTCGTAGAAACGCTCCTTCAGAGCTTCCGCACTATATCTTGTCATATACAGACAGTTAATGGTGATAAGCTCCGGTATATCCACCTGACCGTCCAATGCAGCGACCAGATATCCCATGCGGATCAAGTCACAGCGAAACTGTCCCAGCGCTTCCTCAAGCCCATATCCTCTTATAATCTGTTCACACTTTGCAATCTGATCTTGTATCGTTACCATTCTTTTTCCCTTTAGCACAACTTCCTTCACATTATACCATATATTATACAAAAAACTAATAGTCAAATTGCATCATAGCATCATCCGTCCTTATTGATTCTTAAGCAACATGTCAAGCAACTGCGTTGCTGCATAAGAAACAGGCTCAGATGATTTTTTGACAACACAGAACTGCCTCTTGGGGATGATCTTATTGAATCGTAGTTCAAAGAGCTTTCCCTCTTCCACATAAGGTCTTGCAAAATCCTTGACCACACAGCCGATCCCAAGATTACGCAGAGCGAACTGCACTATCATATCACTTGTCGCGAGTTCAAACTCCGGTCTGATCCTGACATCGTCCTTCTCCAAAAAACTGTCAATATACCGTCTTGTACTCGTATTGCCTTCGAGGCATATCAGTGGCAGGTCCTCCAGCTCCTTGAGATCCATAGTGCGGTTCCTGTATTCGAAGAACCTCCTGCCAGCAACAAAGACATCCTCTATCTCTCTTACATAATGGCAATCGCACTCGCCCTTGTGTTCAAACGGCGTACTGACAATTCCAAAGTCGATCTTATCTTCTTTTAGTAGCTTTAAGGTCTCGGGAGTCGGAGCATTGGTAACAGTCACCTTAATAGCCGGAAATCTCTCATGAAAAACCTCAAGGTAACTTAGAAGATAGAACTCCAGAGTCATATCGCTTGCACCGATCCTGATCTCGCCGAGTTCAAGATCCTTCATCTGCCTTATCTTCTTGACTCCACTCTCCATCAGTGCATAACCGCGCGATACATTATCATATAACTGCTCGCCTTCCGAAGTCAGTCTGACTCCGCGCGCCACCCTGACAAAGAGTCTGACGCCCAACTCTTCTTCGAGCTGCTTGACCGCCTGACTCACCGCGGGCTGAGAGACCATAAGCTCCTCAGCAGCCTTCGTAAGACTCCCTGTTTTTGCCACATAATAAAATACCTTTATATAATCGAGATTATTGATCATTCCTCCGCCCTCTTCTTAAGCACCTTTCTGATCGAACGACCTGCTCTCTCCGCATGCCCGGACCTCTCGGATGCTCTTTAATATCTCAACGCTGCATACTGTAATGAACATCTGTAAAAACATAAGGACACTATTGTATCTTTCTGCCAAGATAACAACAATGTCCTTATGATCATATTCTTTCAATCCATACAGGATCGATCACTTCAGCTTACTCTCTCTGTAGATGATATCGCTTCTCTTCGGTCCGTTGCTGACCATAGTGATAGGATAACCGATCTGTTCTTCGATAAACTCGATATAATTACGGCAGTTCTCGGGAAGATCTTCATACTTCTTGATACCCTTAATATCGCACTTCCAACCGGGAAGAGTCTTAAGTACGGGCTTAGCCTTAGCAAGCTTAGTCGTTACAGGAAATTCTGTTGTAACGTCACCGTCGATATCATAGCCGACACATACAGGGATCTCATCAAGATAACCGAGTACATCAAGAACTGTAAAAGCAACATCTGTTGTTCCCTGAAGTCTGCATCCGTACTTACTTGCCACACAGTCGAACCAGCCTACTCTTCTCGGACGTCCGGTAGTTGCACCAAACTCACCCTTGTCTCCGCCTCTTACACGAAGTTCATTGGCCTCATCACCGAATATCTCAGATACGAACTCGCCCGCACCGACAGCTGATGAATAAGCCTTACATACTGTTACGATCTGCTTGATCTCATAAGGAGGGATACCTGCTCCGATCGCACCGTATGCAGCAAGAGTTGATGAAGATGTAACCATGGGATAGATACCGTGATCAGGATCCTTAAGAGTTCCCAGCTGGCCTTCCAGAAGAACAGTCTTACCTTCTTTCAGAGCCTTATCAAGGAATGATGATACATCGCATACATAAGGCTCGATCATATCACGATACTGATGAAGAGTATCGAGCAATTCCTGCTTATCTATTGCAGGCTTATGATAAAGATGCTCAAGAAGGATATTCTTAAGCTCACATACTCTGTCAACCTTATCCTTCAGCACTTCCTCATCAAAGAGTTCGCTTACCTGGAAACCGATCTTGGAATACTTATCCGAATAAAAAGGTGCGATTCCGGACTTGGTAGAACCGAAGCTCTTACCGCCAAGTCTCTCTTCCTCATATGCATCAAAGAGAACATGGTAAGGCATTACCATCTGAGCCCTGTCTGATACCAATATCTTAGGTGTCGGTACATTCTGATCCTTAAGCGACCGGATCTCATTCATAAGCTTGGGAATATCCAGAGCAACACCGTTACCTATAATACTTGTTGTATGTCCATAGAACACACCCGAAGGAAGTGTATGCAGAGCAAAACGTCCATAATCATTGATGATCGTATGTCCCGCATTGGCTCCACCCTGAAAACGGATGACTATATCGGCATTCTCTGCCATCATATCGGTGATCTTGCCCTTACCTTCATCACCCCAGTTAGCTCCTACAACTGCTTTTACCATATCATTACTCCTTTTATACTAATACTATGAAAGGTACTTATCCTTTAGCAACAATGATAATATATCATAGATATTAATATAAGTATACAGAATATTATTTATACGAGATATAAGTCCAGCTTATATTCATCTAACAATAAGCCGGACTTAATCTTTCTAATACCTTGAAACCGATAACACCCCTGCAAGATCACCGGTACCCCGTAGTATCTTAGACCTCTGCCCCTCTTTTAAAAGCAGGATTATCATCTTATGATAGCTTACGCCTTACTATCGAAAAGCAAGATTACCGTCCTTCGATATCTTGGCCCATCACCTTCTTAAGAAATCAAGAATACCGCCCTCCGATATCTTATGGCTTACGATCTTGAAGTTTATCGTCTTAGTACCTCCGTATCCGCTTATACCTCTCACCGTAACGGATGCCGTTCCCTTATTTACATTCTTCTTATAACTTCCCGGAACGATCTCATAATTCTCAGATGAGATCTGCGTATTGCCATCCATAAGTCTGATCTCATTGACCGAAAGAGTTATCTCCTCGCCTGTGTAATACCTTGTAATAGGTTCGGCAAGCTTTGCCGACGCAATACTCTTATCTACGATCCGGTATTCACGCTCCGCAACGCCCCCATAATTACCGAGTCCGTCAAAGCATATCCTGATACTTACACCATTGGCATTATCCTCATCAATGACAACAGTGTCAGTTTTGTTAAGTTTTTCGCCGACATCAAGTCTGACCGCACTCTCACCTTTATCGTGGATAACATACGCACATTCGGCAAGATAGTATATCGCGTTTCTTAGATCATAATCCGTATCCGCCTTAAGCGTCTTCCCATCAACATCCTTGACAGTCATTTTACTTATAAAATTGCCCGGCTTATTCTTGTACATCATATCAGGAACCGATATATCCACAGAATCAATACAGGTCTGTGTGATACTGAATACATATTTGTCTTTAACAGCCGTTGTACCGGAATACTCACCTTTTCCTTTGATAAGGAAATACGGTGCAGTAGCCTGATCCGCTCCGGTGTTAACGGACTTATTGTTATAACAGACTATCGTATAATCCTTTCCTTCTGTAAGTTTTGTCTCCTCATAGCCGATTCTTCTTATGACAGTAATGTCAGTTGGCTTGGCACCGCCCTTCCTGTAACCGACAATATCACCGTAGTCGACATCAATGTTACTGCCTGTTATTGGTGCTTTTTTGATCTTGAATTTCCTGGTTACTTTACCGGTATAGCCATTAAGACCTGTTATGATCACTTTACCGGAGCCTGACTTAATATTGGTATCATATTCAACCTTATAATCTGCCTGCTTACGATCAGCCGTTGTTCCGCCATAGCCATACGAAGGACTGCCTGAAGGTGCATATTCGATAAGAGTGCGCACGTTACCAAGCTTATCCTTATATGTCAGTATAAGCTTCGGAGTCAGACTGTCTCCCGTATAAGTAAGAGCATCAAGTCCACCGGTAACGACCGCCTTACTAATGGATGTTCCCGTGATCTTGAATGTCTTAATGACTGTTCCGCAGTATTCGCCGATTCCGGTTATAACAACCTTTGCAGTTCCGGCGCTTATATTCCCTCTGTATGCTAATATATAATCCTTACCCTGAACAAGAACTGAGTTCTTATACTTAACCGACAGACCTGACTGCACTATCGGTTCACCGCTATAAACTGCATTCTTGATCCCGCTGATCTTACACTTGCTTATATTGATAAGATCTTTATTCAGGATAGTCTCGAACAGATTAAGTGTACCGGTATAATTATTCTTTCCGGTAACGACTACGGAATATCGTCCGGCCCTCGTATATGCACCATCCTCATGATCAGGATAACTGATCGTATAATCCTTATTGGTTAATTTTCTACTTCCCCATTTTATAACGGGTACGAGTTTCCGGGTCTTGCCGTTACAAATCTTAACAAGGGTTGCTTCATCCACATTAATATCATAATCCGTTATCTTCTTCGGACGGATGATAAAATAGTTAGTGAATGTGCCTGCGTAATTACCCTTTCCTGTAACTGTAACCGAAGGCGCCGATGTTCGGCCATTGGCATCATAGAAGCCCGATTCGCCCTCTCTATAGGTGTATGCATTAACATTATTTCTAAACTTCAGCGAATAATCCACGCCTTCCTTAAGCACATTCTCACCGCTCTTAACCACAACCTTAGGGACTATGGCCTTGCCGGTATATTCATATTCATCGGGAATCACAATATCGCTTATCCCGGGTTGAATAACATTAACCGTCACCGAAGCGCTATGAGAATCCACGGAATATGTCAGTATGGCCTGACCTTCCTTAAGTGCTTCGGCTATGACAGCATTGCCATAATCCTTAACCTGAATATCCAATACTCCGTCACCTGAGACGGACCATAAGTCTTCACTCTGAAGATCCGAATTGCAGGGCTCGATCATCGCACAAAACGACAACTTATCGCCGACAGTCATCGTGTATTCATCACAGACACTGAGCCCCAATGCTTCGATGGATACATTCTCAACCGGCACATATACGAGAACGCTGCACTCTGCTTTTTTGCCATTGGAGGAAGTAGCGCGTATCACGGCCTTGCCTCCCGATACACCTCTGACACATCCCGCCGGATCAACTGTGGCTACATCAGGGTTGGTGCTCTCCCACTGTATAGTCTTATCGTCAGATACATCATCCGGTGTAAAAATGACCGACAACTGATCTTCACATCCTGCTGCCATCCTAAGTTCAGTCCGCGACAGCGCTATCGAACGGATATTAACCGATTTTACCGTGACCGCAATAGTCTTAGAGGCAGTAGGCGAAAAAACGGAAGTGAATGTGATCAATGCGCTGCCGGGCTTCAGCCCTCTTATAAGTCCATTCGAAGGTTCATATTCGATAACACCATCCGGGTCATCGATACTGACACTAACGTCAGAAATGAAACCCTCTATTGGATCTTTTCTGACAACAGCCTCGCCCCGGATATATCTCGTCTGATGATAATCGATATCAAGCGTATCAATATAAGTATAACGTTCTGATGCAAGCGCACTCTCATCTGCATACGCCCTGACCTTCACATCTATAGCACCTTCATTGAGATAATATGCATACCTGCCATAGATAAAGGCATCATTGAATGCCGTATTATCGGCATACATGACATTATTACTGTCATCTGTCAGTATGTACATGGGCGTCGTGGCAGGCAAACCTGTTATCGAAGAATAATTGCTCAGTATGGTGTCACCGGTTAATGCATCACAATATGCAAATTCCATTGTCTGTAGCGGATCGACACTATCCGCAAAGGCCGATACCGATTCACAGGATGAACCGCTACACTCAACAGCTACGACATCTATCTTATCTCTTTTCTTCCATAATGCGCTTGCATAAGTCTGTAAAGCTGTCTTAACTTCTTCCGACTCGTTAAGGTCATATAAGACGATCATTTTCGCCCTTGAAGATGTTCCGGTATTAAGATACTCACCTCTGATGTCCGGCAAAAAATAAGAGTCGTTATCTCGGTCAATAGGAGCTCCGCTATAGGAAGAAGAAGCTATCGGATATGAAGAGCAAAAAGCCGAACTTGTATAATCAGAGTCACGCACGTGAGATTTAAAATCGTCTTCATTCTTAAGAAAATATGAGTAGAATATTCTCCATCCACCTATGGGATCGTCCCATGTAGCATCGATATTATAATACTCATCACCGACGCGTACGATATTCCATGCATGAGCGCCGCCACTACACGTTCCGGTGATATACCTTGCAGACAGACCGGCTTCACGGCATAACCTATAGAAGGCAGACGCATAACCCTGGCACACACAACTACCCTTAACCAGCGCCGCATATGATGAATGGCGAAGGAAAGAACCGTCTGTATCAGGCTCGGTCTGATAGACTATGTTATCAACAAGATAATCATGGATCACCTTGATCTTATCCGCTTCGGAAAGAGAATCTCCGGCAAGGTTATAAGTCGCTATTATATCTTTAACTTTCTCATCAACAATAGTCTCCTGTTTGGCATTATCGGTATATACAAATGAAAGTGAGACGGTCCAAACGTTGTCCCCAACAAAACCGCTGATGCTACCACCCCATGCGATAAGATTGGATCGAATGTAATCTCCTTCCTTAGGAGACGAGGTCTCTGCCAATGCTTTATTCATTATAGCGTCAACGTCACCTGTCTCTGTTATTACGGTGCAACTGCTCTTTCTTTCTTTTAAGGCATTTCGAAATGTACGCGCCGCCTGTTCCACAGACATGACACTACTGTCATCCATCGGAAGACTGCGTGATACTGTACCTTTTGTTGTTATCTTCTTCGGGAAGGTAACATCAAGATCCCTGTACTCCGGATTAACGTATTCTACGTACTTATAAAAGAAGCCATTATCATTACCGCTTTCATCCGGCTCTGCGGATACATCTGTCATATCAGAAGCAGCAAATTCATCTGTCGTATCGGAAGCAGCAGATCCCTCAGTGACCTCTTCTTCGGTATAGACTTCCTCCGTCAAGTACTCGTCTTGTTGAACGGCCTTATCCTCCGCTGAAGATTCCTCATACGGATCAGTCTCAACAGCTGCTGAAGATCCAATGCCCGAATCAGCCCCATCATCCGCAACATATTCTGCTACCGCCTCCGGCGAAACTTCTGCCGCAGAATCTCCATAAAGAACAAAATTGCTGCAATCATTATCTGATGCAGCAAATACCGTCATATTGGCAGACGTGAATACCATGATCACAGAGAGTATACCTGCCAATATCCTTATTCCCATACTTTTACGCATACGCACTCACCCTAATTCCCTTTTGGCAAATAGCCATGTTGTTTCTATATATATTATACATTATTTAAGCAAAAACTCATAATATCCTGTATATTATCACCCCTTTTTATATCCGGTTTTTATATCCGGTTTTTATATCCTTTCTCCCTTTTTACATTTGTGTTGCTCATGATAGAATAATTCAAATCGCAGTTGACCGAGCTCTTTAGAGCGAGGGATGCTTCTTGAACGCTAGTTCAAGAAGATGGGCCTATCGACAACTTCAAGTTTGTTGAGTCAATTCCTGCGCTTTTTGGTTTTTTCGATGCTTAGACCATCAATGCTTTTTTGTTCTGGGCATCGGAATTACAAAAATTGCAAAAATCGATGCCTAAAACTATCAAAATCCGACGTTCTGGGCATCGGAATTACAAAAATTGCAAAGATCGATGCCTAAAACTATCAAAATCCGATGTTCTGAGCATCGGAATTACAAAAATTGCAAAAATCGATGCCTAAAACTATCAAAATCCGATGTTCTGGGCATCGGAATTACAAAAATTGCAAAAATCGAGGTTTATGGAGCTGAGTACATCTTCTTGACCTGGCGGTCAAGAAGCATCCCTCGCTCTAAAGAGCTCGGTCAATTCCAGTTGTCAAGTAGAGACACTTTTGTAAAAAGGGAGTATCCTTTTATATCCGGAACGCACGCACGGCCAAACGCAAACAACGTCACGCAGCGCAACATGAAAAGCCGGGCAAACAGGCAGAATCAGAGGCAATATAAGATATAAGATATAAGATATAAAATATAAGATATAAAATATAAGATATCAGAACAAAAGACCACAATGAGCCCATGCAAACAAGCACAAAATCATCATGGTCTTTGTTCTCCAATATTAATAATCTCGTGTTAAACAGGCGCAAGTATTACCGACTTACGATCTTAAAGGTGATCTTCTTAGTACCACCATATCCGTTAATTCCCCTGACTGTGACAGACGCTGTCCCCTTTTTGTTATTATTCCTATAACTACCGGGTACTATCTCATAATCATCGGTTGATATCTGCGTCTTTCCATCCATAAGTATAATCTCATCAACAGTAAGAGTTACCGCTTCTCCCTTATATTCTTTGGTAATACTCTTAGCAAGCTTAGCTGAAGCTATATTCTTGCTGATCAAACGGTATTCACACTCCTGATGCCCTATATAATTCTTACATCCGGCAACACAGATCCTTATGCTGACTCCATTTCCCTTAACCGCTGCATTGGACTCATTAATAAGTATAGTATCTGTTTTGAAGACTTCATCACCTGCATGAAGCTCTGTCGGACTTTCGCCCTTCTTACGGATAACTGCCGCATCTTCGGCAAGATAATATCTCGCTTTTTTCAGATCGTAATCCGTACCTGCCTTAAGAACTTTTCCGTCAGTATCGGTGATGACCGGCTTACTTATAAAATTGCCCGCCCTGTTCTTGTACATAACATCCGAAACGGTTATGAGCGTACTCGCAATATCAGTACTGCAGATCAGGTATGTGCGCTTAAAGGTTGTACCGGAATAATTCCCCTTTCCTTTGATAGCAAAACCTGGGACAACAGTAGGCTTCTCGCCCATATTTACAGACTTATTATTGTAATAAGCTATTGTATAATCCTTCCCTTCTTCAAGCAGGATGTCAGCAGCGCCCACTGTTCTTTTTACTGTGATCGCAGGCTTTGCGCCGCCTTTCCTGTATTCCACAGGATGGGTATCATCATAAACAACATTTATATCACCACCTGTTACAGGAGCCTTATTGATCTTAAAAGTCTTGGTCACCTTGCCCGTATAACCTTTGAGGCCTGTTATGACTACTTTTCCGGTGCCTGCCAACGTATTGGCACCATATTCAACCATGAAGTCCGCTTCCGCATAATTGGCCGTTGTTCCGGGATATCCATATGCAGGATTACCTACAGGAGCATATTCGATAAGGGGCTGTACATTATTGGTCTTAGTCTTATATACCAGGGTAAGCTTAGGTGTAAGCCTGTTGCCTGTATATGTAAGCGGAGCAAGTCCCTCCTTAACGGATGCTTTGCTGATGGCTATTCCTGCGATCTTATAGAGCTTAACAACCGTTCCGCAATAATCACCGATTCCGTTGATCACTATTTTAGCTGTTCCGGCATTGATATTATCCAGATATTCAACTGTATAGTCTTTATCCTTGACAAGCTTAATATTCTTATATGTGATCTTAAGTCCTGCCTGCTCTATCGGACTGCCGTTATAAGTTCCATTCTTGATACCGGTGATCTTACACTTACTCAGATTAACCGGATTCTTCACGGGCGTAGGTGTAGGCGTTACCTCTACAGTCGGTGTAGGCGATACCTCTTCTGTAGGCGCCGGTGTTACTTCCGCTGTTGGATTCGGCGTTACCTCTTCTGTAGGCGCCGGTGTTACCTCCGCTGTCGGTGTAGGCAATACCTCTTCTGTAGGCGCCGGTGTCGGTGTTACCTCTACAGTAGGTGAAGGCGTTACTTTCGCTGTTGGCGTGGGTGTTACCTCCGCTGTAGGTGTCGGCGATACCTCTACAGTAGGTACCGGCGTCACTTCCGCTGTTGGCGCGGGTGTTACCTCCGCTGTAGGTGTCGGTGTTACTCCCACCGTCGGCTTAGGCGTTGGTGTTGGTGTTACTCCCACCGTCGGCTTCGGCGTTGGTGTCGGTGTTACTCCCACCGTCGGCTTCGGCGTTGGTGTCGGTGCAGGTGTCAATCCAAGATAATAGGCATACCTGCCATAGATATAATCATTATCAAAAGCTGTTTTACCTGCATACATTACATAATTACTGTCATCTGTAAGTATATACATGGGTACAGTTGCAGGCAGACCTGTTATCGAAGAATATCTATTCAATACGGTACTTCCCGACGAAGAATCACAGTATGAAAAATCCATTATCTGTGCCGGGTCAACACTCGCTGCAAAAGTTGATACTGTCGAAGACGAAGCGCCGCTGCATTCAACAGCTATTACATCGATCTTATCCCCTGTATTCCACGCTTCATTCTCATAAGTCTGCAAAGCACTTCTCACATCTTCAGCCCCTGTAGCTGAATAGAGCACGATAAGTCTTGGCTTTGAAGATGATCCGGTAGATACATTCTGCCCCCTGACGCCGGGGATAGAATAAGAAACGTTATTTTTTTCAATAGGAGCTCCACTGTATGAAGATGCGGCCATCGGATGCAAAGAATTAAAATCCGAAGTAGTGTATTCCCCATCGCGTACATGGTCCTCAAAATCACTTTCATTCTGAAGATAATATGAGTAATATATCCTCCAACCACCTGTAGGATCATCCCAGGTAACATCGATGTTATAATACTTATCTCCGATACGGACGATATTCCAGGCATGATCGCCACCATTGCCCTTGCCGACAACATATCTGACAGATAGCCCGGCTTCACGGCATAATCTGTAGAAAGCCGAAGCATAGCCCTGACATACACAACTTCCCTTGATCAGGGCAGCATAAGATGAATGTCGCAGATATGAACCGTCTTCATCAGGCGCACTCTGATATACTATATTGTCAACAAGATAATCATGGATCACCTTGATCTTATCTGCATCAGAAAGAGTAGTTCCGGCAAGGTCATAAGTAGCAACTATCTCTTCAACCTTATCATCAACAAGGACTTCCTGCTCTGCACTATCCGTATAAGTAAAAGACAGTGTGATCGTACGAACGTCACTACCCTGAATGCCACTGATACTGCCACTCCAGCCGATCAGATTGGAACGGATATAATCGCCTTCCTTTGGAGATTCCGTCTCCTCCATTGCCTTATCCAACAGAGCATTTACATCCTGAGTCACCGTTGTAACACTGCAACTGCTCTGTCTCTCCATGAGCGCATTCTTTAGAACAAGCGCCGCCTGCTCAACAGTAAGAGCTGAACTGTCTGCCATCGAAAGCGTACGCAGTGAATTGCTCTTAACTTCATCCGCGGCCGGGAAAGTAACATCAAGATCTCTGTATTCAGGATATACATATTCAACATATTCTGAATATATTTCCCGATCCTTGATGCTTCCTATCGCCACCTCGCCCACTGAGGCCGGTGCATAAGAAACAGATCCCGATATATTATCAAAGTCATCCCCGCCAGAGGATCCCGCATCGGTCACGACATCTGATCCATCCGGTATTGCGACATCAGATTCTCCAATTGTCGCAGCCTCGGCTTCCTCATAAGTCATGCCATCACTGCCAACAATATCCGATGTAGCAAAAACCGTCATATCGGCAGATGTGAATACCATGATCACGGAGAGCAGACTCGCCAATATCTTAGTTTTCATACGTTTACTCATACGCACTCACCTGAATTACCTTTCCGACAAATAGCCAAATCGTTTTTATGTATATTATACCTTATTCTGATAGCATTTCATAATCATTTGTATATTGTTACTTTTTTCAGAATCTTAGAAAAAAGAGCTTTTACAGTACTTTCGTACAAATGCGCATCCTTAGCGCAGCGTTTTTGTGTAATAGGAGGCAATTTCCTATTACATAAAAAAGTTGCAAACCGGAAATTGATCTCCGATTTGCAACCATATATTCCCATAATTCATCAAACTGATTCAGACGCAGTTCCTATTCATACCCCATCTGCTTAGCTCTTGATCTGATTGAAGTTAAGACTTCTTCTCTCGTCTTGGCTCTGAGCTCTTCACACATAGAATCCACATTTTTATAAGTGATATTATTACCGTCACGCTCAATCGAATCCTGTTCAACGACCTCATTATCTAAAAGCGATTCATAGATATCATCAGCCGTCTTCTCGTCTGCGCAATAGTAATTGACATGCATCGAAGTAAGATACTCGCCATCATAATCATAACAGAGATCCGTTACCATAGATGCACCGACCTGCATGGTAAGGATTATATCATCACCTACCTCCCGGCAGCCCTTCTTAAAATCACTGCCAAAAGCGCCCGAAACATCGGTATCGGCAACAACATTGTCTTCTTCTATAGTCTCCTGAACAGACTCGCTGACAGATTCCTCGTTAACAGCTTCTCCTTCATTATCCGCGCCACATCCGCAAACACAGAATACAGATAAAGAGAGTAAACAGATCAAAAACCTCTTCTTCATAAACATCTCCAACTCCTGCTACACAAAAGCGTATTTAACTATCCTCAACACAACGTAATAATTATATAATCTTAATGACGATTATTCAAGAGGCGCTCCACATATCAGGCATATCAATACTTACCTGCATATCCTACATATCCTGCAAAATATGCAGATAAAAAAGATAACAATTGACATACAGCATTAGGCCTTAGACCAAGGATCTGTTTATTCACAACAGGATACAGCTTAAGTCTGAACGGCCTTTTCCTCTTCCATTACGCCAAGCCTTCTGGCGCATCTGATGATCCTTGAAGCATTGATCTCCAGCTGATTCCTGGTGACTATACCGTTCTTTAAGCCTTCACGCAGTTTATCCAGATCTGCCTGACTTCCGGGCATCATCACATCATTACCTGAGGCCGCTATCCTTGCGGGATTAGGCTCACTGTAACGTCCGGAAGACACAGTTCCTCCGCTAATGATCCAATCGGTCATAACTAAGCCTTCATAGCCCCATTCATCTCTTAGGATACCTTCCGTAATATCCTTTCTCTCCGAAGTATGAACACCGTTAAGCAGATTATAGGAACTCATAAGTGCCACCGGCTGTGACTTGGTAACACATATCTCAAATCCTCTAAGATACAATTCTCTTAAGGTACGCTCCGACATAATACTGTTATTGGCATATCGGTTAGTCTCCTGATTATTGGCACAATAATGCTTGATGGTAACACCCCTGCCTTCATGTTCCTGCACACCGCGCGTAATGGCCGCAGCCATCTCCCCGCTTATCAACGGATCTTCACTGAAATACTCAAAGTTACGTCCGCATCTGATATTCCTGTGTATATTAAGCGCCGGCGCAAGCCAGAGATGTATGCCAAAACGCTTCATCTCATCGCCCACTATATCACCGCATCTTATCGCAAGTTCTATGTTAAAACTTTGGGCGATTGCGGTTCCGATAGGTATTGCAGTCGCATACTGTTCGTGTACGATCTTACCTCGACTTACCCTCTTGCTGTTAAGCTTCAAAAGCCATAAAGCCGGCTTTGGTATCATAGCGATAAAACTCTCCGGAATAGGCAGGCCGACAGGATATACACCCTTGGCATCCTTAACATATTCCTTACACAATCTAAGACCGGCAGGACCGTCTGCCATGATAAGAGGATTGACACCCTTACTCTTAAAAAGTCCGCAAGTCTCACCTGCAGCACCGGCTACAGACTGAGCCGCATTACCGATGATAGTGAGCGCCTGTCCCTTGGGATCAAAGGCGCCAATGTTCATATACGTAAGTTCTTCATCGGTAAGTTCTTTGATCAAAGGCTCGATCGGTCTTTCCTTACCATACGTGATCGTCTTAGTCGGAATATCTTCCGGAGTAAGCCTGATCACAGGAAGATCACTGTCAACTTCCTCTTCAATGGGCTGAGGCTTGAAGTCTGCAAAGTCAGTCTTATCGGCAAGACTTTTAACCTTCTTTACGACAACTGTCTCACTGAGATTGATAACGGCTATCGGCCTGGTATCTTCAGCATTCTCTCCCAGGCGGACAATATAATCGCCTTTCTCCAATATATACGACGACTCTGCCTCATCATAAGATGTCTGATCTGCCATATCAAAAGCAAGATAAGTGTTGACCGATTTACCGGGACCTATCTTTCCCGTCTTCGCAAATGCTGCCAGACTCACATACGGCTTATCCAGCTTACCTGCAGGAGGCGTAAGATATATCTGCACCGCCTTCTTGGCAGCCAGTTCTCCGGTGTTCGTGACATTGATATGCATCTTGATAAGACTGCCTTCAGATGCAATGTCGGTAAGTTTTTCATCAAAGGTTGTATAAGAAAGACCGTATCCGAACGGGAAGATCGCCTTCGTGCCGGTAGATGTGAAATATCTGTATCCGACATACACGCCTTCCTTATACCTTGTATCATCAACAGCGCCAAATTCGTTCGCGCCCATATAGTCTTCATATCGAGCCCAGGTCGTTGTAAGACGGCCGGAAGGACTTCTCCTGCCATATATGATATCCGCACATGTCTTACCGGTAAGCAATCCAAGCTGGGATAAGAGCAGGATATTCTTAACTTCTGACACAGGTGTCAGATCCACAGGTCCGCCTACATTGAGCACGAGCATGAATTTCTTGTAGAGGCTGTTGATCCTGAGGATATCCCTCACTTCGGTATCCGAAAGCTGAATATCACCCTTGATATTATTGCGATCGCTTCCTTCACCGGAGATCCTGCTGAGGACATAGACTGCGGTATCACACTCCTTCCTGATCTCTATATCATATTCCGGTTCGGGCATGACAGCTCCCATTGCCGCAAAGATCACATTACCGTGTTCAGCCCGGACCTTGGCCTTCAGATCATCATAGAACTTCTTCTGCGCATCCATGAAGACTCTGTCATATTCATCAAGCCACTTCGTGGTCATAATATTAGCCTTGGCTTCCCTAAAACCTTCTTCCACTGTATAGAAAAACCTGGAATTAACTTCTCCCGAGCCTGTACCGCCCTTAATTGTCCTGCGGGCACCGTTACCATAAAGAGCAATGTCCTTAACGCTTTCCCCTATAGGAAAATCGCCGTTACTCTTAAGTAACACCGTACATTCATCAACACACGCCTCAAGAGTCTCATAATGATCAAGCTCATAATCATAGAGTTTCATGCAGTACCTCCGCCATCCTGTAGTCTGTTAATCACCACTGATCGACATCCAACCCCATTATAAGGATACCGACCGACAATCTTAAGAATGCATATATAAATTATATTTTACCATACCTGATCTTTAATTACCACTTTTGTACCCGACGTCGCCTCCATCCTACCGCCTACGCCTGCAGACGTTGCAAGAAAGAATGTCGCTTGCGACATTCTCGCGCCGAGCGTGGATACTTTAATCATATACTTTTCGTGCGAGTTCGCATCCTTAGCGGAGCGTTTTTTTGTGTAATAGGAAGCAATTTCCTATTACACAAAAAGACCACAATGAACGGATCATCATAATCGGTCATTGTGGTCTAATATTCATATCCTATTCAGGTGATCAGATCTGTCCTGTCACCTACGGCTCATCTGTGGATTAGCCTAACTGAGCTGCAACCTCTGCTGCGAAGTCTTCGTTCTTCTTCTCAAGGCCTTCACCTGTCTCGTAACGAACGAACTTAGCAACCTTAAGATCTGCTGAAACAGACTTAAGATAAGCTGCTACTGTCTGCTTGCCGTCTTCTGCCTTAACATATACCTGATCATAGAGGCTGATCTCCTTAAGCTGCTTAGAGATACGACCATCTACAAGACCTGCGAAGATCTTGTTAGAAACGATGGCATCCTTATCAGCCATTGCAAGAGCTGCAAGCTTAGCCTTAGCATCTTCTGAAAGGAAGTTGAAGAGGAACTTGTTAGTCTTGTTCTCTTCGTATGCCTTAACATCCTCTTCGCTCCACTGACCATCAAGTGCCTTATTGATAAGATCGTTAAGGATAGGCTTAGGAAGTGTAGCAGGATCATTAAGAGCGCTGTCTACTGTGATCTCCTTCATCTTAGCAACTTCTTCCTCTGATATATCATCTCTGCTGATATACTG
Source organism: Lachnospiraceae bacterium (assembly GCA_024684085.1). Lineage (GTDB taxonomy): Bacteria > Bacillota > Clostridia > Lachnospirales > Lachnospiraceae > Colinaster. Next base: position 78,569 of record JAIKXM010000027.1, on the reverse strand, counting down.
AGGATTCATAGCTGCAACCTGCATTGCGATATTTGAAAGAGCTTCCTTAGCTGCATCTGTAGCTTCGCCTTCCGCACCAACGATAACGCCGATACGTCCGCCACCGTGAATATAACCAACAGTGATGGGAGCTTCGATCTTCTCGAATCTTCTGATGCTGAGCTTCTCACCGATAGTAGCGATCTTCTCAACAAGTGCCTCATTAACTGTCTTAGCTGAATCTTCCTTATATGTCTCAGCAAGGAAAGCATCCATATCAGCTGCATCTGAAGCAAGAGCCTGCTCTGCAACTGTCTGAACAAATGACTGGAATGTCTCATTCTTGGCAACGAAGTCTGTCTCTGAGTTAACTTCAACTACTGCTGCCTTAGTACCGTCGATAGCTATACGACAGATGCCTTCAGCTGCGATACGGCTTGCCTTCTTCTCAGCCTTCATAGCACCTGACTTCTTAAGGAAATCAACTGCTGCATCCATATTACCGTCACACTCGGAAAGTGCCTTCTTACAATCCATCATACCTGCGCCTGAGATCTCACGCAGTTCCTTAACCATAGCTGCTGTAATATTAGCCATTGTATCTTCTCCTCCTGTATTGTCGGATGCCCGTTTTTGTAATGCCATGCACAGAACGCACGTCACCCCAAAAGGGTCCTCCATAACACTTGTTTTATTCTTTCTTATATTGTCGGATGTCCGTTTTTGTAGTGCCGTGCAAAGGACGCGCGGCAACAAAAAAGGCTCCTCTATAACACTTGCTTTATTCTTTCTTATGTTGTCGGATGTCCGTTTTTGTAATGCCGTGCAAAGGACGCGCGGCAACAAAAAAGGCCCTCCATTCTAAATTATTCAGCATCTGCAACTTCTTCTATATCAGTAGCTTCTGTTGCTGTATCTGCCTCTGTGTATACTGCCTCACCCTGATTAGCTTCGATTACAGCGTCAGCCATCTTAGCTACGATAAGCTTAACTGCACGGATAGCATCATCATTACCGGGGATGATCCAATCAAGTTCTTCAGGATCACAGTTGGTATCAGCGATACCGATAAGCTTAACGCCGAGTGACTTAGCTTCCTTAACACAGATATTCTCTTTCTTAGGATCTACTACAAAGATAGCATCGGGAACTCTTGTCATGTCCTTGATACCACCGATGTTCTTCTCAAGCTTCTCCCACTCCTTCTTAAGCTGGATAACTTCCTTCTTGGGAAGTACATCAAATGTACCGTCTTCGCTCATAGCCTCAATCTCCTTAAGGCGTGCGATACGAGTCTCGATAGTCTTGAAGTTGGTGAGCATACCACCTAACCATCTCTCATTAACATAGTACATACCACAACGCTCTGCCTCAGACTTAACTGCATCCTGAGCCTGCTTCTTGGTACCTACGAAGAGGATTGTACCACCCTCATTGGCAATATCGAATACTGCCTTGTAAGCATCATCAACCATGCCTACTGTCTTCTGAAGATCGATAATGTGAATACCATTACGCTCTGTGAAGATGTAAGGAGCCATCTTAGGGTTCCATCTTCTTGTCTGATGTCCGAAATGTACACCTGCTTCAAGTAACTGCTTCATTGAAATAACGCTCATACTAATACCTCCGTTTTGTTAATCTTCCGAACCGGATGCCGACAACGAGCAATTGTCTGATCGGGCAACCCGCCAAGGGGCACCTGCCTGATCCACCGATCCGTGTTTTTTAGTCACAACGTGTAGATTATAGCATCTTGATCCGCTGAAAACAAGCATTTTCCCAAAAGAATAGCTTCGAATATCATTAGAAAAGATTGCGTAATTATCACACTTTTGTTATTTTTTCCAAAAAATTACTATTTTTATTATATTTCCACCAAAATTTACTGTGAAAAGTTGAATTTTTTAATCAAAAATACTATAATCTTATTGACGGGTAGAATTCGCAGAATCTTTCCATTTTTCGACTTCTTCCTTAAGGTTCCGCATTTTTACATATGAATGATCACGGAGCCATATCCTACTATTGTAAAGGAGAATTTAGTATGTTTGATCGAATATTTGCTAATTTCCTGGTATCTGCCGGTAAGTTGTCCGAGCAGAATCTCGGAGCTATTTTTTCGAATCAGGAGCGTAAGCGAGTTCGTCTCGGTGTGATCGCCATCTCCGAGAAGCTCATGACCATCGAACAGGTTGAAGAAGTCAATCAGCTTCAGGCTATATATGATAAGAGATTCGGAGATATAGCCATTGATAAGAAGTACCTTACCGAAGAGCAGGTGAGCAGACTTCTCGTCCTTCAGGGCAATGCTTTCTTAGCTTTTGTACAGTCTGTGACAGACGCCGGGATACTTACGATAAATGATATCGACGAGGCTCTCGATGAATATCAGAAGGCCAATAACTTCACCTTAGGTAATATGGAAGACCTCAAGAGTTGCGATATCGACAGGATCATTCCCATATTCACCTATGATCAGCCGGATATCATCCAGCAGCTCTGCGGTGTGGCTGTCAGAACGATCTCGAGACTGATCGATTACCACGTATATATCAATTTCCCTAAGACGATCGGAAGTTTTGATTACAAGACTCTTTGTCTTCAGGAACTTGCCGGCGAACACAAGATACTCACCTCTCTTGCAGGAGAATTAAAAGGTTCTCTCAGAGATACCGCTATCGGTTTTGCCGGAAGCGAGAATATCGAAGAAGATGAAGATACTCTCGATGCAGTATGTGAGCTTATCAACTGTATCAACGGCCTCCTTTCAACAGAGCTTAGTTCCAAGAATATTGATGTGGACATGGATGCACCGGAATATTACGGCACTCCCGGAACTCTTAAATGTGAGTCACTGTTTTGCCTTCCTATAATCGTATACGGAAAAGAGCTGGATCTATTAGTGGCACTCAACAAAGAATATACTATTTAAGAGCCATTTTTGTTATCGTGCGTCTTCTGCACGGCATTACAAAAACGGACATCCGACAGCTTTAAGAATAATATAATCATTCGATTATTAGGAGGTTATTAACATGGCAAAGGTAATGATTGTAGATGATTCAAGAATCCTACGTAAAATATTAACTAGTACACTTACAGATGCAGGTCACGAGGTGATAGCCGATGCAGGCAACGGCAAGGAAGCTCTTCTTCTCCTCGAGAGATTTGAGCCCGATATCATAACTCTTGATATTACAATGCCTGTAATGGACGGACTTGAGGCTCTTGTTAAGATCAAGGAGACTTATCCGAACATAACTGTTGTCATGGTCAGCGCAGCAGGTCAGAAGAGCAAAGTTATGGAAGCTCTTAAGTCGGGGGCAAGTGATTTCCTTCAGAAGCCGTTTGAGCCTGAAGATGTTATCAAAGTAATCAATCGTTTTGTATAAGGGGATGTAAGAATGTGATATCCTCTTTATCCTCAAAAGGGTGAAGAGTTCCTAATCCCTCATAAATTCTTACATGCAGAAGAGGCAGGATCTTATTATGATCCTGCCTCTTCTATTTCTATGTCTCTCTGGGCTAGCTTCCGTTCCTAATCCATCTGTTGCTACGGAATGGACTCCTGCCCGGCACCAGTCTAATAATCCTAATCCGACTCCTGTCCGGGATCTATCATCTATCCAGAATCTATCTCCTGCTGCAGATTATCTCGGCTATCATCTCATCGCTCGCTCCCTTAGGTATCTCGTGAGTACCCGAAGCGATCCTCCTGTCATAACCGTTCCTGCATAAAAACTTATCATATGCCGCCGCATCCGATATAAGTCCCAGATCATAGAGCTTACGCGCCACAGTATCCGATCCGTTACCCTTCTCTATCACAAGAACAACATATTCTTCACCGGATACTCCTCCTGCAACGTTACCTTCCGAATCACCATCCGGCTTAACCTCACTGACAGGTTCCTCTGCCGGCTGACTCTCTTCTTCAACAATTTCCTCTGCCTCAGAAGATTCAATAACCCCAGCATCACTTTCAACTTCCGGCGTTTCTTCCGTCACTGCCTCTTCATCAGATTCAGTCTCTGTCATAACCTCTTCAGAAACAGTTTCATCTTCCGACTCACTGAAAGCCTCGCTGTAAGCAGTCTCATCAGCTTCCGATCCTCCGGCGGCATCGCTTAAGTAAACCGCTTCCTCAGTCATGCCAAGTTCTCTTGCTCTTGCCATGACCTCTTCATCCGACATCTTATTATCCCTGACAGAAGCACATATACATATCGCAGTGCTTACAATAATACCTATTCCTATTCCACGAAGATAATATCTCAACTTCATCTCTATACTCCCTGAGCCTTATTAATATCCAATACCAGCTGTACTTCTCCCACGCCAAGACCCAATTCTTTAGCGATAGCCATCTTGGACTTGCCTGCCTTATGGAGTTCCATTATCTTCTCATTATTATTAACGCCTGTATCTATAGGCTGGAACATCATCTCAACAGGTGTCGAATCATAAGTCACACCTACAGGGATCTCTTTATTGATCTCTACTCTCTCGGGATTAAAGGCTTCAAATACCTTCTCCTTAGTCTTATCCTCGCTCTTACGTCTGCTCTTGGAAGCGCCTGTTCCCTTCTTAGCCTTAGCCTGTTCCTGATCGCCAACTCCGTCAGCTGATGCCGAAGTATTTGATGAATCTGCAGCGCCTGACGTATCTTCGCTCTGAACAACCTGAGTTGCCGATGTTTTTACAGGCTGAGCTTCCGTTGCAGCGCTTTCGGCATTCTTAACGGTCGCATTAACGCGCTTCTCTATCTCGCCAAGCTCTGCGGCTGTATTCTTGACCTGCGCCTGCTTATTGTTAAGCATGTCATACAGGAACATCGCCTCCTCATGATCCTTATGGATCTGCTCAAGAACAGTATCGGAATACTCGTTGATCGCCATCATCTTCTCATTGGTAAGTCGATCTAACATACGCTCCATCTTGTCACGATTCTCGTTGATGCTGTCCTCACCGGATTCCTGAATATCATTCCTGAACTTGCTAAGTTCTCTGGCAACCGCGTCCTTCGCAGCCTTCTCTGCTGCCGCCTTATCAACAACGCCGTCGCCTTCCTTCCTTGAAGGAATGATAAAACTGATCACAAAAAGAACAATACCTATAACTAAAATAATACCTTCTGCCGCTGTCATTATCTCCACCTTTAATGCCAAAATCACAATATGAAAGGCTATCGTCCACGTCTGATACAGCCGTCTACTCAAGCCTTCAAATAATCGTCTACCTATGCATTATACACTTTAATCGTCGTCCTGTCATTTATTATATCTTCATATCAAAAGAAGTCAGCTTCTTAGGTACCACCTTACCGTCTTTCTCTTTTTCCTTCTTCTTGCGATCACGCCCGCCGTTGCCGTGATATTCATTGCTCCCCTTATCTCTGGCATCGAACTTCTTATTATTCCTGTCGGCATTGTCCGCCTCATGAACATTCGTAAGCTTATCATTCACTTCCTGCTTATTCTGATCCTGAAGCACCGACTGCTGAAGCATCGGACGCGACTGCTCATTATGCCGCATACTGGTATAATCCTGTATACCGGTCATAGCGCTGTTTAATTCAACATTTCCAATCGGCATATATCATCCCCTCTTTCCATAACATTAGATCATGCCTACCATTCTGACATCTCCCCTGTCTTTAATGAATCTGCAATATCTTACAGGTTCCTTGATGATCTTGGAGACATCCGAGATAGCTATCTTGACACCGGGATAAACCGCATCCTGCACGACCACCGCAGCCTGCTTCTCATCACTGAGCAATTCCGTAAGTGTCTCAAGTTCCTCCTTAAGCGAACGCTGTTCCTTCTTCTTCTCTTTTACCAGCTGGACAAGACCTTTCAGATTATCCACCTGCTCTTCACTCATCTCCCTGCCGGCGACGATCTTCTCCTTAGCCGCTTCCATAATGGGAATGGCTCTGTTGATCGTCTTATCATTGGCGGCGATCAGGCCTTCAAGTTCCTTATGGCGTCTCTTAACAGCGGGACTTATACCGATCTCGACCAAAGTCTCTGTTCCCATATCCGATCCGAGGATCTTGGCCTCAACAAGAGTTGTCGCAGATACCTTACCGCCGGAGATGAATCCTCTTTTTCCGTTAACGTGTATCTCTGTTCCTGCCAGCACTTCACTGTGCATTATGGAACCGGATTCAACATAACCGCCCGCATCCACAAAAGAATTCTCAATAAACTGTGCGATTATATTGCCACCGGCCTTAAGCCTTCCACGGCTCATCCCGTTCATGCCACGTGCGATGGTAATATTACCTCCGGCCTCGATCTCAGCGCCCTCAACAACGCCTCTGACCTCAACATTACCCTTAGCCTTAATTGAGAAATTAGTGGCAACATTGCCGTTCACCTGTACATTACCGTCATATTCAATGTTACCTGTGGATGTATTGACATCTTCCACTTCCATAACATTCGACACAAATACTCTTCCGTCAAATAGATTGACATGTCCGCTGCAGGTAGCAAATATCTCATTCATATCTTCCGAGATATCTATATTCCTACCGAACTTCAATACCATTCGTCGTACATCTCTCGGCTTGATCCTGCCCCCGAGGACATCACAACCGCTAATACCGGGCTGTTCCCTGTGCAGTGTTGCCAGGCATTCTCCCTCCTCAACATGATTGATGATATTAAGGTTGAAGAAATCCACGCTTCCGTCTTCTTTCAACGTCGGCCTGGCCTTCAGATCCGTATTGAAGTGATAATCAATATAAGCATCACTTCCCTGAACAGGTTCCTTGCCTTTGGCAAATACGTATTCCTTGAAGTATTCCCTGTTTCTTAAGAATCCGTTTATCGCATCCTCATCTATTCCGAACTTAACGCCTTTGTAATTAAGATCATTAAGTATCTCATTCATATCCATCAGCTCGCCGGTATCGGACGGCGGCATAAAACGAGCTACGCAGGTCATATTCTCATCTCGTAGCTCCATCAGCATTGCCTCTCTGACAGGCAACATCTTATTGTTATTTATCTCGAGCACGGTCTCTTCAGTAAGCGTAGAAACAGCCGCACTCAAAGTGGGAAGTTCAAAATTACACCTGATATTATTCAGATAATCCACCACTTCGGCGATCTTAAGATCTTCGCCTCCGTCCGTGGCCGGTGTTAACTTTAGTTTCGTACTATTTTCACCGCATATCAGCTGAAAAGCAGCATTCATACAACTACCTCCGGAAAAAAATGAAGCGACTGGGTCTACTTCAGAATTCCCATATACCTTCCCATTTTATCTTTCATCCTTGACAGCGCCTTGGTATGGAGCTGGGATACTCTCGACTCAGACACTTCCATTACCGCACTGATCTCCTTAAGCGTAAGCTCTTCGTAATAGTAGAGCTCAACGACAAGCCTTTCCTTCTCTGTGAGCAGATCCAGTGCTTCCACAAGAGTCGCCTTTAACTCTTCCTTCTCATAAGCGGATTCGGGCATGTCAAAACATGAGGAGGTTGACCTTCCGTTCGGAATATCACTTCCGGCTTCCATGAACTCATCAAGAGAGATCACATTGGTCACCTTAAGCTGAGTCTGCCATCCCATGTATTCATCTTCACTGACACCGAGCTTGGCTGCCAGTTCCGCATCCGAAGCAGCCCTTCCGTGTTCCTCTTCAAATTCTCTGCAGGCTGCATCTATCTGTCTCTGCTTTTGTCTTACCGATCTTGGTATCCAGTCCATCTTACGGATCTGATCCAGTATCTCACCTCTGATCCTCAGAGATGCATATGTCTCGAACTTATTCTGCATATTCAGATCATACTTGTCTATGGCATCGATCAATCCGAAGATACCATAACTGCACAGATCCTCATATTCAACATTATACCCCAAATACATACTGAGACGACCGGCTACGATCTTAACAAGCGGAGCATATTCCAATATAAGCTTTTCTCTTAGGTCAGCACTTTTTAATCTGTTATAATCCTTCCACAGAAGTGCTCTTCCGGCTTCATCCATTAGTCTACCCGCCCTTATCCTATAGTCTTTTACGGCATATGCAGCCGCAGAAGCCACTATCCGCTTCTGCGACCGCCCCCATTAGCCTATTGATCAGTTGCCGTCTGCGGCAACCCCGGTAACGATATCAGATACCCCAACCGTTACTCTAAATTGCGCCATTGCCTCCGTCATCGAAGGCTGCACTTGCGGCATTAAGCGCCCTCATTGCTCTTTCCGAAGGATCTACACTTCCTTCTTCTTCATCACTGATGACCGCTTCTTCTTTCTCTACTACCTTGCCTTCTTCTTCAGCCTTCTTGGCCTCCTCATCTGCGATCTGTCTCTCGAATCTCTCAATGATCTTCTGAAGTATCAGACCTATGATATAGAAACCAAGCAGTACGCCGACCAGTATCCATGTACGACGGAGACCGTCATAATGCATAACAAATGTTATTATACCGGTCAGAAGGCCTGCCAGCAGCATTACAAAAAGCGGCAGCAATTTCAACTTCTTATTCATCTTTTTTCCTTAATAACATAACATTTTGCCCTGACGCATCAGATCGTCACAGGTTCCTTACCGATGGTCTTGATCAGATAATCGCCGGTCTCCGGGAAGAAAGTAACGGTACGACCGCAATTTCCTCCGGTATCTTCCGCCACTAACCTGATACCAAGTTCCTGTAGCTTCTTCTTGACGGCTTCCACATTACGTTCTCCGACCTTGATCGCAGACTTGGCACCGCCTAAAGAGAACATCTGAGCACCGCCGGCTATTTTGGCTATTAGTTTATCTCTGTCAGCTCCCAGAGCAATTACTCTTTTTAATAACTCTTCAATACCCGTATCGGCAAATTTAGCCACATTTGAATTATTCGATATAACTGTCGAATCCGGTAGCATCACATGCACCATACCGCTGTGTTTACTTACCGGGTCATATAGGATCACCCCAACGCATGATCCAAGTCCAAGAGTAATTATGCTATCAGGGCTTGAACAGACATTCATATCTGCCATTCCAACCTTAATTTCCATTATTTACTCCTATACTATACCTGAATACCCAGCGACGTTAATATTCTCTCATATGATTCCATATCCGGAACCATGATGAAGAAACCGTCAATATCAACTTCATCCGATATCTGTGACTGTATCAGAAGGATCTTATCGCCTATGATGCCGAACTCAACAGCAGGCACGCTAAGTATTGCCCCTGCCATATCTATAGACAACGACGGAACTGTAGGATATATACACAGGTTCGTCATAGAAGAAAGCGCATTAAGATAAGATCCTGTGATGATATTGGATATCTCTTTAAATGCAGACATCTCCATCTCCCCGAAGTCATCACCGGCCATATCACCCATAAGCTTCTTAACAAGATGAAGTCCTATCTCTTTTTTAACAAGGAACATGATACTTCCTGTTATATCACCTTCAACACCGAGATATGCTGCACAGAGCTCGGTCTCTTCACCGCCGAGGAGCGCTCCGAGTTCTCTGAACTCAAGCATCCTAACCTGGGGAACCTTCATATCTATCTTGCACTGAAGCATTGATGCCAAAGCGGTCGTCGCATTGCCGGCACCAATATTGCCCAATTCCTTAAGAACATCAAAGTAATCGGTAGAAATGCGTTCCAATGATAAATCACTCATGAACTTATTCCTCCTTAGCATTTTTATCAAGCAACACGGCATTAATATCAAGAAGGCTCACCAGCGTATCACCTGTCTTACCAACTGCAGTAACATACTGAACGCCGGCATCCTTGCTGCTGTGATTGATAGGTTCAATATCACTCGATTCCAGAGTGATAACTTCCTTAACACAGTCAACGATCATACCGATCTTGCCGTATTGCTCTGTCTTAATGATTATAAAACGTGTATTCTTGGTGATCTCGTCTTCGGGAAGATCCATCTTAAGCCTTATGCTCATAATGGGAACGATCTCACCTCTGATATTGATAACGCCCTTAATATACTCCGGTACATTAGGAACTCTTGTAACATTCTGAGGTCTTACGATATTATCGATTATGTCTATATCAACACCATAGAGCTCCTTGTCTAACTGTACTTTAATATATTGAACGGGTCCTTGATTAACTTTAACTTCGTCCATTTTGGTATCCCTCCTAAATTAAAGCATTTGGATCTACAATCAGTGCAACCTCACCGTTACCGAGAATGGTCGCGCCGCTGATCAGCTTGCTCTTAGTGATGTATTTACCGAGTGACTTGATAACGATCTCCTGCTGGCCTGTAAGTTCATCGATCACAAGACCTGCCATCTTATCACCCTTCTTAACGATAACAACCAAAAGATCCTCTTCAGGTTCCTTGGCAGACTGGCATCCAAGTACTTCGCCGAGTCTTACGATAGGGATAATGGTTCCTCTTAAGTTGATAACTTCCTTCTGCTGTACGGTCTTAACCTCATCAACTCCGATATTCTCGATAGTCTGAATATTACCGAGAGGAATAGCGTACTTCTCACCGCCGATGGTAACCATCAGTGACTGAATAATAGCAAGTGTCAGAGGAAGTCTGATAGTCCATGTACTTCCAACACCCAATGTGCTTCGTACTTCTACCTCACCTGAAAGTGATTCGATCTTGCTCTTAACAACGTCAAGACCAACACCTCTTCCGGAGATATCCGATACCTGCTTGGCTGTAGAGAAGCTGGGAAGGAACAGGAGGTTGATTATCTCCTTATCACTCATAACAGCTGCCTGCTCTTCTGTGATGGTACCTCTTTCGATAGCCTTATTCTTAACGGCTTCAACATCGATTCCGTTACCGTCATCCTTAACCTCGATAACAACGTTATTACCGTCCTGATAAGCATCAAGGAAGATAGAACCTGCTTCCGGCTTACCTCTCTGAAGTCGTAAGTTAACATCTGACTCAATACCATGGTCAGCTGAGTTACGAAGCAGATGCATCAGAGGATCGCCAATCTCATCCACAACGGTTCTGTCAAGTTCTGTCTCTTCACCCGACATATATAGTTCCATCTTCTTATCAAGCTTCTTCTGCAAGTCTCTGATCATTCGAGGGAACTTATTAACAACGCTCTCAATAGGAACCATTCGAACCTTCATAACCGATTCATGAAGGTTGGTGGTCACATTCTCAAGATACTCAATATGTTCATTAACATTATTGGATTTGTCTGAAGTCTTCGAAGTAGCTGCCGATACAAGTGAGTTCTTGGCAATGATAAGCTCACTTACGAGATTCATAAGATCATCGAGCTTCTCGATATCCACACGAACTGTCTTGTTGACAACAGGCTTTTTCTTCTCAGCAGGCTTAGCTGCGTTCTCGGCCGCTGCCGATACACCGCCCTGCTGCTTCTCAACAGACTTAACGGCTGCTGCCTTGTCTGCCGCCTTATCTTCCATAGCCTGAATTGCTGCCTCGGATAAGGTAACTTCTCCACCGGTTACATCTGCAATCTCAGATACGTTCTTGGCAGCTGCGATGATCTTATCCACATCCGAATCGGTTATTATAACCATACTGAAGTCGTAATCGAACTTCTCATCCTCGATATCCTGTACCGGAGGATTGGATACGATGATCTCGCCAAGCTCCTCAAGAGACTTATATACGAGAAAAGCTCTTGCGGCCTTAAGTATACATGACTCCTGAACATACACCGTTATTCCGACGATCCTCTTACCCTGCTTCTTGGCTTCAGTCATAACATGGTTCTGCTCATCGGCGAACTTAAGATCCTTCCACTTATCCTTGCCTGAATCTGCAGGTGCTGCTGCCTCTTCGGCAGGAGCCTTCTCTTCAGCCTTGGCCGCAGGTGCGGGAGCTGGTGCTGCAGGCGCGCCGCCCTTGGAAGCTTCCAGGAATCCGTTCAAAGCCTTAATAATACTCTCGTTATCATTAGTACCTTCATCTGCTGTAGACTGAATGGTATCAAGGTATTCTTCAAGAGCATCAAGACACTGGAAAATAGTATCGATTATCTCTGAATTAACCTTAATAGCACCGTTTCGCACCTCAGAGAACACATTCTCCATATCATGCGTAAGGGTCTGCATCCTCTTATAACCCATTGTTCCTGCCATACCCTTAAGAGAGTGAGCGGCACGGAAGATCTCGTTAACAGTATCCATATTCTCAGGTTCCTGCTCGAGCTCAAGGATCTGGGTGTTTAAGTTCTGAAGATGCTCTTTTGTCTCATCGATGAAAATGTCCAAATATTGACTAACATCCATTTTTTTTACCCCCAACGTGTAAGATAAACAGCTGTACCTTCTCCGGCTAATGACAACCCCGTCTGAAAACGCCCCGTATATCGGTACAACCAACTGCAGACAGACCACGTTATCTTCATACTTCTGACCGTTCCGGCTTGGGATTATTCATCCAACGGATCAGATAAGAAACGGCAGTCTCTCATATGCTTGTAATTATACCACTATTATACCTTCACATGAGTGCAAAGTCACTATTTTGCCGTTAATTTTCACGAAAATTTTTCATTTTTCAAAAAATTGTTAGACATTCTGACACATTTCCATCCATTAAACAGAGAATATATATATTCATTACTGTTCACCACGAGTTTTTGGGATAGCGTCAGGTCAATATTTTCACAAGAAACGCCTAGTCAAACGTCGGCACTTAACGAGCATTTATGCGAGTTTAGTGTCCGCTACGCTCACATTGGAGCGAGAGCGCCGTTTCGGTGAATATATTGACCTGTCGCGCAAAGATACCTGTAAATAGCAACGAATAAAAAAGAAGCCTCTGATTTAGAAGCCTCTTTCCTTATGTCTGTTCTTACGTTCTTCATCGAAGATAAACTGGATTATCTCTTCCCGGATGTCATTGTCGAGATTTAGGTACTGAACTCGGTGTTCATATGTCCCCCTCTTGGCATCCACTTCCCTGACATCCAGTATTCTGGCCGGAATCTGGTATATCTTCTCCTTGCCCTTGACCATGAGCTTGTATTTGCAGATTATAGTACTGCCCTTATCATACTTGTAAGTTGATACGAATCTCAATCCGCCGCCGCTTAAGTCCACGATAACGCTGTTCTGCAGCGGAAGCCCGGGAACTATATAATTCTGATTATTCTCAACAGCTGCAACCTCTTCTTCGAGAAGTGCCCTTGTATTCATATCGAGAGCACAACTGTATCGGTAATACTCTCTTCTCTGATACTTACGTAAGTTGGTCTCAAGCTCGACCAACAGGATATATACATTGTTACTCTTATATCTGTCCACGATTCGGCAGACACATTCATACAATCCCTGATCCGTGTAGAAATAAAGCTCATATTCGGCGTCAACGGGAAGGAGTATCAGTTTTGTCTGCTCAATGGGCATCAGTATCTCAACCCTGTCTTCAGACAAAATGTCATATATTTTACTGTTATATGTCTTCTCCGGTGTCGCATCGTTGTTAAGCTTAACCCTCTTCAAAGCTTTCAGTTCGAGCCTCTGCCCCGGTTCTATATACTTCTCTATCATCTTTTCTCCCCTAAATACTAATTAGTTTTCTTTCCCGTCACGATATGTGAGAAAAATGCGGCCATTCCGCGCTTTTTTACATTCATGTTGAGCTCTTTGTTCATGAGCTTTCCCGCTATCACTTCATATGACTTGGCAGACTTTGCAGTCGGCGCATAGAGCGACACGGGTGTCTGCTGCATGACCGCAGCCAGGAGCTTGTCATCCTGTGGCACCTCGCCAAGATAAGTGATAGGTATCTTAAGGTATCTCTGCACCACTGCATTGAGCTTATTGAACAGTGAAACGCCGTCTTCCGGTCTGTTGACTCGGTTGGCCAATACCTTGATCACCGATTCGTCCTTGGAGAATCTCGGATGCCTGTTCAATGCCTTAAGCAGAGAATATGAATCTGTTATGGATGTAGGTTCCGGAGTGGTCACAAGAAGGATCTCTCCGCTGGCAACGAGGAACTCCAATACCGCATCGGATATTCCTGCCCCCGTATCTATTATAATTACATCAGCGATCGCGTCAAGTTCAGCCAGATTCTGAATGATATATATGAGGTAATCACGGCTTAGATTGGACAGACCCGCTATACCGGAACCACCCGATATGAATCCGACCTCTCCGGGTCCCCATGTGATGATCTCCTTGATATTCTTACCCTGATATATCAGATCGCACAGATTGTGCTTGGGAACCGTTCCGAACATGATCTCTATATTGGCAAGCCCGAAGTCAGCGTCGAGGATGATGACCCTCTGTCCCATCTTCTTAAGCTGTATGGCCAGATTAATGGCCGTATTGGACTTACCTACGCCTCCCTTACCGCTCGTAACGGTGATGACGCGGGCAAGAGGACGCTTCTGTGTATTATTCGCTTTTATGATATTACGCAGTTGTTCTGCCTGATCCATTAATATCTTCCACCTTATTCTAAGAATGTTACCGTTTAGGCCTTACCACCCATTATGGACTTAACCGTGGTCTGAGGATTGAACCTGTCTATATCGTCAGGTACGTTCTGCCCGTAAGTCACATAAGACATATCAGCGCCGGTATACAGACGTAAGTTAAGCAGATTACCAAGCGCAGTCGTCTCATCAAGCTTGGTAAAGATGATCTTGTAATCGCCCATTTCCTTGTAAGCATCCGCTATATTGGTAAGATCCCTGTACTTGGTCGTGGCGCTGAGCACAAGATATACTTCACATTCCGCAAGATCATCGATAGCATGGATCATACTGTTGGTATTATTGCGCTGTTCTTCATTGTGATGAGAATGTCCGGCCGTATCTACAAGGATGTAATCATAATCCGAAAAAGCCTCATACGCCTGCTCAACTTCCGTAGGCGTATAGATTATCCTGAAAGGTATCTCCAGAATATTGGCATAGGTCCTTAACTGTTCGGCAGCAGCTATCCTGTATGTATCAGCAGTAAGAAGCGCCACTTTTTTCTTATCTTCCACACAGAGCTTGGAAGCTATCTTAGCGATGGTTGTGGTCTTACCAACTCCTGTAGGTCCTACAAAATATACCACCTTCGGTCCCTTTGAAGCCGGAGTTACCGTACTCGGGTTACCGAACTTAAGGATCATCTTCTGGTAGATATTTGTCAGCATATAATCAAAGGGCATATTGAGCTTGCTCGTCTTCTCGGTCTCTTCGATTATGGCATTGGCATATTTCTCATTGACTTCATTCTCTATCATCACGTTATAGAGAAGCTTGGTGAACTTCATCTGTTCGTCAAGATTCTCAGCCTTGCTCTCCTCTTCATCCTCCGATTCGGCGGATGTGTGAGTCTCAAACTTATTCTTAAGGAGGTTCTCAAGCGAATTAAGCTTCTCTTCGATGACCTCATGCGGTTCGGGCTCATGGAGGATATCCGGTGAAGATGCCGGTATCGGCTTATTGTCCACCATTATCTCTTCCTTGTGTTCCCGCTCCTCATTGATCTGTTTCTGACGGGCAGCAAGCTGTTCAAGAGCCGTCATTGTCGGAGGCTTCGGGCGCTCGGGTTCTTCCTCAAGAGCTACCGTCACCTCTACGAGAGGCGACGAGAAGAACCGCATAAGCCCTTTGCGCTTGACATTGCGGACATTCATTATGACAACGGCATCCCCTAACTCCCTACGGGCTGTCTCCGTTGCCTCTGATTCTGTTTTCGCCTGAAATTTCTTGATTATCATGCTGTTACCATCCCAACTGACTGTAATTCAACATTGGACTCAACTTCATTATAAGATACCACTATCAGGTCTCTGAAGTAGTCTTCGGTGAGTCTCTTGAAATATATTCTCACGATCGGAGAAGTGATGATTATGGCCGGTTTGCCCATATCTTCAAGCTTCTTGGTCTCCGTCTCAACGGATTTCATGATCGCTCTGGTCGTATCCGGATCAAGATTGAGAAAAGCGCCCGTCTCTGTCTGTTTCACACTGCCCATAAGCTTCTGCTCCACCTTGGGATCAAGAGTCACCACGCTGGTAGTCTCATTGGGCATAAAGAACTTGCTGGATATCGCTCTTTTTAAAGACTGTCTTACATATTCCGTAAGGATATCAGGATCTCTCGTCGTAGGAGCATAGTCCGCAAGCGTCTCAAAAATGGTAAGAAGGTCTCTGATCGAAATGCCTTCTTTAAGCAGATTCTGCAATACTTTCTGGATCTCGCCGACACCGAGCAGCTTAGGCACAAGCTCTTCGACAAGCGTTGGATTGGGCTCCTTCAGGTTGTTGATAAGGTTCTGAGTATCCTGTCTGCTCAAAAGTTCCGCAATATGCTCTCTTATCACCTGTGTCAGGTGAGTAGCGATGATAGACGGAGGATCGACAACCGTATATCCCATACTCTCCGCTCTTTCCCGCTGGCTCTCCGTGATCCAGATAGCCGGCAGATGAAAGGACGGTTCGAATGTTGGGATACCGGTGATCTCTTCTTCGACATAGCCCGGATTCATGGCCATATAATGGTCGAACAGGATCTCGCCTTCGCTGACCTGTATACCCTTTATCTTGATTATATATTGATTAGGATTCAGCTGTATATTATCTCGAAGTCGGATTATAGGAACGACCGTACCCAGCTCAAGAGCGACCTGTCGTCTGATCATTACGACTCGGTCAAGGAGGTCACCGCCCTGATTAACATCGGCAAGCGGGATGATACCGTAACCGAACTCAAGCTCGATGGGGTCGACCTGTAAGAGCGTATTGACGTTCTCGGGCTGTCTGATCTCCTCCGCAGCCACTTCTTCTTCCGCCACCTGACTCTCGATCCCTGCAGTCTCAATAGTGCCTGCCATCATTCGTCCGACAACGATGAATATTACTCCGAGTGTTATAAAAATTACCGGATTCAGAGGTGTTACAACACCCAAGAAACTGATGATAGCTCCAACGAGATATAACACCTTGGGGATACCGAAGAGCTGCCTGATAAGGACCGAACCAAAGTCCGCATCCTTAGAGCCCTTGGTAACAAGGATACCTGTTGAGAGTGATATAAGAAGTGAAGGTATCTGGGATACCAGACCGTCACCTATGGTCAAAATGGTATAACGGGAAAGTGCTGTATTGATATCCATGTTCTGCCTGAGCATACCCATGGCGATACCGCCGATGATGTTAACGGCCGTTATTATAAGACCGGCTGTCGCATCTCCCTTTACATACTTAACCGCACCGTCCATGGAACCGAAGAAGCTCGCTTCTTCCTGGATCTTATCTCTTCTGGCCTTGGCCTCCTTATCGGTTATCGCGCCGGTATTAAGATCGGCATCGATAGCCATCTGCTTACCGGGCATGGCATCAAGCGTGAATCTTGCGGTTACTTCAGCCACACGTTCGGAACCTTTATTGATGACCATGAACTGGATCAGTATCAGGATGATGAAGACGATGGCACCGATGATAAGGTCACCGCCGCCAACGTACTCTCCGAAGGTCTCAACGACGTTACCGGGATCACCGGTAGTTAAGATCAGCTTCGTTGAAGATACATTAAGACCTATTCGGAAAATAGTGGTAAACAGAAGTACTGTAGGAAAGTAAGACATATCCAGAACTTCTTTTGAGAACATACAGGTAAAAAGGATCGTAAAAGCAAGTGATATATTGATCGCAAGAAGGATATCCAATAACCATGAAGGTATACTGATGATGAACATAATAAAAGCCGCCAGCACATATAATGCCACGCCAACATCAGCTTTTCTCATTCACGTATATCCTCCTTTCCTCATTCTTATCCCCGTCGACCAAGACCCGTCACAGGCTATTACTGTTCACCTGTTTCTTTACGCTTCCGGTCAATATATTCACCGAAACGGCGCTCTCGCTCCGATGTGAGCGTAACGGACACTAAGTTCGGCACAGCCTCACTAAGTGCCGACGTTTCACTAGGCGTTTCTTGTGAAAATATTGACCTGCAGCCACCCGGAAACATATCCTCAGATTTTCCCTTGCTCATGATATACAAATGCCAGAACTTCCGCGACGGCCTGATACAGTTCGGGCGGAACCTGCTCTCCGACTTCAACATTGGCATAGAGCATACGGGCGAGAGGCTTGTTCTCGACGATCTCAATCTCGTTATCTTTTGCGATATCCTTGATACGCTGTGCAAGATAATCGGCTCCCTTGGCAAGTACTACAGGCGCAGGAGCGATATCCGTATCATACTGAACGGCGATCGCATAATGAGTAGGGTTCGTGATGACTACGTCGGCCTTAGGAACCGACTGCATCATTCGACGCATACTCACTTCCCTCATACGCTGTCTGATCCTGCTCTTGATCTCGGGATTACCTTCGATATTCTTATATTCTTCCTTGATCTCCTGCTTAGTCATCTTCATGTCCTTATTGAACTTGTACTTCTGATAAGCAAAATCAAGTAAAGCTATTATCACATATATGGCACTTACCCTTATCCCCAGATCAGTCACGGTCTTGCCGACAAGTGCCACTCCCTCGGTAAGCGATACCGAATAGAGAATATACAGGATCCCTGTCTTATCCTTGATGTAGGAGTAGACCACATAGACTACCAACAGGATCTTGGCAAGTGATTTGACCAGTTCCACCAGCGAATTAACGGAGAATATTCTCTTGAATCCGTTGATGGGATTGATCTTGGAGAACTTCGGCTGTAAAGGCTTCGCCGTGGGCTGCCATTTGACCTGTACAAGATCACTGACGAAAGCCACCATGAAGCCGATCAGCATGATAGGCGCAAGTATTATCACGATCGTCAGCATGCTCTGACGTATCATATTATTCAATCCGGCCGTAGGAGAGGTTCCACCAACAAGTGACGCTATCTCCGGGATCCGGTTATATACGAACTCAAAATTGCCGATAAAACGGGTTCCCATCTGACCCGTCCAGAACTTAAGGACAAGAAAGGCCGTAAGCAGCCCCAGACAATTGGCTATCTCCTTGGACTTGGCTACCTGACCTTCTTTTCTGGCATCTTCCAGTTTCTTGGCCGTAGCAGGCTCAGTCTTCTCTTCACCGTCGGCATTCTCGGCAAAGAACTGAAGATCAATGGGTATTACATCATATCTCCCACGAAGACATTCATCATTGTCTTCATCTCCGTAAATATGAAATTGGATACATCCGGAAGCATCCCGGCCGTTAAGAATAACACGCATAATCCAACCAGTACCTTAATCTGCATACCAACCGCGAACATATTAAGCTGCGGAGATACCTTGGCCATAATACCGAGAACCGCATTCATTAAGATCATCACTGCGAACATGGGAAGACATATCCTGAACCCTATGGAGACATAATCTCCCATAAAAGTTATTATTGACTGAAGTAGTCTATCCCAGTCAAATATCGCCCCGCCCACGGGGATCAATGTAAAAGTATCCGCCAAAGCCCTCAATATGTACCTGTGCATTCCCGACAGCAGAAGCATCAGCATGAACGCATACTGGTACAGGATACCTGACATACTCGACATCTGTCCTGTCGTAGGGTCCATAAGATTGGCCATTGAAAGACCTGACTCCATATCCATTATTCGACCGGCAAAGTCAACGATATTATTACAGATAGAAGCCGAATAACCGATCAAAAGTCCGGTCAGCGTCTCTCTTGCTATGATAACGGCATATCCCCAAACCGAATAGTATTCAAGCTGAGGCTTGACCGGTATCACACCATACAGAAGTGCGGACATAAAAATACCCAAGCCAATTTTTACTTGATTTGGTATCCCGCGCTGACTGAAGACAGGCGCCACATATATAAATGACAATACACGAACGAGAATACATAAGAAGAACTCGAGATCCCCGTAAGTGAAGGAATAATCGATCATATCTCTCCCCTGATAATCTATATGATCCGAAACAGACCGGTCTGAATTTGAATAAATGACTCAGTTTGTCTGTCTGATGCAGGCTGTACTACTTAATATAAACCGAGAAGTCATTCCATAGCTGGACCATATATTCCACCATATTATCCAACATCCAATGTCCCAGGATTATCAATGCAAGGAAAATAGCAAGTATCTTGGGAACGAAGGTAAGCGTCTGCTCCTGAATAGAGGTTACGGTCTGAAAGATACTTACGATAAGACCCACTACAAGGGATACGAGAAGTATAGGTGCGGCTGTTATAACCACAACATACAGTCCTCTGCTCATTATCGCCGTAACATCATTGATCGTCATCTTCTTAACCTCTTATCCGCTTTTTACACCTAGCGTCCACGACCGCATCCAAAAAGGCTTTAGCGGGCCTTATTAAGCCCTTCACAGCCCCATACGTGCCTGTCACTGCCCCGCTAATAGAAAGTCCTTACCACATTGCCTATTATCAGATTCCAGCCGTCCGCAAGCACGAACAACAGTATCTTAAAAGGCATGGAAATAGTCGTAGGCGGCAACATCATCATACCCATACTCATAAGAGCCGAAGCCACTACCATGTCTATGACTATAAAGGGTATGTAGATCAGAAATCCGATAATAAAAGCCGTTCTGAGCTCGCTCACGACAAAACTGGGAATCAATACGGCGTTAGGGATATCGGCCAGATCTCCCGTCCATTCGGCTCCGGATATCTCCATGAACATCTGAGCATCCTTAGTCTGCGTCTGCCCGTACATGAACTCCCTTATAGGCTTCATAGCCGTATCAAAAGCCTCCTGCTGAGTCAGTTCCCCCCTGTCAAACGGTTCGATAGCCTCTTCTCTTATCTGATTGATGGTAGGTCCCATGATAAAAAACGTAAGGAAGAGCGCCAGACCGATTATGACCTGATTGGGAGGAGCCGTCTGCGTATTAAGAGCATTCCTCGTAAAGTGCAGGACGATTATTATCCTCGTAAAACTGGTCAGCATTATGATCAGCATCGGTGCTATAGCGATCAACGTCAGCGTGATCAGTATCCTCAGCGCTCCGTTGATATTACCGTTGCCGTCATCATAAGTGATGGTAACCGTATTGTCGATATTCAATTCTTTCAATTCATCTGCCGAATCGGAAGCTCCCGGTTCCCTGATATTGGTTCTCTCATCAGTCGTTCCGGTAAGCTCACGCTCTATGCCCGTAGTCTCCCTTTCTGCGGCATAAACGGCAGTGTTCTGTACAATACACAATATGCCCACCAATAACAGCAGGCATATTGTACTCAGTATTCTATTATGCATATGTCTCTTAACCTATTCATCGACCCCGGTACTCTTTACGACTTGCTCCCGCTATCCGCTCTATCATCCGTGCCTTCCCCGACCGATAGACCATTATCGGATTCTTTCGCACCTGAAAGACCGTTGTCCGGGCTATTTTTACCCGATATAGCGTCGCTCATCTTCTTAAGAACACTTCCAAAATCGATGGATACAGGAGAATCTGCAGACCTTACAATATCGCTTTCTTCCAACTCACACAAAAATGTGGCATTATCCTTGGAAAGGGCTACACAAATATACCTGTTACCCACTTTCACAATCTCCCCGACGATGGAAGGAGACAAGCGAACAGATTCGATCACCTCAATATTCTTACCTGTATTCTGACTCTTCTGAAAATTGCCAATCCACCTGGTAACACCGTATGCTATAGCCAGCACGATGGCAAAAATCAGAAGAACAGTAATAAATTCAATAAAGGAACTGCCACCCGCAGCTCTGTCAGCAGCCGATAGAAGCATTATTAACCGATAACCTTCTTAACTGCCTCAAGTACACGATCAGCCTGGAAAGGCTTAACGATAAAATCTTTGGCGCCGTTCTGGATAGAATCGATAACCATTGCCTGCTGTCCCATTGCGGAACACATAATAACTTTGGCATCTCCGTCACCGGCCTTGATCGCCTTAAGTGCCTGAATGCCGTCCATCTCAGGCATTGTAATATCCATGAGAACAAGATCAGGCTTAAGTTCGCTGTACTTCTCTACGCCTTTGGCACCGTTCTCAGCTTCGCCGATAACGTTGTAGCCATTCTTGGTGAGAATATCTTTAATCATCATTCTCATAAAAGCAGCATCGTCACATATCAGAATATTCTTTGCCATAATCCATTACACTCCTAACTCTTATTTAATAATCTCCGTTACTCGAACACCAAAACTTTCTTCGATAACTACAACTTCGCCTTTTGCAACAAACTTGCCGTTAACCAATACATCGATCGGCTCGCCGGCAATCTTGTCAAGCTCTATGATCGTACCCGGAGCAAAGTCCAGAATGTCCGCAATGGACTTCTTGGTACGTCCAAGCTCAACCGTCACTTCCAAAGGAACATCCATGATAAGCTCAATGTTCTCTTTACCGGATATAGCTGCTAAGTTACCCTGGAAATTCTCGAACTGTGCCGGCTGATAATTCATGCCGTAGTTCTGAGGCATTCCCATTGTTGGCATCCCCATCATAGGCATCCCGTAATTAGGCATCATGTTCATATTCATGTTCTGCATGCCCATATTGGGATCCATACCCTGTGCCATGTTAGGTTGTGGTTGTGGCATGGGATTGGTACCTGATGAAGGTACAGGCTCCACTTTCGGAGGTTCGTAAGCGGGTGCCACGGGTTCTTCAACTGCTGGCTGCGGCGCCGGTGCCGCATCACTGCCACCCATTGCTTCTCCCATGAACGTCGCTACTATCTCTTTAGCGAAGTCAATTGGATACAGCTGAAGGATCGTACTGTCTACCAGATCTTCTATCTGCATCCTGAATGCAATCTTAACGAAGGTTCCTGCCAGGAAATCTGCCACCTGACCGCCATCAACGCTTGAATCGCGCATATCGACCAGATCGGCACTCGGTGGAGAGATATCGATCATCTTACCCAGCATCTGTGATAACGATGTAGCCGATGAACCCATCATCTGGTTCATCGCCTCTGAGATAGCACTTAAGTGAAGCTCTCCCAGCTCTCCGTCTGTATTAGTTCCATCACCGCCCATCATAAGGTCGGTGATGATCTTGACATCCTGCTCCTTAAGGATCAGAATGTTAGATCCATCCAAACCGCTTGTATACTTGATCTGAATAAATACACAAGGCTTCTGTTTATCTGTCTGAAGCTCATCCCATGTACTGAGTGAGACAACAGGCGTTGTAATATTAACTTTTCGATTAACAAGGGAATAGAGAGTTGTTGCGGATGTTCCCATGCTGATATTGGCCACTTCGCCTATGGCATCCTTCTCAACATCATTGAGTAAGGAGTCATCAACCGCCGGTGCCGAGTCGACCGGCTGTGGATCATTAGACATTCCACTGAGCAAAGCGTTTATCTCATCCTGCGATAAGATACCACCGTCCATCCTTCTATTCCTCCTCTCTTAAGACCGCCGACACTCTGACAGCATTTTTGTCATCGCTCTTACCCGGCAGGGCCTTGAATTTTTTGATATTACCAACGAAGATGCTCACTTCTTCATCAACATTGGTATCAAGTCTAATTATATCTCCTATTTGAAGATTAGCAAAATCACTGACTGTTATAAGACTGTTGCCAAGCACCGCTTTGATCGGTACATCAACACGTCTGACAAGATCTTCAACATATACAGAGAAATCCTCATCACTTGTCTCCTTCAGAGTTGAGTACCAGAACTTGGTATTCAATCTGTCCATAACCGGTTCTACAGTCGCAAAAGGAAGACAGATGGTCATAAATCCTTCCACATCACCAATCTTAAGATTAAGTGTGATGATCGCTATCATGTCGTTGGGTGCGATTATCTGTGTGAACTGAGGATTGGTCTCGATCCTCTCAAGGAAAGGTTCGATATCTATAACATTCTTCCACGGATCTTTCATCAGCTGCATTGCGATAATCATGATCTTCTCTATCAGCGCCAGCTCGATCTCCGAAAATTCTCTGTTCTTATCGATCGTATCACCCTTGCCTCCGAGCATTCTGTCGATCATCGCATATCCCAAATTGGGAGATATCTCGATGATAGCCTGTCCCTGAAGCGGATGAAAGCTTACGATACCCAATATAACGGGATTGGACATCGCATTGGAAAATTCCGAGAATACAACCGTCTCCGAACTCGCCACGCTCACCTGAACGTTCTTACGAAGATACAACGGAAGATTGGTTGACAGGAGTCGTCCGTAATGTTCATATATAATTTCCAGTGTTCTAAGATGTTCCTTGGAGAATTTAGCCGGACGGGCGAAGTCATAATTACGTACAAGACGCTCGTCTTTTTTCTGCATCTCCTCGGCATCAAGCTCGCCGGTACTCAGTGCAGCCAAAAGGCTGTCTATCTCGCTCTGAGATAATACCTCACCCAAGCAGGCTCACCTCCCGTCGTTACTCTTTGGATTACAGTTTTTTTATTGGAACATAACGTCTCTGAATACGACGTTATATATAAAATCCGAGCCATAGAGCTTCTGGATCCTCTTAAGTATCTCTTCTCTCAGAAGATCAGGATTGCTCTCCGCTTCTTCAATAGGATGAGAACCGATAACATCGAATATCTCTCCCTTTATAAGGTCTTCGCTATCTCCTACCTTGGCACCGTACTTCTCATAATCCTCATGAAGGGTATTCATTGAAAGCGAAACAGATACAAGACAATAATGTGTAGCACCGTCAGCTCCCTTGGCAAGCTGTATCGTCATCTGATCCGGGATCTTATAGACCGCGATCGCATCTATGGGAACTTCCTCAGCCTCTGCCGCTTCATCCGTAGAAGGTTCCGCGATCTCAAGAGAAAGGGCTGTTGATATCCCGTCTATAAGCCTTGCCGTCTTCTTGGTCGTCCCCATCTGTGAGAACATCAGAATACCTGTCATTGCCAGATTCACAATGAGCAAAGCCAATATGATAATCGATAGCATATTCTTCTTCATTCATTCTCCAATCTAGTCAGAGCTTAAATTATTGTATATCTTGATCTCTACTCTTCTGTTCTTAGCTCTGCCTTCCGGTGTGGAATTGTCCGCAACCGGTATATATTCACCTCGTCCGGAATGCTTGATATTGGCCGGATCGAGAGTGGTATTCTCAACAAGATAATCAAACATAGCAAGCGCTCTGTATGAGCTCAATACATCATTACTCTCGAACTTACCGCCGCTTATGGGAACATTATCGGTATGTCCCTCGATCTCAATGGTACTCTCGGCATATCTCTCGAGTATGAAAGCCACCTTGCTGATAATGGGCATCGCATCCTGCTTAAGTTCAGCCTTACCGCTATCGAAAAGGATCGAGCCCTTGAGTGTTAACTGAACATATTGTGATGTGAAGTCGATATCCACCGAACCGTCTATGCCCTGTTCTGAGAGCGCTTCCTCAACCTTCTCGGCCAGTTCTTCACTTGCCTTGAGTCTTGCGGCTTCGATCTCATTCATCATCTCGTCCACACCTCCTTCGGAATCATTCTCCTTCATCTCATTCTGTGCAGCCGACTGATTGGCGGCGGCACCTGTATTGTTGATATATTTATCAAGATTATTAAGCTGGCTGACTCCGTTGCTTATCAGCAAGCCGTCCATGAAGGACGATCCGCCTGCGGAAAAAACACTGAAGGTGTTGGAGAAGGATGCTGCGATCTCCTCGAACTTCTGTGCATCGATCGAAGACATTGAGAAGAGCAAAACGAAGAAGCACAGCAGAAGGTTCATCAGATCCGCGAAGGTTGATTGCCACGCCGGCGCACCTTTTGGCGGTTCTTCAGGTTTTCTGGCCATTATGCTTCACCTCCCTCAGCTTCGATAACAGCTTTCTCAGCAGGTGTCAGGAAGGACTTAAGCTTCTCCTCGATAACTCGGGGATTCTCACCTGCCTGAATGGACAGAAGACCTTCTATCGTGATCTCACGGACCATTACTTCTTCTTCATTACGAAGCTTAAGCTTGGCTGCCGTGGGAGCGCAGATCCAGTTAGCAAGCATTGAACCGTACAGAGTGGTCAAAAGGGCAACCGCCATGGCAGGACCGATCGAAGAAGGATCATCCATGTTCTGGAGCATGTTAACCAGACCGATAAGCGTTCCGATCATACCCCAGGCAGGACCCATGGCACCTAAGTTCTCCCAGAAGCCTATCTTGGATCTGTGTCGTGTATCTACACTGCTGAGTTCCGTCTCCATGATGCCTCTAACGAGCTCAGGATCGGTACCGTCAACGATAAGTAATATTCCTTTTTTAAGGAAGGGATCATCCAGTTCTCCGGCCGCCTCCTCTAACGACAATAAGCCCTCCTTACGGGCTACGTTGGAGAGATCGATAATCTTCTTAATTACAGCCGGTGTATCCTGTCCGCCACCCTTGAAGGTAAGTCCTATAGACTTAAGACCACCTACGAAATCGGGAATGGTAAGAGATGCAAGCATACACATGAACGATCCACCAAAAGTGATAAGTGCCGAAGGAGCATCCAGAAAGCTCTTAAGAGCCGATATATCATTACCAAATAAGATTCCGAATATAACCAGTCCAAAGCAGACTGCCAATCCGATCAGTGTCGCCAGATCCACTTCTTTATTACCATATATTTCGCCTCAAAAAGCCTGATTTGACTCAAAAGACAGAAATATCCTTTCTATACGATTTTACTAAATTATTCACTTCTTGTCTACTTTCTTTTATAATTATTTTCCTGCCTGTAGTAAGGTGGATCACTGTATCGGGGGTGCTCTCCACCATCTCTATCAGTTCTGCGTTGACAGTCAATTTATCTCCGTTAAGCCGGGTCACTTCTATCATAAAACTCGTTCATCCTCTTTACATAACAAGATATATTCATTATACACCCAAAAGCCCTATAGAGATACTCTATAGGGCTTTATTTACAGGAAAATTACATTAACCGCAGTATCTCATCATCATCTCTTAAGATTAACAAGTTCTTCAAGGAGTGTATCTGACACTGTAATTATTCTGGAGTTGGCCTGGAAGCCTCTCTGTGTGGTGATCATATCGGTAAATTCAGCGGAAAGGTCTACATTGGACATTTCAAGAACGCCTGTTGTCATATATCCGCCGCCTGTTGTGATCTCAATACCGATTCCATCGAAATCACCGGAGTTCTGGCTTGCCTTGTAGAGGTTATCACCGCTCTTCTCAAGACCTGAAGCATTGGCAAATTCCGCAACCGCTATCTGACCGAGCAGTCTTGACATGCCGTTATCATAAGATACATATATTCTTCCGTCGTTCTGAATAGATACACCACTCATAGAACCGAGCTTACGTCCTGTTCCGAGCTTATTGGCATCACCGTTGGAAGCTGATATGGTAGATGTTCCGCTGTTGTTGTACATTGTCGTTGAAGAGAAATCAACCGTAACGTTCTCGAACTTGGAACCGTTTGTTCCGGGAATGATTATATCCGCAAGGTTAAGTGTGATCGAATTGCCTGAACCTACACTTGTGAATGCACCTGTAAGAGGATCGTAGCTTAATGTGGCAACATCATTCATCTTAAGCGAAGAAGTATTGATAGCCTTTAAGTAAGCTCCGGGAGATTCTTCTGTAGCCTGTGCGTTCATCCACTCTGCGATAGTCTTGGTAACACCGTCCAAGGTCACATTGCCGTTAGCAAATACTTCTTCGATCGTCTTTGATTCCGAATGGCCGTTACCGTCTGTCACATTAACAGTGAAGCTCTCGAATGTCTCAACATCATCGCCATAGCCGTATGCTGTTGCAAGCGCTGTTGCATCATATGCAGGTGAACCGCCGACTGTATAGATAGTGGTATTATCGCTTGTTCTTACAAGACTCTTGCCTACCCATGAATAACCGTCTGCAAGTCTTACGGCCGTATCTCTGTTAACGGTAACAC
The DNA here is from genome assembly GCA_024684085.1 of Lachnospiraceae bacterium. GTDB lineage: Bacteria > Bacillota > Clostridia > Lachnospirales > Lachnospiraceae > Colinaster. The sequence continues at coordinate 50,793 of JAIKXM010000027.1, read as the reverse complement.
CGTCGGCGCCGAAGTTCATTCCGCTGATATCGCCGATGGAATCATTGTTGGAATCCACGATATCGGATACAGAGAGGATATATTCACCTTCCTGAGAGGTATTCTTGATGTTCAGCTTAACTGTATAGCTGTAACCAAGATTATCATATATCAGGAGGTTCATATTCTTACCTGATGAAGCCGTAACGTTAGTATCATTCTTATCTATGATTCCTGATACGGTAGCTGCCGTTGTAGCTTCCGGAGGATAAGTCATATTCTCAGGGCTCATGATACGAAGAGCGGAAACCGTATCCTGCTTGATCTCCTGTGTCTCATCGTCAACCTGCCATCCCATTACATTATATCCGTTTGATGTCATAGCCAGATTGCCGAGACCGTCAATATAGAAAGAACCGTCTCTTGTGAAGAAATTGTCCGAACCGTTTGATACGATGAAGAATGTATCACCTGTTATTCTTATGTCAAAGGGATTGTTCGTGGTCTGTGAAGCACCCTGTGAAGAGATTGCAGTATTAATAGCACCTGTTTTTACACCAAGACCGATCTGTCTTGCGTTGATACCTGCTGTTCCTGTAACTGCATTGGCACCGGAAGCCGCCTGGGTTGTCTGATACATCAGTTCCGAGAAAGTAACTGACTGAGATTTGTATGCAACTGTATTAACATTAGCGATATTGTTACCGATAACGTCCATTTTTGTCTGATGTGTTTTAAGTCCGGCAACACCGGAATACATTGATCTCATCATAATTAAAGCCCTCCTGCAGTGCTATACTATTACGGCACCATCTATGTTAGTGAAGATATTATTATTGGTTTCTGTCTGATCCATAGCGGTAATGACCGTGGCGCTCGGTACGTTAACGATAAATGCCAGTCTGTCCATTATCATAAGAGAATCCTTGATCCCTTTCTCATTAGCCTTCTGTACGCCATCATTGAGTCTTGCCACCTGATCATCATTAAGTGTAATATCTCTTGTTGCGAGTCTGCTTGTGGCATGCTTGCTGAATCTGATCTCGCTGCCGCTTCCCGTTGTCAGAGTCTTCTCTGTCTTTGAATCCAATATCGACTGAAAAGATACGCCCGACTCATCCGCTATATCATTATTTCTTCCGGCTGTGGACAGGAGTCTGTCCTTAACCTGTTCAATGGAAAGGTATTGATTGCTTAATACATTCATATTGTCCCCTCCGTAATTAGATCATCCTTAACTTGTCTTTATGCGTTCTCAACTCTTGTAGCAAGCCATCCTGCGTATTGATTGTACAGATCCAGTGCATCCGAAGATATCATTGACTTCTGATAATTATCCATTCCGCTGTAGAGTGCTATAAGCTCTGATACCTTATCGGCACTTGCATCCGTCAGTCTGTTAAGATCCGGCAGGTTGTTAAGCATCATATTGAAGTTCTCTGCCAGCTTAACAGCCACTGTATATTCTCCGTCAACCACTGACTGAACCTCTGCTATATCATACAGTTCGCCGTTAACCGAAACGTACGAACTTGAGCCCTGGAAAGTAACAAAATCAACGACTCCCTCAACTGCGGTCGTTTTTCCCGATGCATCAGTATGACTGATATCAACATACTGGCCTATAAGGGAAGAAGCTCTGGACTTATCAAGTGAATGACTCATATTCTGCATCTCTTCCAGAGAAGAGAAGGTAGCGAGCTGTGATACCATCTGCGAATTATCCTGAGGTTCCAGAGGATCCTGATACTGCATCTGAGTTACAAGTAACTGAAGGAAGGAATCCTTATCAAGAGAACTTGTTCCTCCTGTCTTGGCCTTGCTGTCCGCTGTCTCCGGCGTCTTCTGATTGGTTATCTGTCCGTCTATTACTGTTGCTGATACGCTCATATTGATCTCCTGTTCTATGTAAGATAGTCTACTGAATTACCCTGACGCACCATCATGTCTGCCAGTACGCTGTCTTCTTCATTGTCCATCTTGGGATCATCTTCCAACGAATTAAGATTGATGCTTCTCTTTGTCTTCTTCTTAGGCTCTCCGGGCTCCTGTCCGTTGCCCCGTCCGTTCTGAAGATCACTCTCAAAAGAGTGGCTACTCACTGTTACTTCAACCGCCTCGATCTTAAGTCCCTGTTCGTTCATCTGTTCCTTAAGCTGAACAAGTTGAGATTCAAGAACTGCTTTTACCTGCTCATTCTGAGTGGTGAAGCTTGCCGTTACGGCTCCGTCCTTGATAGCCACCTGTACTTTGACATTACCGAGAGAAGCGGGATGTAACTGCATCTCCATCTCCGTCATATCATCCTTCATAACGATCCTTAAGGATTCCCTGACCTGCTCCATGATGTCTGCCGGATCGGCAACATATGATGCGGGAGTCTCATTAACCTTCTCGGTAACGATCCGTTCGATGTTGTCCGTTATCGATTGCATAAAATGAGATGGTTCATATTCTGTTGTATTTTTATTATTGTGAGAATTGTTCGACTTGCCGTCCTTAGAGGAATCGGCTTCCTGTTCGATGTGAACATCCTCCCCGACAGGGATGGTATCAATGCTTATCATCTCTTCACCGGTTTCGACCTGTCCCTGGTCTTCATTAACGGTGATCGGTCTAAGCTCCTCCTCTATCACGGGAATGCTGCTTATCTGCTGTTTCAGAGTCTTCACAGGAATCTCCAGCTCCTGTGATAACTGATCCGTTAGGTCCTCAGCTTCTGTCATCAGCATCTTAACATCTTTGTACAATTCTTCATTGGTCATGATATCCATTGTATCGGCAAGTTCTTTAACTTCAACCGCTACCTTCGGTATCACTTCCGGGTTGAGCAGATCCACGGTTTCCAGATCCAATTCCGTAAGAGCCTTGTCGACTTCTTCCGTACTCACTTCAAAAGTCTCTGCCATCAGGTTCTCGATCTGAACGGCCGCCGTGTTAATGATCTCCATCACTTCTTCGATGTTGATCTTATCTTCGACCGGCTTCTTGTCTTCCTTAACCTCGCTTAATGCTTCGGTAAAGTCTTCTTTTTCCTCGGCCTTATCGGTACTCAGGTCGTCCTTTTTTTCCACAGGCTCATTGGAAGTAACCTTGGTGTCTTCCTTACTGTAGTCTTGTGTCTTCTCAGTGTCCTTATATCTGTTCGTCTCCGTATTGCGTCCGGTACCGTTACCGGAATCCTCTACGGCAGCAGCTTTATCGGAACTGTTCTTCAACACCTGGGAAAAATCCGAAGTCTGACTTTGATTCACATTGATCTGTAGATTGGATATCATGCTCTGTCCGGAGCCGATACCCGGCATCAAATTAGTGATCATCTCTGCCTCCTTTCAATTATCAAGGTGCGTGGCCATAAGCTACTACATTTGTATAATCTATATCGGCAGATTGCCTCCCCTCCATAACCCCTTTTTACAAAAATCCTTAGCGAAGCGTTTTTTGCGTAATAGAAAGCAATTTCCTGTTAGATAAATCAGGGCAGATCGTTAGCAACGTTCTGCCCTGTCAGATCACTTAGTATTCGGTAGGTTCCATGATCTTGGTAATGCGCGCCGCAATATCCGCATCCATGGCCGCAAGGATATTGCCCCTGCTCTTGGAATCCATCTGATGCAAGATCTTGGCAACAAGTTCCAGATCGTCGGTCATACTCTCGAAGATCTCTGCGGCTGCTGCCGGCTTCATCTCCGAATATGCCTGCGCATAATCCTTAACCTTCTGATCGACTGCTTCCTCACGGACAACCTGTTTGTACAGAGCTTCCGCCGTCGTAGGGTCCATGCTCTCATAGTACTTGATATACTCTTCCGCGCCGGGTCCCTGATCCGCATAGATCACTTCATTATAGAACTCATTCTTGATCCGCTCAAATTCCACCTGCTTATCTTCAAAAGTCTTAAGTCTGTCGACCTCCATCATCAGCTTCTCGATCTGCTCATCCTTGACCGATTCATCGGATCTCTCCAATTCAAGCTCCGATTTAAGTCTGTTGATTTCTCTGACCGCATCCTTAAGCGAAGCATATTCAGAGACATCAACATCTTCCTCTCCGCCATTCATCGTCGCATCGCCGGGAAGGATAAGATTGACTACGGGAATATCCTTGAATATCGGATACAGGACTCCCGAACCGAATCCACCTATATCAAGCTTGATAAGCGCACACACGATAGCTATCCATACAGCTACTATGACAAGGGTGATAAGAAATACCGAGAATCCGCCCCCGTCATCATCCATGAGCCTCGCTTCTTCCTCCGCGAGTTCTCTGGCTCTCCTCTTGGCTTCCTTGTTCTGCGCCTTCTGCTCAGCCTTCAGCCTTTTATTATCTTTTTTCAGATTACTTTTTTCCTGCTTCAGACGTTTTAAGTCCGCCGCGTTTGGATCCTGATCCTTAGCCATTGCCGTCTCCTGTTTCTGCCGGTATTATTCTCTGCTGCCGTAACGGTAGCTTACAAGCTCATCCACTTCCTTGCTCTCCGCTCTTCCGATATCAGCCTTAAACTCTTCAAAAGCATTCTCCTTGAGCTTCTCATGGATCTTCCTGTCTTTCACTGCTCCGTCGAGCCTGAATCTGGCTCTCTCCACATCATCCTCGGCCGCTCTTACATTGGCCTTCTGATCCTCAACCTGAGACTTCAGATTAAGGATGGCAGCAGCATTACTCTTTATCTCAGAGATATCAAGCGTACTTGTCCTCAATATCCTGTCTTTTTCCTCATATTCCTCTTTACGCGCGATCAGAGCATCCAGCTTCTCTTCTTCCGCTCTGAGATTGGCCATGGCGATAGAGAAAGCACTCTTAGCCTGATCTTCCATCTTCATCTTGATATCCAGAACATTGGCCATCTTATATTTGAATTTAGCCATTTGACCGCCTCCCGATATCCGCCTTAATGATCATGACCGCGTACCTGTAGCATCAATGACCGTTAGCAAGTAATGAACGCCTGTATACGAAATCCGCTCATATACATCTTTAGTCCCAGGTCTTCCGGCCACTCAGACGTTTCCTAATCAGACTGTGGAAAAATATTACGCAATGCAGACATCGTATCCTCGAAGTCGTACTTCTCATCCGTCTCCTGCATCAGGAATTCATTGACCGCATCGATCTTCTCCATGGCATAATCGATATTCTTATTACTGCCTTTTCTGTATGCACCTATATTGATAAGATCTTCGGCATCCGAATAGGTCGCCAGAATATTCTTAAGCTTACCCGCAAGCGCCTTATGCGGTTTATCCGTTATCTGCGACATACATCTTGATATACTCTGAAGGATATCTATAGCCGGATAATGATTCTTATGGGCAAGCTTACGATTAAGCATTATATGTCCGTCTAAAATGGATCTTGCCGTATCGGTAATAGGCTCATTAAAGTCATCACCGTCTACAAGAACCGTATACAGTCCGGTTATCGATCCAACATCATTACAACCTGCTCTCTCAAGGAGCTTGGGCATCTCCGAATATACACTCGGCGGATAACCTCTTGATACCGGAGGCTCACCGTTGGCAAGACCTATCTCTCTCTGTGCCATAGAGAATCGGGTAAGCGAATCCATCATAAGCAATACATCCTTGCCCTGATCACGGAAGTATTCCGCTATGGCAGTTGCGGTCTTAGCCGCCTTATTACGTTCAAGAGCCGGTTTATCCGAAGTTGCGACCACGACAACTGATCTTCTCATACCTTCCGGCCCGAGATCCCTCTCTATAAATTCCCTGACTTCTCGGCCTCGCTCTCCGATCAGGGCTATAACATTGATATCAGCCTTTGTATTACGGGCGAACATACCCATCAGTGTCGACTTACCTACACCGGAGCCTGCGAATATTCCTATTCGCTGTCCTTTTCCGATAGTCATTATACCGTCAACCGCCTTGACTCCAAGAGTCAAAGGCTCGGATATTATCTTACGTGACATAGGGTCAGGAGCCGTACACTCTACGGAATACAGCCTGCCCTCAGTAACAGCCTCACCGTCAGTCACTCTTCCGAGTCCGTCAAGCGTGTGTCCGAGCAGCTCATCCGACACCTGCACCTGAAGAGGATGTCCTGTATTGACCACGATATTGCCTATGCCAATTCCGTCAGTGGAATCATAAGGCATGAGCTGAGTTTTGCCCTCTTTGAATCCTACCACCTCAGCCATGATCGGAGGATATTCGGGATTGTCCGGACGGATCATGCATACATCACCCAGTCTGGCCTCAGGCCCTGCCGATTCTATGGACAATCCTATCACATTGACTATCTTACCCTTCTTAGCAAAAAAAGACTCGTCCGCAACCTTTATGTACTTGTCAAATTTGATCTTACCCGCTTCCAAGTGCTCTGCCGCCTCCAAGTCTTTCAATATTATGATTTTTTGATTGATCAGGGAGTGTAACTCAACAATTCCAGCCTCTTACGAAGCCCTTCAAGCTCAGTCCCCAGACTGCAGTCGAATATTCCGTTAACAGTCTCTACCATGCAATCGCCTTCCTTAAGGGTCACGTCTTCGATCACATCTATATCGGCGCCGTCAAGCACCGAATCGGTCATAAGTTCCTTCTTATGGCTCGATACATATTCATAATCCGATCTGGATACATGAATAAGATACGACTTGCTTCCCGCGATATCCGACATCGTATTACGTAAAAGAGTAAGGATTATCTCCTTATGCTCAGAAAGATCGACCGCGAATATCTTCTCATAGATCCCGGTCAGGGCATGAACGAACTTGGGCTCAAGTTCATTGAGGCGATCCTCATAGTCTTTCTCGATAGCCGCCTTCTCATTAATTATCTCCTGACGCATCCTGTCGATCTCAGCCTTACCGGCCGCGAATCCTTCGCTGTATCCGCTTTCCTTGCCTTCCTCGTAGGCTATAATACGCTCTCTGTCTATACTGTCCCTGGCTTCAACTTTAATAGCTTCCGCCTCAGCTCTTGCCGCTTCGATTATCTCTGCCCTTATTGCCTCGGCATCTATCTCCGGAACAGGAGCCGCCTTTATCACATTACTCTGCGGCGCATCGGAGTCGCCCATATCCCTTTCGGATGTAAGGGCATCCAGAACATCCGCGTCCAGCCCCTCGCTGAACTCTCCGGTGCCACTGCTCTCTCCTTCGGGATCACCAAATTCCTCAGGAATAAAAGCTCTCATCTGCTCCATTCTCTCAAAGACAAGCGAGTTACCGTCTATCACACGGGGTTCATTATCGTTCCGGTTCAAAAAATATGATTTTACTAAATTACCTGTCCTGATACTAGACAATTATCTCGTCTCCTCCGCCTCTTGAGATTACGATTTCTCCGGAATCTTCTAACTTACGGATGATATTAACAATCTTCTGCTGAGCTTCCTCAACATCCTTCATACGCACAGGTCCCATAAATTCCATGTCCTCTTTGATCATGGAAGCAAGACGGCTTGAAAGGTTGTTGAAGATAGCATTCTGAACCTGTTCATTACTGCCCTTAAGAGCAAGTGCAAGATCATTATTGTCCACATCTCTGAGAACTCTCTGTATAGCTCTGTCATCAAGCAACAGAATATCCTCGAATACGAACATCTTCTTCCTGATCTCATCTGCAAGTTCAGGCTCTTCGATCTCAAGAGTCTCCATAATATGTTTCTCAGTACCTCTGTCAACAGCATTGAGGATCTCTACTACCTGATCCACACCACCGACAATGGTGTAATCCTGATTGACCAGATTAGCCAACTTGCTCTCAAGTATCTTCTCGACTTCCTTGATAACATCAGGCGAGGTACGATCCATAAGTGCCACTCTTTTTGCAACATCTGCCTGTCTCTCGGGCGGAAGGCCTGAGATAACCTGCGATGCCTGAAGAGAAGGCATATATGACAGGATGAGTGCAATAGTCTGCGGATGCTCATCCTGAATGAAGTTAAGTAACTGATTGGGCTCAGCCTTACGCACGAACTCGAAGGGCTTAACCTGAAGCGAAGCGGTAAGCTTACTGATAACTTCCATTGCCGCTTCATCACCGAGAGCCTTCTGTAAGAGCTCCTTGGCGTAACCGATACCGCCTTCTGCGATATACTGCTGTGCAAGGCAGACCTGATAAAACTCATCCACCACGCTGTCCTTAACCGAAGGAACGATGCTCCTCGTATTGGCTATCTCAAGCGTAAGCTCTTCGATCTCTTCTTCCTTAAGATGTTTGAAGAGAGCCGCTGACTTCTCAGGTCCGAGCGCTATTAATAAAATTGCCGATTTTTGCAAGCCCGTAAGCTTGGCATCTGTTGCTTTTACCATCTTTGACAATCCTCTGTCATTAAACTGATCTGCCATAACCGCTCTGCCGCCTAACATCCGGGCAGATGACCGGTCTTAACATATCATACAATTTACTGCCAATCCTCGTTAAGCCAGTTACGCAGTAACGCAGCCGCAGCTTCGGGATTCTCGTCCACGAACTTCTCTATAACCTTTCTCGTCTCTGACTTGGTCTCAAGTTCAATATCATCAAGATTATTCTCTGTAGTAGATTCAAGCAAGCCCTCTACAGGGAGCTCCGGCTCCACGACTTCTGTCTTGGCACCGCTCATACCCTTCATTATAACAAAGGCCAGCAAAGCAAGAATTGTAACAATGATGATGATCTGAATGATATCGGAAGCGCTGACATTAGGAGCAGGCTTATCGATGAACATCGGTTCCTCAAAAGCAATAAACGAGATATTCTCAGCCGGTATGCCCGATGCCTTGGCTACTATATCGATTATATCATCATCATTCTCGATCCTCTTCCTCTCGGAATTGGCGAGCTTGTACTCATCCCATGATGTTCCGTCTAAAAGTCCCTGAGTGGAAGCATCCTCTTCCTTAAGCACCTTATATTTAATGGCGCTTACGGAAATCGTGGAGCTGGAATATCTGATCATACCGGCAGGAATGGTCTTCTCAACAATCGATTCGTTAGGAAGATAATTACGCTTCTCCTCAGTAACCGTAGAAGAAGTTCCGCCTCCGTCCTCTATCACATATGTAGTGCCATCCTCGCCATTGGAATCCGTTCCGGGAACGCCGGCCGTAGATCCCTTTGCTTCGGATGTATATATATCCTCTTCACTAAGTACGCCCTGGCTCTGTCCCTCTGCGGGTGTATATCCGTGTTCTGTACTCTTGGTAGTAGAAAAATCAACATCAAGGCTTGATGAGACTTCTATAAGATCAAATTCATTGGTGCCCAGCAGCACCTTCTTAACTTCGCTCTGGATGATCTCCTTGGCCTGCTGAACCACTTCCATCTGGCCTGTTGCCGTTCCCGATATCGAGTATTCCTCGTCGCCCGAGAAGAGCAGGTTACCTTCGTTATCTATGATGGTGACCTTGGCCACATCTGTATTGCCAAGTGCCGTCTTAACGAACTTGGCAAGCGTTGCCGCATTCTCCTTGGTGAACTCTCCGTCAGGCTCGATCATGATAGCTGCCGAAGAATCCTCCTGCTTGGATATGAGAGTTCCGTCGTTCTCGGGAAGATTGAGCTGAACATTGGCTCTCTTGACATTGGTCATGCCCTGAAGATCCGTCTCCATAAGACTCTCAAGATACAACTTATACTGCTTCTGTTTATCCGACTCTGTAGTCGAGAATCCGCCACCGGTCACATTCTCAAGTGCATATCCGGATGTCGGTATATTGTTGGCACCAAGTAAGATCGTCGCCGCCGACTTATGAGCCTTCAGTACACTGATCTCCTTACCGTCATCGCTTACCTTGTAATCGATAGTGCCATCACTTTTTAATAATTCTATGATATCGCTTGACTCCTTGGTAGTCTCGCAGGAAGCAAGCGGTACGTAAACAGGTCTTGTAAGCAAAGATAAGAGTATGACAAAAGCCACTACTACGCCCGCAACAGCAGACACAATAATGGTCTTCATCCTGGGAGTGAACTTGTTCCACCACTCCAATATTCTCTTAGGTATCTCTCTTAACCTGTCTAACATTTCCTTTATATCCGTTTCTTACGTACGATCCCTGTATCCGTCAGATATTGATCTGCATCAATTCCTTATATGCCTCCAGCACTTTGTCACGCACGGCAACGGTATACTGCAGGGCCGTCTGGGCCTTCTGCAGGGCAACCGTAAGATCATGCGTATTATCGGTCAGCCCCATGGCCAGCTTGATCTCTTCATTCTCGGCATCGGAAAGATAAGCATTGGTAGTACTTATATTCTCAATAGCAGTATTTAAAAAACTGCTGAAACTGCTCTCTTCGCTCTCCGTAGGCTTAACACCCACGCCCGATGTCTTAACGGCATTGGCCACCGCTCCCGATGTAATATTATACAGAGAATTGATATCCATCTTATAATCTCCTCATGATCGTCAAATCGATTCTGTAAAACGCTTACTGTCCCATTTGAAGTCCGAGCTTGGCGATGTTCTTGCTGGATTCAAAAGCCGTAGCATTGGCCTCATAGCTTCGGCTCGCATCTATCAGATTGGTCATCTCGGTGATTATATTAACATTGGGATATGTTACATATCCGTCATCATCAGCATCGGGATGTGAAGGATCATATACCTTATTACCCTCTGTCGATGTATCTTCAAAAGTACCGCTGACTTTAACGCCGTGACCCTTCCAGCGCGAAGCCTCTCTTCCGAATATCGTATTGAAGGATTCATGTCCTCCGTTCTTCTCTTCGAAGGTAACCACCTTCCTGACATAAGGAGTACCGTCTTCGGTTCTGGTCGTATTGGCATTGGCAACATTCTCAGCGATAACGTCCATTCTGTATCTCTGAGCCGTCAGGCCGGAAGCGTTCACATTAAAGCTGTCTAAAAATCCCATATGCTCTCCTCCTTATTTAATCTGTGTTCATACTCAACTTACTGTTATCGGATGTCTGCTCTGCGATAGCGGACAGGCTCCGCATAACAACAATATGTCTGAATCCACTTAAGTACCGCCTTAAGATCATTAAAATCCGCCGCAGACTTTACTTAAGCACTGCCTTAAGATTATTAAATTCCGCTGTCAGACTCGCCATAAGGCCCTGATACTTAAGCTGATTGGCTGCGAGCTTAACCTGTTCCTGTTCCGGATCAACGTTATTGCCATCCAATCTATACGAAAAATCTGACGAATCGGTATATATCCTTGCCTCAAGCCTGTTAGGCTGAATATTGGCAACTTTATCATCTATAGATGTGTACTTGCTTCTCCTCATTGCATGCGCAAGCTCGGTCTCAAAATCAATATCCTGTCTTTTGAAACCGGGAGTATCCTGATTGGCTATATTATTGGATAATATCTCATTCCTGAGAGCCGATGCATCGGCAGCTCTGTCTATAACATTGATATAATCAAAAACATGACTGTTGACCACGGACGCCTCCTTTTCGGGCACATTAATCTACACCCTATTCTATTATAAATAATTATGGCAAAAAAACAAGTATATTGAAGTAAAAATACACTTTATATTGTATTTTTGGCATTTGAAAACACAACATTTCGTTGAAAACCCAAAAGGGATTTATTGCAAGCAATAAATCCCTTTATCTTACAGATATCCTTATCCACTTGTACGATCAGTCGCGCTCCTTGCGAAGCTTATCGATCTCATCAAAGACTACATCATTAAGTACTTTGATATAAGTACCCTTCATTCCGGAAGATCTTGACTCGATAACGCCTGCACTTTCGAACTTCCTTAAAGCGTTAACGATAACGCTTCTGGTTATGCCAACCCTGTCAGCTATCTTGCTGGCTACAAGAATACCTTCCATTCCATTCAATTCATCAAAGATATGTACGATCGCCTCCATCTCAGAGAACGAGAGTGTAGAGATCGCTGACTTAACGACAGCAACCTTTCTTGACTCTTCGGCGCTCTCCTCATTAACGGCTCTAAGCATCTCCAGACCGACAACGGTAGAACCGTACTCGCTTAAGATGATATCGTCGATATCATAGAGTTCGCCTGCCTTGTATACGAACAAAGTACCAAGACGCTCACCGGCTATATCAATAGGTGCGATGATCGCCGTGAACTTCTTAACGTCAGTATTCTCGAATCCAAGAGTCTCAAGATTAACATTCTCCTTGGTAGAGAGAACGGATAACATACGCTCATTAAGCATGGAGTCGATAAATCCACCGACATTATCCTTGATCAGTTCATGGATAACTTCAACATGCGGATCATTGTCAATGCCCAGAACCTTACCTTTCTTACTTATTACAAGAACATTGCTCTCAAGGATCTCCTGCATTACTGAACATATATCATTAAACACAACTTTGCTCGAATTATTGTTATGTAACAATTTGCCAATCTTACGTGTCTTATCCAACAACTGAACGCTGCTCATAATTATACCTCCATACATATTATATGTAATTTTAGCATTTATATCAGACAATTTCAATACTTTTTCATAAATTTTCCGTATTTATGTGAATTTTCAATCTATGTACGGAATTTGAAATTATTTGTAACACAAAGACAGACCTTGATGAACCAAATTGAATTGTCGTAAAGAAACTACCGTTCTCAATCTCGACAGCATCATCAAAGGCACTTCCCTGCCGACATACAACCTGCATAACTCCCAAATCGCACAAAATAGCCGTCAGCAACCTAGTATCTCCTGCCAACGATCACCTTACCGATGATCCGTATGAGGATTCACAGATCTGACGGCTATTAACCATTCAAATCAAATTCAGTCTTTTTTGCGATTCTCTGTATATCCGCAGGTCTCATCAGCGCAAGTAAGCTTGTCGCCCTTGATGAGCAGTGCATTACCGCACTTAGGGCACAGCTTGCCGGACGGTTTCTGCCAAACCATAAAATCACAGTTGGGATTATCGATACAACCGTAGTACCTTCTTCCCTTTCTGGTCGCCTTTATTACAACATCACTGCCGCACTTAGGGCAAGCAACTCCGATCTTCTCAAAGTAAGGCTTGGTGTTCCTGCACTCCGGAAAACCTGAACACGCCTGAAATCTTCCATGGGGTCCGTACTTGATATACATCGGACGACCGCACTGATCACAGGTCTCGCCCGAAACTTCTTCCTTAACATCGATCTTCTTAAGCTCAGCCTCGGCACTGTTCACCGCCTCATCAAGATCCGGATAGAAGTTAGATACAATAGTCTTCCAATTAACCGTTCCTTCTTCAACGGCATCAAGCAGGGTCTCCATATTGGCTGTGAAGTCAACATCCACTATTGTCGGGAACGCTTCCTTCATTATATTATTGACGATCTCGCCCAACTCGGTCGTATAGAGCGAACGGCCTTCCTTAACGATATAACGCCTTCCCAGTATGGTCGTGATCGTTGTTGCATAAGTACTTGGACGGCCTATTCCGAGTTCTTCCATCGCATGCACGAGACTTGCCTCGGTATAATGAGGCACAGGCTGTGTAAAGTGCTGTGTAGGAGTGATCTTAGCGATCTCGATCACAGAATCGGGTGTAATTCTTGCAACAAGTGAATCTGCCGCTGTTTTTTCCTCATCTGCTTCCACATAGACACTCATAAATCCGTCGAACTTAAGATGACTGCCCGATGCAGTGAACTTATGCTCACCGCACGACATCTTGACACTGTATGTATCATAGACTGCCGCCGCCATTCTGGAAGCCACGAATCTCTTCCAGATAAGCTGATAGAGTCTGAACTGCTCACGGGAAAGATTATCCTTGATAAGAGTCGGAGTAAGATTAACATCCGTAGGACGGATGGCTTCATGCGCATCCTGAATCTTACGATTACTCTTGGGCATTGCGCTCTCGTCCGCCAGGAACTTCTCTCCGTACTGCTCCGATATATAATTTCTAACCATTGCATCGGCATCAGCTGAGATTCTCACCGAATCAGTACGAAGATAAGAGATAAGTCCGACAGTCCCCTGCCCCTTGATCTCAACGCCTTCATATAACTGCTGAGCGATCCTCATGGTCTTCTGGGTTGCGAAATTAAGTGCCTTGCTTGCCTCCTGCTGAAGAGTCGATGTCGTAAACGGAAGAGGCATCTTCTTAACACGCTCACCGTGCTTCACCTCATCCACCGTCATATTGCCGCAGTTCATACTCTTCATTATGGCATCAACATCAGCCTTGGTTCCAAGCTTAACTCCGCTCTCCGGCTGATACTTGGCATTGATTGTCTTCTTGCTGCCGTCCACCTTAATATCGGCATCTATCGTCCAGTATTCCTCCGGAATGAATCCCGCGATCTCTTCCTCACGGTCACATACGATCCTCAGAGCGACCGACTGAACACGACCTGCCGAAAGGCCTCTCTTAACCTTGGCCCAGAGCACAGGCGATATCCTGTAACCCACCATTCTGTCAAGGCACCTTCTGGCCTGCTGTGAATCCACAAGATTCATATCTATATCTCTGGCATTCTTAATGGATTCCTTTACCGCATTCTTGGTGATCTCGTTAAAGGTTATCCTGTATACCTTCTTATCTTCCAGTTTGAGCGCCGCGATCAGATGCCAGCTTATAGCCTCTCCTTCGCGGTCCGGGTCAGTTGCCAGATATATCTTCTCTGCCTTCTTGACTTCCTTCCTCAGAGCCGAGAGGATCTCGCCCTTACCTCTGATAGTAATATAATGAGGTTCAAAATCAGCCTCAGTATCGATACCAAGCGAAGATTTCGGCAGATCTCTGACATGTCCCTGGCTTGCCATAACAGTATAATTACTGCCAAGATACTTACTTATTGTCTTGACCTTATTCGGTGATTCAACTATTACGAGATATTTTGGCATTTTTTTATCCTTTACTTCCCTTTTGAAAAACATACCGTACTTAGGTAACTGCCGGCGTCTTTTTACATCACTATTCCGACAATTCATACTATTTAGAGTCTAAAGCCCAAAATAGTATACACTTCCAAGCAATCACGTCACAAACTATACACTATGTTTTTGAAGTTTTCAAGGATTTTTTTATTTTATCGCTTTTTATTAACCGGATCAGGGTCTTTAAAGCCTTGTTATTCCGCTCAAAATAAGTATTTTTACATATTATGTAAGTGAGAACATGTGCGATCATTAACGAACATTGATAACCATATTCGATCAGCGACGATTACTGTACATTAATAAAATTCGCCTGCCGATCAAGCTATCTTTATCTTGGCAAAAACGGAGAGAGGCAGGTATTACCCCCGATTTGCCGATCATTATGATCCGCTTAACCGGTCGGATGTAATCCTGCCTCTCTCTTCTTTATATTATACTTATCTTATTATTACAGTTTTATATCTTGAATGTTGAAAGTGCCTTCTCCAGTTCAGACATATTATCCTGAAGCCTGTTAGTCTCATCACGCAGATATCCTGCAGACTGCATCTGCTTATCGAGATAATCATTAACCTCATTTGTAGCGACAACTGTACTCTCAGACTGCTCCTCAATCTTCTTGATAGATTTCAGAGTCTCATGTCTTGACTCGTTCATGCCTTCGACTTCTCCGGAAACAACCGACATATTGTCAGCAAGTCTTGTCATCACCTCATTCATATTATTGAATGCCTCGATAGTCTGCTTAGCAGAATCAACCTGACTTGTTGAGATGTCATCAGCTTCCTTAACCTTATCAAGAACCTCGTTAGAATAAACAGTTATCTCTTCTACCATCTTCTTGATCTGAACCGCTGTCTTACCCGAATTATCAGCAAGTTTTCTGATCTCTTCTGCAACAACAGAGAATCCTCGTCCATGTTCACCTGCTCTTGCAGCCTCAATGGATGCATTAAGTGAAAGGAGGTTAGTCTGAGATGCTATCTCCTTGATATTATTGGCAAATCCTTCGATATTAACAAGCTTATCGGTAAGCTGAATAACCTTCTCCTGAACTTCCTTGGTAGTAGCGGCAGTCCTGCTTGACTGATCCACCATACTGTTAACGGTTACCATTCCGGAATCAATAGCTTCTTTCGACTTATTAACTTCATCGATAGTAGAATAGATGCTGCTCGATACATTCTTGATCTTGCTCGAGAGCCCTTCCATCTGCTCATTACAATCAGCGATCTCTCCATTCTGAGATGCTATGATCGCATTGATCTCTTCAACCTGAGCACTCACATTCTCGATCATTGTACTGAGTTCATCGGTAGAAGCGGCAACCTTATCACCTGATCTGACAACCGCATTCTTACTGTCTGTTACCGTTCCGATCAGATCTCTCATCTTGATGATAGTATTCCTCAATGCCAGCTGAAGCTTACCAAATTCATTCCTTGATATCTTCTCAGATCCTTCACTTACTGACAGATCACCACCCGATACCATATCAAGCTTCTTGATATTACGATTGATATTAACCGCAATACCGGTAATGATAATAGCTGCAATAAAGATAGCGATGATAACCGATATCAATATAATGAAGATAGTCAGAGTCCTGATGGAATCCGAACTTGCAGTGATATAAGACTCAGGTACGATAGCCACAAGTCGGCTTCCGTTCACTTCACTGAGCGACTGCATGAAGAAATACTTCTTGCCCTTAACTCTTATATATGTAGTGGTAGTGTCATCTGTTACATCTTTCAGATTAAGTTCACTGTAACTTAGGCCTTCTCTGTTGCAGATCTCGCCACCTTCGGCAGTCACGAACCATATATATGCTTCATCACCGAAGTTAGCCTCACTCATCATATTCTGAACTTCTTTGCCATCAACATCGATCATAACGAATCCATGAAGCTTACCTGCATTTATAGCTTTAGCACAGAACATACAATAGTTGTCCATCTGTGTAGCCGAATCCCAGTAAGGATGCGAAGTTCCCCAAATAGCCTTAAGCTTGGAATCAAGAATATAAGCATCTTCCGATTTCTCAAAATCATCCATGAAGCTGTACCACAGATTGGTGAATGACAGATTTCTCGTAGTCGGGATCTCCAGATTCTGGATCGGCATGATATCTATCTCTGATATTATCTTCGTGGCTGCAGATTTCGTATTGATCATCTGCTGAAGATTCTTCATAGCCTGACCATTCTTCTGCTCATCACCCTTATATCCGCCAAGTGCATATGACTTAACATCCTGACTGTTGGCTACTTCAATAACAGTCGCCTGAATGGAACTGAATGCCTGATCAAGGGAATTCATAGTCATATTCAATGTTGAATAAGATGACTGCTCAAAGAGCTGAATAAGGCCCTTCGAAGATCTCTGATAAGACAGCATTCCTATCAATACAATGAAAAGTACAGGTATCAGGAATCCGATGATCAATTGCACCTTAATCGGCAATCCACCGGTTCTTCTGTTCTCTCCGGTATCATCAGACGGAATTATCAGACTTATCAGATTTGGAATCTTAAATTCCTTCTTGAATATCCTTAGTCTGATCCACTTAAGCTTCCGCTTACAGCTTTTCTTAGGACCATTTGTACCGGTTACGTCATCACTGCCATTCGAGCCTTCCCCATTAGGATCAGTTCCGGCTTTCTTTGATATTTTTTTGCTGTTCTTCTCTGCCTTTTCGGCAGCTTTCTTTGCAGCCTTTTCAGCCTTCTTCTCCAGCTTTTCCTGTTTCTTCTTCTCTTTGCGCTCGTTATTCTTACCATCCGCGCTGTGAACTACATCCACTACGCCTTCAATCTCGGCGATCATATCCTCTGAACCGGATTCTAAATATTCTCTCTCATCACTCATAGATAACCCTCCGTTATACTACTTAATTACTTTAGTATAATTAAGGCTATTATAATATAATTTTCAGATAATTTCTACAAGTTTTTATCAAATGTAGTTTCCATTTTGTTGATTTTTCATAATTACTTTTTAATGTAGCAAATATCAGACATTTTATATAACTACACATCATGGCATAGCCTTATACACATAGCCCTATGCACATAGCCTTATACACATAGACTTATACACATAGACTTATCCATATGCCTTTTACACATAGACTTATACATATGCCTTACACACATAGCCTTAACATATGGCCTTGCACACATAGCCTTATTCTAAGTTATTTTTAAAAGAGCATGCTACCTAATTTAGATAGCATGCTCAGTTTATAAATACATTTTTGTTATTTAATCATCGGTATTGAACAATTGATATTTGATCAATTTTTTGATCAGCGATATCAGATCATCACATTACCGCTTATTCAAGTTCGAAGAGTTCAGCACAATATACTGCAAGAGGAGTGATACTCTCTGTTGAAGGCTGAATCTTCTGTGAACCGGTAGCCAGCTGCTCGGTACCAAGTCTTACATATACGTTAACCATATTCTTATTGATTCCGTTAAGCGTATTATAAGCAAGTCCCAGGTCAGCGATCCTTACTTTCATGGTATATATCTGATAATTCTTCAGAATATAAGGATCATTATTAGCATAAGTCTGATTACCTTCTGCATTGGTTGTAACAAGCTCGAATGACACGGGTGTTACCTTCTTAAGATACTTATCGCCGATCTTAATATCATAGGAATCTTTGTTGCTAACCTCTACATAATAATCAGCATACAAGGGCTTATTATTGTTCTTAAGATTATTATTGATCGTCTTGAAATCAACAGTAATGGTTCCGTCTTCCTGAACAATACCGCCCGTCATAGTGCCTTCCGCATTTACAATACTTCTATCGAAAGGAAGATACATTGTAGTGATATTCGCTGCTGTTTCAACAGGACTTTCCTTATATACAACCGCCGGAGCATGTGTACCGGCATTGTATGAAGCAACTAGTGTATTAACGAACAACTGACGCTCTTCATTCTGATCAACATTAGCATGTCCAGATCCTGTATATGTGATATTGCCTCGGTTATAGATATAATAATTATTTCTTACATCATTATGTATCATACGTGTGAATTCCTGAATACCACCAAGTTCGCCGGCACTGACATTAGCAAAATACTGTCCGGAACTATCCCTCTGAGTACCACTGGGCGAACCTATCGTATACCATACAACCGTATCATCATCTGAATAGTCATTACCATTGGCATCCACATCATCTTCACTGTCTGTATCAAGATTCAACTGATAATACTGCGGATGTGTCTGAGTAACAGAGAATGTCTCTTCAATCTTAAAAGGATATTCTGTTATCTGACCACGATTAACCTGGGTAATATCTGTTACACCATTCTTCCATGACCAAGAGAAGTCCTTATAAGCATACTGCTTAGCCAACAGACCATATGAATTATCCGCTTGACCAAATCTTGATAAATGGAAATTCGTATAATCGATGTTATTAAGCGAACTTAACAACTGTCCCTTAATAGCTCTCTTAGCCGGATCATCATACTTACTTACATATTCATTAGTATAACCCTGTTGCTCAAGTCTTCTTGAAGAAGCTATCTCGCCATATCGATCCATACCCATTACATCCCTGAGATACATGGTGAAATAGTATGCACTCGTCTGATTGTAATTATTCTGAATCTTGAATGAATTCGTAAGGTCATGTGTGAACAGGATACTTCGACCGCTCAAAGCATAATCTCTGATACCCATCATGGCTGCCATATATGTTGCATTGCTTGTTACATTATCGGCACAGAATTCATATACATCCGTGAATCCAAGAACAACCATGTTATACTCACAGAGATAATCGATATAACTCTCACCAGTTGAGAAATAATTTGTGTCCTTTAAGATATATTTATCAACAGGAACCTTATCTATAGTCAGAGTAAAGTCCTTTACGGATTTATACAATGACTGCATCTCAGGAGAGGTAAGATCAAAGTTAAGAGAATGGCCTCTTGCCGATGTAAGCTGCAGAACCTTGATCTCCGGTACAACATTGGGAGCCGGAACCGCTGAGAAACCACTGATAGCGGTCCTGACGCTATTATCATCAGAATTACTCTCCATGGTAACCTTCTCATTCTGAGTAAACACCAGCTTCCATGACAGGAATCCGACGAATCCGTCCGGAACTCTCTTACTTATATCATAAGTGTAGCCTGCGCTCAGCGCGAACTTACCGTCATTAACAGAGAAATTGACCGGTCCACCGTCAGCGCTCGATATATTAGTTGAGTCAAGAGCCTGCTTCTCACCCGATTCAAACTTACCGTCCGTATCAAGATCGATATACAGAGCACAATCGTATGTCGTATTACTTATATCAACTACAGCATTATTGGACAGCCTTACCTTATAATCCAATGAGTACGAACCATCACTGTTCATATCAAGATAAGTACCGGCTCCGTTAGTCTCAACATATTCCTTGGGAACACTTATGGGATTCACTATAAGTCCCTGAATATTGATATACTTAGCGAAGGTCGTCCTGTTGGCAGTGTAATTGGTAGTGGTGTTCAGAAAAGCACCCTTATAATTAACATTCTTGCCATAATACTTGAATGTACCGTCGCTATTCTTAGCCATACATACCTTGGTAAGGAAATCATACATATTGGATGATACATCCACCCTGCTGGTATTGATAGCACCTGTTGCGAAATTACTTAACAGGTCATCAGATAACATCAATGCATATCCGGCTTCAACATAACGCTTAAGATCATTATACTTATCGATTGTTATATCATTACCGGAAAATCTTGCATTAGCATCATTAGTAGATGAAGTACGACCACTTCCCGATGCTACACTACTATCATTATAATGCCTCTTATCGCCTACATGCATATATACAAGACCATTCATATTACCGTCATTAAATACGGTATTCTTAGTCTTGGTCTTAGTAGTCTGTGTTACGATCCTTTCCCTTCTTCTGCCCCACCTGTCATAATATACTTCGGTATATTTAGTAGACTGAGTATCTATAGCAGTATTCATCAGGGTAGTGTCAGCACCAATATAGATAAGATCATAAGATTCATTAAGATTCTCACGCTTACCGACGAACTCAGCCGTACCCATCATGGTAACTCTTACCCCATCCGGAGTATCCTTGAACTGGGAAGCCATATTCTCAAGGAACCACTTCTTATCAAAATAATCTGTCGTCAGCTCATCCACCGTTGACTCTCCGTTAGCTCCGGCATTGGTAACAGACTTAAGTCTTCCCATAGCCGCAGTTGTCGGCTGATAATTGGTATTGTCCCATCCGTATACATCACATGCATAAGGCTCAAGATCAAGTATTCTCAAGTTATCTTTAACCGTAACCTTATTATTCTCAGCATTAAGTATATGCCTGATACAGGTAGCCTTACTTACCTTATCATTAAATTCATCTCCCGCCCCGGTTACAGAGAGATTAAACTTGGTATTCTCAATCGTATTAACGACATCCATGAATCCATTACTGATCTTATCATCCGAATAAGTTGTCATAAATGAATTATCGAACACCTTGGTAGCAGTATCATCATTAACGAATACTGTTCCATTAACGAAACTGTTATCCGCCCCCGTTGTTATCTTTATTCCGTTATTAAGATCTGTAAGAGATTTTCCATTCCAAGCCACGTCATCGTATTTTGCAATAGAATCCTGCATAAGTGCTGCGGCCAACTTCGATATCTGTAAAAGGGCTGCATTATCCTTATTAGCCGTATATGTAGAATACTCTACGATAACAGGGAAATTATTATCCGCAACCATATTATTAATGGTGTATGCGATCGGTTCAGCAATATCCTCTGTATATGCCCCACCTGCAAAATATATAAGATCAGCTTCTGTCAAAGCCACATCACTCAATTCTGAAGGCGTAATTGTCTTAACTTCAATAACAGCCTTATTAAGTTCTCCGTCTTCAAGATCAAAGACATGACGTTTGAACCATTCTTTATTATTAAAACCTCCATTATATCTGAAGGAATCGATCTTATTAACACTAAAATCGGGCTTGAAGATATAATTACCGTTCCCCGCTCCTACATAAGTGTATTCGGTAACATCCTGCTTCAGAATATAATAAGTTCTTCCGTCTGTAGTGATCCTCTCATATACTGATTCCGAATTGAGAGTCTGATCTGAGGGATCGTATACCTTCTCAATTGATACTCTATACTGATAAGGACTATATACAACATTACTGATAACAGTATTCTGAATTATTACATAATCCGCATTATCAAGGCTGGTTGCCTCACGAACAGAACAGAAATACTGGCTGGCATTACCCTGCGACTCAAATTCTGTAAGGACATCATCGCCGGTTAACTCACTACCATCCGCACGCTTAATGGACACTCTTGCCTTGCCCTCGGCAGTAGCCGTATCTGCATCAATGATATAACCCGCAGAACTTACAACACCGTAATATGTCAGTGTAGACATATCTGCATTAGAGAGAAACAGGATAGTATTAGCCTTAAGTTCGGTTCCGTCCGAATCAGCAGTATCCATTACAACATCGAACCTGGTAAAATACTGATTATTGTAACAGTTCTCCTCATTACCAATAGCCTCGGGGGCAACTGAAATAGGAATATTGGCTGCATTGGTATTGTCATCAGCCTTACCTAATGCAAAAGCGATCTGTGTCGCATTCTCAGGAGCAAAATCCGGAGTGAATGTAACGAATCGCATATAAGCAGCCATGCTGTTATTATCGATCTCGGATTTGAAGTTGACTCTCTCTTCTTCAACAGAAGTATTATACGGAACATACAATTCCGTAACAACATCGCCGGTATAACTGTAATCTCCTTCTCCCGATCCTACCTGCTGGAATGAACCCTGCTGTACAGCTTCATTAGCACCATTATCAGCAAGCTCAAAGGCAGAATAATTAACAGTATTACTTACTGAAGCAGGCACAGGCTTAATATTGGCAAGAACATTGGCCCTATCCGTCTCATTCATATAAGGTATCTCTCTTATAGAGATAGCATTATCATTAATAGGCTCTTCATCTTTAATGAAATAACCTACTATGGCATCGGATTTGCTTGGCACAACTTCATATATGACAAAGGGATTGATATTGTTATTATTCATAACAATAGTCTCAACACCGGGAAGTGATACCTTGGCGGCATTGACTTCACCTCCGTCAAAATAAATTGAACCAAGGGTCGTCGCAGCAGCCACTATAACTGCTGTAGATCCAAGCCAGAATTTTTTACTGTGAAAAATACTCTTTCGTTGCATTAATAACCTCCAAATAACAGAGAATAATCTATTGATCCGTCTTCAGATCATCAATAATTATCATATTCAATCATATATTCCTGCTTATTTGATATAAGATCCGCTCCTGTAGGATTCTTTACAGTATAATATAATGAAAGCGAATAAGGCTTATTGGACAGTAAACTCCAATCTCTAAGTGCGGTCGCATACTTGAATCCCCCCGACTCTCTGTCAGAAACAATCTCCTGCTGAGGCTGGGTATTAACCGAGACATTATCCCCACGCATACCGAAATACGTGAATACGAACCTTCCTGGGTCTCCGCCTGAATAATTACTAATGGAATTCAAGGCATTAACATTAATACCTGTATATGTGAATGTATAGAATCTTGCACTGCTATACTCGTAAAGAGTTGTTCCCACGCCATACTCTGCAGATTCCGAATACTTCAGCTTATTATCTTTGCTAAACTCAAAATCAGGATATCCGTTTACAACATTGGGCACCTTATTTGTAGGCTTGATCTTAAGAGTAACAGGTTCAATTACAAATGCCTGGGGATCCGTCTCGTACACATGTCCCTCTCGATCGGTTGCTGTAACGCTGACCATAACGCCGAAGTTACCTTCCCAGCTGATATTACTGTCAGCTATTACATATATCAATCTGTTAGATCCCTTAGTAACAATATTACTATCTGTTGCCGCTACGGTTCTCTCATTATTCCCGTTATTGGCATCGTTAAACTTACATTTGATAGAAGAAAAATTATTGAATTTACCATTGCCCCATACATAAGCGTCCTGGGCATCATCGTAAGGTGTTATTGTCCACTTATATGTAAGCTGGGTATTCTGAGGCTGATTCTGCCATGTCACACATGCTACCGACGATCCTCCTCTTAATATCTTACCATTACCGGTTAATATAAGCTTAAGTTTGGGATCAACTGAATTATCATCAATCCCCTCAACATTAATAACAATCTTATTACTGGTCAGATACTTACCCTCATTACTTCTTTCCTTAGTAGTACAATATACAGTAAAAGTACGCCCGTTAACAGTACTGTTCAAATGAAGAACTCCATGTTCAAATGTACAACCTGTTCCGGCAGTAAGATCCAGCTGACACCAGTTGATGGCTGCTTCAGAAGAAACGGTGGTTCCGTTAGAATAGGTTACTGTCGGTATAAAAGTGTATTCTCTGTAATCTGTTCCACTGACAACCGAACTCTGGATCCTGACAGATACAGGATAGACACCACCGTCAAGGACTTTTATCTTGGCTGAAGCGAACTTTTTATTATCATCAACACTTGTTACATATAGATAGAATTCCGTACCGACAGGAACACTCTTGCTTACCATAACAGCACCGGTTCCGGCAGAAACGCTTATTCCGTCTATACTTCCTCCTTCAGTAGGCTTTACG
Source organism: Lachnospiraceae bacterium (assembly GCA_024684085.1). Classification (GTDB taxonomy): domain Bacteria; phylum Bacillota; class Clostridia; order Lachnospirales; family Lachnospiraceae; genus Colinaster. The sequence goes on along the minus strand of JAIKXM010000027.1, from coordinate 26,296 downwards.
GACCACCTTACCTGATACTCACGTTCAGAATAAGTAGTAGTCTTGACTTCTGCTGTATAGATAATAGTATCATTATTACTGCCACTCTTTCTTATCTCATCACTTGCTCCAATAGAATGGCCATCACGCTTAATAACTATATCCTGGATAAAGCTGTTAACTGTTTTGCCCTCTGCCTTGAAGATAGAAGAATTATCATCACTGACAAGTACTTTATTCCTGAGAGCGATCGTCTGTGCCGTCTTTAACTCCTTATCATCGACTGCAAAGTTAAGACTGTAACTGACCTTATTATGCTTAACGTCACTAAGATCGATAGAAAAATCACTGACATTGCTGCCGATAATTTTATCGGTAGCAACCGAATCTTTATTTACCGCTGCTATATCCGAGAATTCCTGAGTGCCCATTTTGATCTCATGGGAAGCAGGATCATACATGATCTTAGATACTGAATATCGCGGCTCTGTTACATCGGGATTGGCTGTAGGAACGGAATACTGCGAATATACAAAAAGTGTCTTGTCTGCATCATTAAAAAACAAGGCATTACTTGTCTCAATGATAGTATCTCTTATAGTATTCACTACAGTCTGCTGTTCATATTGCAATTTCACATCTTTATTAGATCGTGAAAAAGTCTTCGAACTATAGGAAGCAAACCCGAAGACGATCAGCCCCGCTACAGCAAATATCGCCATAGCCACTATCATTTCAACTAATGTAAAACCTTTGTTATTCTTCATATTCTCAAACACCTCAGCAATATCTAATAACTACCCTTTGCCTGTAAGCCCCTTCTAAAATATACATTATGAATTCGATAATGTGTGACGGCCGGTACTTACATCAAAAGTTACAACATACTCTTTTCGACCTCCGGTAATCGTAATAGTGCTAAGATTGCCGGTTTTCGTAGCTGATGATATATCGCCGCCCTTGGGTATTATATAAGCATCATTAAGTGCGCCGGTTGCTCTGTCGAATGTGATCATAAGAGTATTCTCTCCGGAATTGCCTTCAGCTCCCAGAGTAACGATAGCTCCGTCTTCAAACTGAACTTTGATCACCGATCTTCCGGATCCCATTCTGGTACTTTCTTCACCGATGCTCTTGCGTATCGATGTGGAAGGATTAGCCATATTATTCCTGATCGTCCATAACTCTTTGACAGCATAATAACCTTCGCTGTCGTACTGCTTACCTTCCGCAGAAGTACAATATTCTATTGTAAGTGTCTCATCGAAGCGACTCATGGAACCTGTCTTGACTTCATTCAATTCCCCATCAAGCTTATTGGTCAACTGCTTGGCATCTCCGCCGAATAAATAATTAATCGTATAAAGACCCACACCAAGAAAAATACCCATGACCGCGATCACGACTATTAATTCAATTAATGAGAATCCGTTGTTATCCTTAGAGACCATCTCAAAACTCCTTTATTCCTTAGACCAATTCTCGTAAGCAATAAGATTAGACATCCTTGTATCATCACTATTAGAGCCGTCACTGCTAAGCGTTGTAAAAGCGAATTCTGTTCCGTCTCTGAATACATAAGCACATGAATAAGTAACACCATCTTTGTCAAATCCAAGCTGAAGTACCGATCTGACCTTATCGGAATCGCATACTACGGTTGAACAGCTGCTGGTAACAGTCAGCTCACCGTTACATACTACCGTACCGTGGAAAGACGTTTCATCGATAGTAACATCGCCGGCACTTATGACAAGATTGATATCAGGATTATTGATCAGATAATCTCCCTTCGTGATCACAACTCTGATATTGCCGGAAGCATCCTTAACATCCACTCTGTTGCCATGTCTGTCAATATTAGGACCTTCTGCAATACTGATAAAGTTATCAAGGTTGTCGGGATCGACCATATTCTCGAACATTACCTGCTTAGGTACGATCTTACCGTCTTCATGTACATATGCCGGCTGACAGTTTCTAAGCTCACTAAAATTATCGATCAACATCGTACACAAAGCCGTAAACTGATCATTGTATTTAACATAATTAGCCTCCATATCATTAGAGGCATCTTCCATAACCGAAGGAAGATTGGTATAATCATCTGTCTTATCACCGATAGTAAGATTACCTGCAACCTTGAATCTCAAGATATTGCTGGTATCTTTGATCTTAATATTATCGACATAGAACTTAAGGAACTGATCCATAGATTCCTTATTCATTCCATAATATTTGGTGAAATATTTATTGGCAGCATTCTCATCTGCGAACTTCATATAATAATATACAAGACAGGGCGTCGATCCGTCCGCAACCGGTACGACTACTTTCTCTGCCTGAGGGATAGAACCTGCCATATATATATAATTGGATAGATTATCACCCAGTTTGGTTACGTCAACAGTAGCTGATACCTCGTCAAAATGTTCAGGGTCCGATATAATAGCATTATACTCTTCTGCAGTCAAAGGATTCTTATTGAACATTGACTTACCGTTAGCCTTACTTACGCCAATACATTCAGCCGGCACAAGATATATAAGCTGATTACTCTTAATGGCAAGGGACTCACCTGTATATACTTTGCTGGAATTGTCATTAATGCCTCTGTTATGAGCTATTGTATTGGCATTCTCTGCAGCCTGGTTGGTAGCTTCTTCAGTATCTCGCTTATTGCTGTTAATAAAAGCATGTCCCGCAACAGTAAATCTACGGATATTCTCAAGGTTCAGCTCAGAATCGGTTCCGTTGATAAGAATGGCACTACTGTAATCCGGATCATCAAGAGAGTTGCCAAATCCATTATAATCTCCGGAAATCGTAACCTTCGATGCTCTACCCTTAATATCAAGGTCATTGGCAACATTAGTAAAGCCATTAAGAGTCACTTCACTTGAATCGGCCACAATAGTATTAGCCCAGAAATAATTGGAATCTTCATTACTAACATATGTAGTATTCTTGAAATTTATAGCATTCTTAACAATGAATTTAGAATTTTCACTTGTATTCGTTATTGTCTTATGATTCGCCGGACTGGTTGCTTCAATAGACAATGAATCCGCATACATATTACCGTTAAGTTCAACAGTATTACCCTGTATCGTCGTGCCACCGTCGGCTATAAATGTATATTTCGGAAGATCCGGTATAATAGAGTTGGCGGCAAAATCGAAATCGGGATATGTAAGTCTGATATCCGTCTTGATCACAGATACGAACCCTTTGGCATCCTTATAATAGATGGTAAGATCCTTAAGCACTACTCCGTTCTTATCATAAGACTCCATTACACCTCTCTTACTTGGATTACCGCTACTGTCAACGGTAGATAAGATCGCGCCATATCCGTCTTCAAGAGCATTCGGGTTAAGGGCATCTGCTTCCGTCCATTTTGTTGATTTTTTCAACATACTATACAATCTGTTGATACTGTAATTATCTCTTACACCATAAGTGAAGGCATCCGCTGCCTGTTCTTCGGACGTCTGTGTAGGATCTGTGGACAAAGTCTCCCACAACCTCTCATAGTATTTTGTCTGCATCAACTCAACCTTACGAGAGTTATCGTAACTACCGTAATGAGCCAGAACTTCAGCGTATGCAGAGCTTAAAGAATTGGATACAACTGCCTGAAGACCCACATTGATCTCATCCAGAACTCTTTCCGCAGAATAGAATGTATCTGATGATTCTATATTAACAGCCTTCATCTTATAATTGATAAGTGAGGTCATAAGCAAAGTACTGGCTAACATAACTACAAAGCCTATTATGATAACAACAGTAACAAGCGACACACCACTGTTATCAGTCTTTATTCTTTTGCCAGATTCTTTCATTCGTCGTATCATATCTTACTTCTTCCCGTTTATTCAATCTTAGTACCATCAAGTGATACAATAGGTCTCGTTGTATCTACATTATCATAGACATCTACCTGCATGGTAAATATACGATTCGGTGTATTATCGGCCTTAAGGAATCGACCGTCAGCGCTTCTTACATTCATTCTGTCCAAAGCATTAAGGATTGATGCACCACGCCTGTATACAAGATTTAACAAAAGTGAACCGTCAGTAGAAGGCGAACCGTCAGCCTTCTTACCTGTATTGGGCACATTTTCACACATATTGGTCCTGAAATCTATGGAAGCCCTTTCCGCTCCATCTTCCTTTTCGAAGACATTGACTGTTAAGGCTTTATTGGAACCGATCTTACCGAGGTATTTATCCCTGTACGTAGTAGCATCTTCAGCTGCCAGTACACCGTCCTCATTCTCATAGAGCTGCTCAATAACAAAAAGATTAATATCAATATTATCATTATTCTCTACATTAATGATCTCCCTGTCGCTTCCAAGAGTGCCGGCCTTATACCTTGGTGTATAAAACAGGAATACACTCTTCAAAGGAACTTCTGTAGCCTGGTTATTGAAGATCTCAGCATCAGTAGTCTCATACACCTTTTGCCCGTTAGGCAGAGACTTGAATGTACTGGTCACGGTATTGGATATTATTCCACTATAATTATCCAGCCTGTAATTTATATTAAGATTAACAGATACTATCTCAACAGAATTGCCTTCTTCATCCGTTACGGTTCCGTTACTCTTAATGATGATCTCAATTCTTCTCTTTAGATTATCCTTGAAAAAATCGTAATTCTTAAGATTGAACTGCGCAGGATTCTCGGAATGACAATCGGCATTCCACTGAACGAACTTATTGTAGACAACCTGATCATAGTCAGCTGCCATGGTATATACACCCGAATCACTTACGCTGACAGTCTCAAGATCAGCAAGATTCATATCATTATAATTAGGGTATTTAGTAGGATCAAGGGTGAGGAATACTCTATATCCGTCAGGAAGTGACGTCTTATATAGAGAAGCATCAGTTACCTCATATATAACCTTGCCGGTCTCAGCCCCTGTTGTTGGATCGACGACCTTGGTAACATTGGAAGATGTAGGATCGGCGAATTTTGCGTCGATCTCTTCCATCGTATGATACCTGCACGACTCCATCACATTCTCAGCGGCAGTCGTCGCCCTCATATTGATCTTAGCCCTGCCATTAGTATCCGCAGCAGTTACAAAAGCATGCAGGAGCGGCACAGCAACTATAGCGAATACTATAACAGCCACAAGCACTTCTAACAAGGTAAAGCCGCTATTCGATTGTCCTGCATATCTCTTATCATTCAGCATTGTCTGTATCTGCGTCCTCTTCGCCATTAGTATCATTATTAGTTACAAGTGTAGTATTACCTATATCAACCGTATTGCCTAATGTATGGAACAGATTCTGGTTGCCTGAAACAGCCTTTGGTATAGCACTCATTACATAATTCTTGCCTGTACCGTACATATAATACATAGCTACGTCTATCTCTCCGGTTATAAGTCCTGTACTCGAATCTGCACTGGCTACCAATCGCTTTATTGACTTCTTATCCTTCTGACTGGTGATAGAGCGGATAAGGTCTTTAAAGCCCTCATTTGTACATGAATAAGTCATTGTAATAGGACTTACAAAAAGGTGAATCTGACTGCTTACACTCGAATCAAAGCCTCCTGATGACTCCTCCGCAGAATCAGCGGTGTCATCAGTCTGAAGCTGGACAACTCCCTCAGGTAACACTTCTCCGCCCTCAAGAAATCCAAGATTATGTATAGCCACCTTCCTGTTCAACTGTTTCGGCAGATTAGAATAAAACATGATCATATCTTCTTCATGAACTTCCAAAGGGAATGCTATGATCAGATCAGACTTCTCTTCTTCAAAAGCCCTCTTTCCATCTACATAATCCTGTCTCTTCAGATTAACCGTTTTATAGAGTTCGGCCTGCTCTTTAAGAACCTCATTATCTTTCTTAAGCTGCGCAGTATCCGCTTTATAAGGTCTGACAACAAACATATATACAGCGCCAACTATTGCAAGGCCCAATACCATCAAGAGTAAATGTATCTCTTTCTTAGAAATCTTCATTATTCAGCAACCTCCTCTGCCTCTGCCTCTGTTTCTGTTTCCGTCTCTTCATCCTCAGGAGAATACTCCAATTCAAGCAGGAAATTATACATAACTTCACCTGCTGGTGACGTAACTTCATCTATGCTGGAAATACCAAGCCTGTTAAAGTACTCCATATTCTTGAACTGATTTACCACATAAGCAGCCTCGTCCTTGGTGCTTACGGATATATCCAATTGAACACTGTACTCATCAGCTGTAAGGCTATTAAGGATCATAGACTTAGGCATCTCTTTTTCCAGAACATCGATAATGGCATTAAGCTCGTCATTGCGATTATGTGTTGCCGATTCAAGACTCTTAACATATTCAACATCACTCTGAGCTAACATGTAAGCCTGATAATCATCGTATGCAGGCTGAAGTTTCTCAATCGTATTCTCATATTCCTTTTTATGATCAACCTCCTCCATATAAGGAAGTATTGCATATGCGGCAAGAGCAATCGCACCGATCACACAGAGTACAAGGGTGACAGCGGCAAGCTTGCCGGTATCAACATCCCTGTTCATCTTCTTGTTGGCAGTCTCAGTATGGTCCGCATAGAAAGACAGCGGCGAAATGGCAGCACCTACACAGGCTACATATTCACCTGTGGAATCCTTGAAGATCTTTGAGGTATCCATACCTGCGATCCTTGTAAGATTCTGTACGCTAAGCCCTGCTTCCTTCCCTAAAAGTGTGTTCAATCCTACAAAGTCAGCACCAACACCGGTGAGGAATATCTTCTCGACGGGTGTCTGACTGTGATTGGCATTATAGAAATCAATAACCCTTACGATACCACCTACAAGAGGACGAAGTCTCTCTGTAATAGACTTCCTCTCATTATCAAAAGGCAGTGTATCAGGTCCAAAAGAAGCTCCTTCCGAAAAAGATGAGAGCACAACGCTCTTCTTTCTTACGAGTTCAAGAGCATTCTCATAATTCCTTACTTCTCCCATCTCCCTGCACATCTGGAGTGTGGATATAGCTTCATCGATACCATAAGGTATCGTTCTGTTTAAGGAGATTATTCCATTATCAAGCACCATCAGAAGTGACGATCTCTCATCCACTTTAACGATCAGCTGAACACCGTTCTTACATTCATCTTTGGCTGCCTGGAATACGGAATTACCGTTATAATCGATCGAATCGATCTCAAGTCCGATATTCTTAGCAAAAAGCTCATAACTCTGTATCAGCTGCTTAGGAGCTGCAAGCAATAAAAGCTTATATCCGCTTGGCTTATTGGCTCCCTTATTCTTATCTTTCTGCTTTTTCGGCTTATCATCTAAGAGGAGGTCATCTTCTTCCTGAGCCTGACTTGCTTCATTCTTAACTAAAGAAAGAATAGAATGTGAGAAAAGATACTGAGACAGATCTACCGGGAAATATTCACTGAGATTAGCTCTGACGATCTCGCCTAACTTCTTCTCCGGAACATAGGGAACAACTGCTTCTCTAGTAGCGATCTTACTTGATGTGATAGAGAAGATAACCTTTCTTGTCTTAATCTTCCTTACGGTCATATTCCTAAGGAACAGATTAATGAATTCACTGTTATTCTCTACAAGTCCGTCACGTAACATTCCCTCCGGAGTAGGAATCACAAAACTGTTATATACTTTGGGTGACTTACCGTTTTTTTCTATCTCACATACCTTGGTAAGAGAATAACCCATTTCTATAGTCAAAACTCTCTCTGCCATACTTTTAATATCTCCCTTTCAAATATATAAATTACCCTTCTAAATCTATGTCAAATCATTAATGATTTAACTACAACTTTGCGACAATGATCCAATTAATAATCAGACAGCAAAAAATGACATGTACCAGGTTATCAGCTCCTGTCCCCACATCATCGATATAAATACGCCAACAGCAAGATATGGTCCAAAAGCCAGCCTCCTGTCAGCACCAAATGCAAGCATCCTTATCAAATGAATGACAGAACCTACGATACAGCCTATAAATAACGCCAATACGATCTCTTTCCATCCGAGAAAGAGGCCACATACAGCCATAAGCCTAACATCGCCGCCCCCCATACCTCTTCCTTTTGTGAAGAGTACTATCAACTCAAGAAATATACTGACAGCGAAGAGACCGATCAAATGATCCATCAGATCTTCCCAATGGATAAATGTCTCGATCAGTCCCAGCGTCAGTATAAATAAATTGATTCCGAGGGGAATCTCATAAGTTCTCCAGTCTATCACACTTAGTGTGATAAGCGCTGATGTTAACAGGCAGTAGAGTAGGGAATCTACATTGAACCCGTTAATCATAACAATAGATAAGTAGAACACTCCGTTCAGTGCCTCAATAATGGGGTACTGAACGGATATATGTGTCTTACAATGACGGCATCTGCCGCCCAGGGCCAGATAACTGAAGAGAGGTATGAGTTCATACCATCTCAATCTCTCACCGCAGCTCATACAATGGGAAGGTTCTATTGCAATATTCTCTTTTCTTGGTATACGCAGTATGCATACATTCAGGAAACTACCAATTATAATCCCAAATATGAATACAATGAGGTATACAATCATTATCGCCCGATTCATAAATTAATAATAGATTTCTCCTACACCATTACTAACGGTTTGACCAGTTGCATCAACATACGACGATGTATTCGCAGCAACTTGTTTGCTATCAGTATCACACATGCCGGTTGCTTTTATTATAACACTTCCATTAACAACCGAAACTGAAATAGATGGCTGAGCTGAGGAATAACAAGCTGCTTTAAAATAAACACCTGGGCCGCAAGAAGCCTTGACTTCTTCTAAAAGCTGAGTAGTGCCCCCTGAAAACGCAGCTGTCGAGGCGTCAGCAGTTCCTAAAGTCAAAGTTACTTGAGAACCTGTCGAACCTTTTACAGAATTATAAATAGTCTCATCAGCCATAGCTATCTTAATAGCATTAGCTACTTCAGCAACGGCCTGATTGTCGGTACTAACCCTTGATCTCTCAACATAGCGGAGCAGCTGAGGTGCCAATACACCTACAAGTACAGCCATAATGGCGATAACTACAATCAATTCCACGAGTGAAAAACCTGCATTGTTTGTCTTCTTCATAATCATTGTCTCCTTTTTTTATATATTTTTTAAAAACCCGTCCCTACACGGGAAATTAAACAATTGAAATAAAACAAGTTTATTAATTTACACCTCTACATACAGTCGAGAACCCTCTTCAGCAAAACCAATGCTTTTCGAGAACTCATAATAAACGCAATAGATTATCGCAACAATATATTTCCAATAAAAACTGTCCGCTATATATTATGCAAACAACTAGCCTTACATGCTATCAAGAGTAGAATAAAGCGTAAGCATAGGCGCCATAACAGCTGCAATAAGTACACCAACCGTACCGGCAAGAGCCAGAATAATCATCGGCTCCATCGCAGTCATAAGTCCCTGCACAGCCATCTCCACCTCTTCATCATAGTAGTCCGCAAGCTTCGTAAGCATCTCTTCCTGATTACCTGCCTCTTCACCAATCCTCAACATATGATACATCATAGGTGGAAACAGACCGGAATCCTCAAGAGGAACCGAAAGCGGTACACCCTTGACCACTTCATCCTTAGCCTTCTTCATCGCATTATAGAAGTTAAGGTTCTGCATCGTATCCGATACGATGTCTACACAATCCACAATGGGAACACCGGCAGCGAGCAGAGTCGACATAGTACGAGCCACCTGTGAACATGCACTCTTAACGGTAAGATTCTTGGTAGGTCCGAACTTAAGTGCCACATCACTCTTCACCATCTTACCCATGGGTGTAGAGAAAAAATACTTAAGTCCAGCTACAGCACCCGCTATAAGCGGTAGCAATATGAACCACCGATGCACAATAAAGTCCGACATTGCAACTACCACCTGTGTGATCTTAGGCAATTCCGTTCCAAGGTCGGCGAACATAGTCGTGTAACTCGGTATTACCACTACCAACATTACTACTACTACCGCAATGGCAACAAGCGCTACGATGATAGGATAGATCATCGCTTTCTTAACAAGTGCCGCGGTCTTGGCAGACTTCTCGAACTGATCAGCCATTCTCTCCAATGATATCTCAAGGGAGCCGGACTCTTCACCAGCTTTAACGGTTGTGATCATAAGATCGCCGAATATATGTCTCTGCTTGGAAAGGCCCGACGCCAAAGTCTCACCTTTCTCTACCTCAGCCTGAACCTCTCTGATAGCGGTTGCAAGCGTAGGATTGGCGCTCTGCTCACGAAGTAATGACAGACATTCCAGAATTGATACACCGGCCTTAGACATTGATACGAACTGCCGACAGAATACGGCAAGATCTCTTGCCGATACCTTCTTGGCGAAGGAAAAGGACAGGTCTTTATTCAAGAGTCCAAGTTCATTGATATCCGTTATTATCAGATTCTTTGCCTTTAATTGCGTCTTTGCCTGCTCTATCGTCTCGGCACTGATCGTTCCCTTTACATTCTTACCCTGACTGTCATAGGCTACATAGCCAAAATCTGCCATTTTCTCTAATCTCCTTGATCCCTTTTAATTTATATCCATTCCATAAATAAGAAGTCCGGCACTAACTGATGTGTTAGTAAGTCTTCTGTTATGAATCGAATGATACCTTCCTCATCTCAGTCACCGAAGTGATACCTTCGAGAACATATCTTGTAGCACTCATCCTAAGGGTACTCATACCGTCCTTAAGAGCCTGTTCCTTGATATCATCGGCATTGCCACCCTTGGCTATTACCATCTTAAGGTCGTGAGACACTTCCATGATCTCGTATACACCGATTCGGCCTTTATAACCTGTATTATCACACATCTTGCACTTTCCGGGCTTATATATCTTGACCGGATTCATCGGATCGATGCCGAGAAGATCGCATTCATCAAGATCGGGAGTATACTCAATCTTGCATGTGGGACATAATCTCCTTACAAGTCGCTGAGCTACAACACCAACCGTCGCATCGGCTATAAGATAAGGTTCGATTCCCATATCCGCCAATCTGGTCACAGTGCTCGCAGCCGAATTGGTATGTAATGTAGATACTACCAAATGTCCTGTGATAGAAGCCTGAACAGCTATCTGAGCGGTCTCACCGTCTCGGATCTCTCCTATCATTATGATATCAGGGTCCTGACGGAGGATAGATCTAAGAGCTGATGCGAAAGTAAGCTCAGCCTTAACATTCGTCTGAACCTGATTGATACCATCGATATTGGCCTCGACAGGGTCCTCAACAGTGATGATGTTAACATCTTCTGTATTAAGCTCGGACAATGCCGTATAAAGCGTTGTTGACTTACCTGAACCGGTAGGCCCCGTAACAAGGATGATACCGTGAGGATTGGAGATGATATGATCGAACACCTTCAGCTCCTGCTCGCTGAATCCCAAGTCCTTCTTAGCTCTTGAAAGAGCGGACTTGGATGTAAGTCTCATAACTATCTTCTCTCCATATACGGTAGGAAGAACAGATACACGGATATCAAACTCCTGTCTGTCTACCACCTGGGTTATACGTCCATCCTGCGGCTTACGCTTCTCAGCGATATCCATACCGCCTATGATCTTAATTCTTGCTACAAGAGCAGGAAGTACCTTGGTCGAATATACTGCTTTCTCATACAAGGCTCCGTCTATTCTGTATCTGATACGGACCTGTTTCTCCATAGGTTCGATATGAATATCGGAAGTTCTCTGTCTAACTGCCTGTTCTATCATGGTCTTAACCAGCTGTACGATAGGAGAATTGTTGATATCCTCACTGTACATATCTTCTTCTTCGGCAGCAAGCTCATCCCTGCTGCTGGTATATTCATCCAGCTGATTCTTGAGTTCATCCTGACCAAAGAAGCGATCCAATACCATCGTGATATCGGTAGGTGTCGCAACCACAGGCTCCACATTAAGATTGGTGATAATGGATATATCATCGATAGCAGCCATATCCATAGGATCGGACATGGCAACACGGAGAGTGTTCGGTGAGTCCAAAGGGACCTCGATAGGAATTGCATTATACTTCTTCAGAATCTTGTCCTGAACAAGATTGACTATCTGCTCATCCAGCTCCACCTCAGTCAGATTGATCATGTCATAGCCCAACTGGCTTGAAAGAGCTGCCGCAATGGCAAGTTCTGTAGTATAGCCCAGCTCTACCAGAGCCACACCTAAACGACATCCCTTTTCCTTCTGTCTTACAAGTCCTTCATAGAGCTGGTCACTGTTGATTATATTACCATCTAACAGTATGTCTCCAAGTCTCTTCTTACGTAATGATTCCATTAAGCCATCTCTCCGTTACATTTATTAATCTATATAGTACCAGTTATTACCACCGTTGGTACCATTGGGAAGATTTATCCATCTCGAGTTACCGCTCCTATTACCGAATATATAGAATCGACCACCGTATTTGATAATATCGCCATAATAGACATCATCAATCTGGTCTTTAGACCACTGCGACGAATACCATTTACTTCTCTCTTCTTCAGACATATCATCCCAGTAAATATAATTACCGGATACAGGGATTATATACTCCCAGTTATTTGCTATCTCAGGGCCGCCGCACCATTCATAATTGACTACAAAGTAACCGCTTCCGTCACGATCAACGATAACAAACTTAGCTCCCTCTCGTGATTCGAATATACCGGTCGGAACCGGAATATTGATCTGAGATCCACCGTACTTTGCATTGTCCCATCTTGAATCATCGGCATAAGGCCATACACCCGTGTACGTTCCCGGTTCTTCTTCATCCGGGTTGGGAGTTGGAGTTACATGAATATCTTCTATCGGTGCGGGACTGGGCGAAATAAATGGAACCGGATCATCATCAAGTTCCGCTCTCTCTTCACCCATCCATCCTGTCATATCAATGGTCGTCTCACCATGTTCCGAACATGTGATGGTAATAAGATTGGGATTGGACGGATCAGAGGAAGCGCTGTATGTACCGCCCGAAGGACACTCTGCGCTCTGCAGTTCGCTCATATACTGAGGCGGAATAACAACAGTAGCTATGACATTACCGCTTCCGTCAATCTTGCTTATGGAATTAGTCGTACTACCCATCTGGTCCAACAGGAACTGCAACTCTGTAGACGAAGCAGCAAGCTTACCATCAAAGACACACTTCTGATATACGCTTAAGATGTCCTCTTCGCTCGTAAAACATCCCTTCTCTTTATTCTCGTCAATATAATGAAAAAGTGCCGGTGCCAGGATCCCCAGCAAAACCGCCATTATCGCAATAACCACAACAAGCTCAACCATGGTAAATCCCTCACGCTGAGCCCGCTTAATATACTTACCTATCATATTCAACCCATCTCCTTACCCATAAGGGTAACCCGTGATATGAGTCCATACCTATCACGACCTGCCTCTAATTGTAAAAATTATAGTATATATACCTTTTTATGTCAACAAAATCATTGCTTTTTTTGGGTTTTATTGTCTTTTTTTGTCGTCTGTTTTGTTGTTTTTTTGTGCAATATGCACTATCTTTTTCTGTTTTTTCATATTGTACCGGATATCCCCCCGCAAATAGCTGTATATTTATCTCTCTTTTTCCCTTTCGGAACAGGGATCTGTTCTCTGCAAAACGCATAAATACATTGTTAATTTTCTGTTAATAAAATGTTATCGTTTTTTTAAGAAATATCGTCATTTTTACCATTGTTTTAGTGGACTATTTCACGATCCGTGTACTGTTTTTCATCATTCCCTTCCTTAATAAGTAATTATTGTTGCTTCTTTAATACTATCCTTTGAAATAGTTCATTCCGTCAACGCAGGAGATCTTATGCCTTATCGTCATATCTGACAGAACAGCCATAAGTTCGGTCAGTTCTATTGTAACAGTACCATTGCCACCTTCACTGATATCCCCGCATTCTGTCAGTTCATAATATATCTCACTGATACTCTTCGGTTCATAATCCATGACTTTCATTATCATCTTTTCTTTAGCGGTCAGGAACCCTTCCGATCCATCTTTTTTTCTGTCGAGTGTATTATGTATCCTGTTTTTCTTCGTCTTTTCATTAATGTGTCCGCTATCATCTTTCGGATCGGAATTATTGACAGCATACTGCTCCATAAATTCCTGCAGGAACTCATGTGGTCTGATAAGCGGTACTGCGCCTTCCCTTATAAGCCTGTTACAGCCGTAAGACAACGAATCCGTCACCCGCCCCGGAAGAGCATACACATCCCGACCCTGATTCAGTGCCATATTGACTGTTATCAGTGTCCCGCTTCTTTCCCTTGCTTCTATCACAATTACCGCATCAGCGAACCCTGATATGATACGGTTCCTTGCCGGAAAAAACTGAGGTCTGGGAGTTGTATCCGGCGGATACTCGCTTATTATCCCGCCTGCGACTATCGTCCTGTCATACAGACTTGCATTCTCTTTTGGATAACAGACATTAACGCCATTACCCAGAACGGCATAAGATGATCCGCCTGCATCCAATGCCGCAGTCTCGGCAATACTGTCAATGCCATAAGCCATTCCGCTGATTATCTGCACACCGGCTCCTGCGATCTCTCTTGCCCACTCTCTTGCCATCTGTCTGCCATAACCGGAACAATTCCTTGCCCCGATAATGGCAACACTCGGTATGTTATCATCCGGTAATCGGCCCCTTACCCACAGAGACAATGGTCTGCTGCCAATATCGGTTAATCTCACGGGATAGTCTTCTTCCCCCTCGATATAATAGCCTATCCCCGCGTGGCTAAGGTCATCATATGTTTCTCTAAAAGATCCGGATTCGAATACCCCTTTGCGGGCCGCCTCATCTATAAGTATAAGTGCCTTATCACTGACTCTCCCCTTTAACTCGGACTTGACGGACTTCCCCGTCTCCTTCAATAATCTTGTACCACCGTAATGATCTCGCAGTTTACGGATATCTCCGTTACTTATTCCAAGCACAGCCTGAAGAAAACACACCATCGCCTTTTCATCATCTTCAACTCTGTTATAACTGAATATATTATCCTTCAAACCAACCCTTCTTTCCTTCTAATTAAAGAATCCTCTATAGCAGGCAGCCTCCCTGATATGATCGACACTGATCCGATCTTCTCCCTCAAGATCAGCGATCGTCCGCGACACCTTAAGCAGCTTGTGATAAGATCGCGCCGTAAGATTCATCTGTTCATATACGGACTCCATATAAGCTCTTTCCTTATCTCCAAGTACACAATACCTGCCTACAAGCTTTCCGTTTAACTGACCATTCTTATCTATCGCCTCGTCACGATATCTTTCCTTCTGAATTCTGTCTGCGAGCATAACTTTTTGTCTCATGACCAAAGAAGTCAATCCTTTATCTCCTCTTATGACTCTCTTAGGATCCAGAGCCTTGGCTGTGACAATAATGTCAATTCTGTCTTTAATAGGTCCGGATATCTTATCTCTGTATCTGGCAACCGCAGAAGGCGCGCAATTACACATATTTCTGTTGGGATAATATCCGCAAGGGCAAGGATTCATCGCAGCTACCATTAAGAAATCTGCCGGTAAGACACAACTGTCATTTAGTCTGTTGACCGAGATGGTCTTTTCCTCCAGCGGTTCTCTTAACATCTCAATACATTCCCGACTAAATTCCGGAAGCTCATCAAGAAATAAAACGCCCTTATGGGCCATTGAGATCACACCCGGACGTATCAACCGCCCTCCTCCACATAGCGAAGCACTGCTTATCGAATGATGAGGACTTAAAAACGGTCGCTTATCGATCATCGCCATCTTATCATTAAGCATACCCGCTATACTGTATACTATTGACACTTCCAGTTTCTCCTCAGCCGTAAGCTCAGGCATGATAGTAGATAAGCGCCTGGCTATCATTGACTTACCCGCTCCGGGCGGACCCGATATCAATATATGATGACCTCCGGCCGCTCCTATCATCGCAGCCCTTTTCACAACCTCCTGTCCCATCACATCAGCGTAATCAAGTTCTTCGGAATCATCAACCGTCTGAGTCAACTCTTCAGATCCGGTACCTGAACACATACTATCGCTGTTATTCTTCACGTAGGTCATGTCTTCAAGCGAACCGCTCTTCAATATATCCAGCAATTCCGAGAAGGTTGAGGGCGCTATGATATCAATACCCTGAACATTAATTCCTTCCCTCAGGTTATCTGCGGGAATTATACATCCTTTGACACCGCTGTCTCTCAGGCACATGAGCATCGGCAACACACCGTTGATGTGTCTGATCTCTCCGTTAAGCCCCAATTCCCCTATCATCGCCCAGTCTTTGAGTAGTCCTTCCGGAATTATCCCCATCGATATAAGTATTCCTGCCGCGATCGGAAGATCATACATTGTGCCCGTCTTGATGATATCGGCGGGAGATATATTAACCGTTATCTTAAGCGGAGGAATCTCGATATCCGAGTTCTTTAGCGCCACACAAGTCCTCTCCTTAGCCTCCCTCACCTCTCCCGATAATCTTCCCACCATGTCAATTCCCGGCAATCCTCTGCCACTGTCTACTTCCACTTCAGCCACATACCCCCTCAGCCCCTTAAGGCCGCATGACTTCACACTGGCATACATTCTATAGTCTTCTCCTTTCCTTTTCCCGATCAGCTTACAGATATTTCGCTCATTTCACCCAATATCGCCCACTCTATAAAGCCTGTAATCGATCATTTACCTTCCTGTTTAGTCAAAAAAAAGCCGATACAGCATCCGTATCGGCTTCTGATAGACATTATATAGCACAACCTGTTCCGGTTGACCATAGCATCTGCCCATTGTTAATAAAGATATAATCTTCTTTATTTTTACTTTATATTATTAATGAAAAAGTTATTTACTGATCGTCCTTTTCTCTATATAGGCAAAAAGGTAATTAATCATCTCACCTATTTCTACATATAACAAAATATTTACTCATCTCCCATAAGCATCTCAAGCGTTACGCCGTATTTAACCGCAATATCATGCGCATAACTCATGCCTTCGGGCGGAGCAACCTTCACCTTATATGATCGCTTGCCCTCTTTTGCCTCTACAATAAGTGATGATGCCTTATAACCGGACTTAATATCCGAATTAAGCTCATCTATGTCATAGCCCAGTTTATGCATATGCGTATTGTATATGGTTCTGATGCCTTTACTGAGAATAGCCCTGACCGCATCACACGCTATATAATAGCCTTCCTCAAAAGAAGTAGTGGAAAAAGTCTCGTTCAGGAGTAACAGGCTGTCCTCTGTTGCTTCCTTATATATCTCCTTAAAGCGCTTACACTCTTCTCCAAGCCTTCCGAGATCCATGGTCTTGTCTTCATCGGCCGGAAAATGAGTATATATCGCATCAACCGGTGTGAACTCGAATCCGTCTCCCGGTACATATATACCGCCCTGAGCCATTACGAATAATATTCCGACAGCCTGAGTTATGGTAGTCTTACCGCCTCTGTTAGCACCGGTAAGAATATATACCAGATGATCCGCATCGAAATCAAGGTCATTGGTTATTATCTCTTCATGTTGCTCGGTATAAACAGATGCAAGCTTAAGATTATATATACCTTTAGCCTTCATCTCATGCTTATGATCTTCACCTGCCACCACGGCGCCTGAGAACTTCATTCCTCGAGCCACAAGATCATCGATATATTCCGCCCATCTGATATAATACATGAACTCAGGAATAAGCCTGGTAATATACTGTATGCTCACAGTAACATGCTCAGCCAGCGTCTCCCTAAGCTTCTTAACCGTGATCGACAACATATGATTGGCTATTCGATCCATATATCTCATAACATCGGCAGAAGAATCACCGGAAGGCACTCCCGCAACTCCCGCTGCCAGTAAGGGCTGCATGGCCAGTACGGAATACATATTGGCCTTATCCATGAGCTGAACCGCCTTAAGATCCTCCACCTGAACAGGCTGAAAATGATAATCCTCATTCCAGTCATTGCCCTCATTGACACTGTCTCTTCCGGTTATCTTATCATAGAATCCCGATAAAAGCTTCGCCTTGGTAAATGGCTTACTGTTGATCGATATAAGTCCTATGCCGACTGCCTCAAATCTGTCATTAAGATTGATACCCAACGTAACACTTTTAAGATTCTCGGTACTTGCCTTAAGCCCGGCAATATCCTTCTTCAGCTCGCCAAAGCCATTATCATTATATAATACGTCGATATAGTCCCTGAGCCTTATAAGTCCTCTTGACTTAATATCCACATCTGTCAGGCAATCATGAATAGCCTCAACGCACTGGATATACTCATTGATCTCCTCAAGTCTGTGAAGAAGATCCCAGGTGCTTGCCGCACCATCATAATCGGTTCTGAAACTTCCGTAATCTCTTAAGAAATCAATCTTATCCAGAAGTTCCACCATGCGATCACGAAGCGCCGGATACCTGTATATATCCTCGAACACTTCACTTCTGTAGGCAGCCACATCCCTGTCAGCTGTCATCCGTCCGAGGACCCGCTTGATCATCTCCTGTTCCGAAGCCTTAGTGGCAATCTTTTTTACGATAGAATCTATTCCCAGATCATGAAGAGTCACATCCGAGAGCTCACGATAAGAAGCCTCACTACCCGCCGGTTGCAAAAGGCTTAAGTTCCTTGCTATATCATTGATCTGTGTTACATTCATCATTATCTCCTCCGGATCTCATCCCAGAACGAAGTCCCATCGGTAACAGATGTTATTTCAAAAATATCCTGAACTGTGGCAGCGATATCCGCAAAAGTCGCCCTTGTCCCCAGATCAACACCTGCCCTGACATCCTTGCCGTACACGAGTAACGGCACATATTCGCGCGTATGATCCGTCCCCTTGAATCCCGGATCGCACCCATGATCCGCTGTGATCATAAGGATATCCTCATCCCGCATTCCGTCGATAAAGGTCTTCAGCTCCCTGTCGAAGACTGTCGCCGCCCCGGCATAAGCATCTATATCCCTTCTGTGCCCGTACTTCATATCAAAATCAACCAGATTCACGAAACAGAGCCCCGCAAAATCTTCCTTCTGATACTCGAGCGTCTTCACCATTCCATCCGAATTGTCTTCTATCCTAACCGTATGATTGATCCCCTTGCCGGCGAAGATGTCATATATCTTACCCACGCCATAGGTATCATACCCATGCCGCAGCAACACATCCATCATAGTATCCTTAGGTGGTATCAGGGAAAAATCGTGGCGTCTGGGTGTTCTGGCATACGAACCGCTGCTTCCGTTAAACGGACGGGCTATCACTCGCCCCACTCCATGCTCACCCTGCATCAGTTCACGGGCGATCTCACAATATCTGTACAGTTCCTCAACCGGAACAACATCCTCATGAGCAGCGATCTGAAGCACACTGTCTGCGGATGTATATACAATGAGCTTACCAGTGTTAACGTGCTCATCACCATAATCCCTGATAACTTCCGTTCCGGAATATGTCTTATTGCACAGATAACCTCTACCGGTCCGTCTGCTGAATTCTTCTAACAGTTCCTCAGGGAAGCCGTTAGGATATGTAGGAAGGGGTGTGGGGGATATTATTCCTGCTATCTCCCAATGTCCGATCGTGGTATCCTTGCCTCTCGAAGATTCTCTGAGTCTGGCAAAAGATCCCTTAGGTTCGGCACAGCCTTCAATATAATCTATCCCGTCAATATTAAAGAGTCCAAGATCTGCCATCACCGGAGTATCATATTTGGCTGAACCGGTAATTGACTTAAGAGTATTACTGCCTACATCTCCGAAGTCTGCCGCATCCGGTTCATAACCGATACCATAACTGTCTAATACTATTACAAATACTCTTCTGTCTTTCATCCTCAACCTCCACAGTCAATAGTAATGCTATCGTATCACTGACAAAACCCGATACCACACTGACTTATGATCCGAACTCAATGTCATCAATAAATGTACGCCAACTCTTTATGCGCTACATATCAACGTTTACTGCTTATCGTAATATGCTTTTCCTTTGTCGGGAAGGAAGTATGTTCTTATGTAACCATCTGTAGAAACAACTACAAATTCATTGGTACTCTCGACATAATAGATATCATCGCCGTCTTCCGCTTCGGTCTTATGAAGTGCTTCGGGATTAACAACAACTGCTGCTGCCGCCGCTTCATAACTTGCGGGTGAATCAAAGCCCATATCACGACCATGTTTGTCATAATGCTGATCAAGCAGTTTCCTGCTACGGAACCGAAGAGTAGCCGAAGCATTATTCTCGGCAGTATCAGATGATACATCACCGCTTTCTTCAATGACATTATCCGAATCTTCCTGATATGTCACGCTCTGAAGTTCAACATCCTGATATACTTCCTGTATATTATTATCCGTACCGCCTTCCAGAGCCCAATGTCTCAGGAACAAACCCAGTATCACGGTTATTGCGATATACAGTATAACAAAGCCTTCACTGGGCTTCTTCCTATTGCCCGATCCCTTATATCTTATATCCATCTTACCAATTCACTTCCAATACTTAAACTAATTATGCGACCGATGTACTAGAACTTATCCCAAAAATCAGCCCCGCCGTAATTATCGAATCCCTTTCTGGCATCTCTGCTTACATTCGAAGATCTGCCGGAAGATGCTCGTCCTTCTTTTCCAAGGACTATTCCGTTCCTTAGATCGTTCTCACCTGTTCCTACCGGATTGCCATAGTCATCATACTGTCTTGACAGTCCCAGCGATCTCTTCTCGTCACTATACAGCTCATTGCTGTATGTATAATCATCAATAGCTCCGAAGTCATCGGATTCACCGTCACCGAGGTGGCGTTCCCTTCCGGCTTCCGCTCTCTCTCCCAGAGAAGATGTCGGAATACTGATCTTGCTGTTATTCTGAGACTTCTTGGATGTATTATAAGAAGTCTTGATCTTCTTCTGGAAAGTATCCCTGTCCATATCAACATCAAGGAACATGGGAACAGGTGCTTCCATTCCTGCTTCACTTGCAGCCTCTGCCGCAACTTCCGCAGCTGCTCTTGCAGCCATGATCTGTGCCTCAGCCGCTCTCGCCGCATCCTCTGCTGCTCTAACCGCTGCTGCCGCCTTATCCTCTGCTTCCCTTGCAAGTCTGGCTGCAGTCTCTGCAAGCTTCTTAGATTCGGCAGCTCTTGCCGCCTCTTCGGCAAGTCGCCTCTCTTCTGCCTTACGTGCTTCTTCCTCGGCCCGTCTCTTTTCTTCCGCAATACGGGCAGCCTCTTCGGCAAGGCGTCTCTCTTCTTCTCTGCGTGCCGCTTCTTCGGCAAGACGCTGTTCCTCAGCTCTTCTTGCAGCTTCCTCAGCAAGTCGCTTCTCTTCAGCTTCCTTAGCTGCTATCTCTGCAAGTCTTCTGGCTTCAGCCTCTCTGGCTGCCATCTCGGCCAGACGTCTCTCCTCAGCTTCCTTAGCTGCTATCTCGGCAAGTCGTCTTTCTTCTGCCTGTCTTGCAACTTCTTCCGCAAGTCTCTTACGCTCTGCCTCTTCAGCCGCAAGCTTGGCCTGTCTTCTCGCCTCCTCTTCCTTTCTTGCTATCTCGGCAAGGCGCTTCTCCTCGGCTTCCTTGGCAGCAAGCTCGGCAAGGCGTTTCTCCTCGGCTATTCTTGCTGCTTCTTCAGCTGCTTTCTTAGCCTCAGCTTCCTTCCTTGCTATCTCGGCAAGGCGCTTCTCTTCCGCCTCCTTAGCAGCAAGTTCTGCAAGTCGCTTCTCTTCTGCCTTTCTTGCAGCCTCCTCAGCCTGTCTCTTAGCTTCAGCCTCTTTTGCTGCAAGCTCTGCCTGCCTCTTGGCCTCAGCCTCTCTCTCAAGCTTTGCCAGTCTTCTGGCTTCGGCTTCTCTTGCCGCCGCCTCTGCAAGTCGCTTCTCTTCTGCTTCCTTAGCAGCCTGCCTTGCAGCCTTTCTGGCCTCAGCCTCTTTAGCAACATTCTCAGCAAATCTTCTGGCAGCTTCCTCCGGAGACAGTCCGGACTCAACCGGCTTTGGTCTTATATATTCTTCTTCATAATATCCGACATTAACGGACTTAAGTTGCTGTACATCCTTAGGTCCCTTGAAAGCCAGCTTGGGAGATGCCGCTCCCCCATCTTTAGTGCCACCTACAGAATGAGAAGTATATGATGAACCCTCATCGCCTCTGCCCCTCTCGACAACCTCGACATTCTCAGTGGTCACCCTTTCAGAAGAAGACTTAGACCAAACAGCACCGCCCGGCTCAGAATATCCGGCCGGCTGTCCTGCTGCATTCTTAGCCTCTTCGGCTGCTGCCAGCTGCTTACGTTTTCTCTCTTTGATCTCAAGCTTCTGCTGTTTTCTCTCATCAACCGAACGAAGAAGAGTCACATAATCTCTCTCGGCAAGTTCGGCGATCTTGTCGGAATAACCGTAGTAGGCATGCTCAGCCTGCCTCTCAAGCTCAGACATTATACTCTTCGCTTCGATCTTATCCTTGGCAAAAAAGTTAACGCTTCTACCGCTCCTTAAGTAAGTGATGATACCGTAATTCATCACATTACCGTCAGTGAACAGATGCGCAAGTCTGAGTAAAAAAGAATAATCCGCAGGATATGACCAGATAACATCATCCAGCTTAACCGGTCTCGGTATCATTCCGTGGCAGAGCAGATAGTTAGTACCTATATCCACACGATTCATATGACGACCGTTATCCAGATCCTCATAGAATTCTTCCTTTGAGATTCCTTCTTTTTTCAAAAAATTATTGATATTGACCTTGTATACTCCCGACATGAACGCGCCGATCGGGATAGCACCCAACAGGATGAGCAGCGCCGCAAAAGCCGTCACGCTCATAAGTGCCACTCCCAACAGCACCAGTATCGCTCCCGGAACAAGATAATATGGTGATGCGATCAAAGAAACTCTTCTGCTAATCTTCTTCATTTTCCCACTCTTATCTCGGCAGACTTTTCTCCCCGTCCGCCGGCTATTACAACAATTATGCCAAACAACCTGTCATTCAGTACCCCCTCATGCCGGACATTGCCGATTCAGCACGTCCGAACTGTTACATGAGTGCCGCCTGCCGACATCACAATCCCGCTTTCGCGCAAATGTAT
Source organism: Lachnospiraceae bacterium (assembly GCA_024684085.1). Classification (GTDB taxonomy): domain Bacteria; phylum Bacillota; class Clostridia; order Lachnospirales; family Lachnospiraceae; genus Colinaster. The sequence continues at coordinate 3,158 of JAIKXM010000027.1, read as the reverse complement.
ATCCATAACAGGATATCAGAACGCCGTGCCCTCTTCCTTGAACTTCCTTATCCTCTCTAACATCTGTTTGGAATCAAGAAGTCTGTGAAGTCTGAGGCTCTTGATCTTCATTCCGCCCTGTCCGAAATAGAGCTTGATGAACATAGTCGCACTGTTCGAATAGATATTATCCACCTTCACAACTCTGTATTCGGTATCCTTGCCTGTAAGAGTCACTGTCTGAATAAGTGCATGATCCCTGAACACGCTGACAGGAACCTGAGCAAGATCACTCACTCCTTCGACACAACATTCGATCAGAAGTTCATAGAGTCCGCTGGCTTCCTCAATAATATAATTATTGGTAATACCCTTCTCCGTCTCTACATCCCTAAGCTCGATCATATCCTCGGCTATCCTTACCGCATCATGTGTCACTCCGGCATCATCATCATAAGGATCTTCAAAGGCATCAAGCTCCCTGTCAAGATCAGTCTTCTCATTATAGAAGAATCTGTATGCAGGCAGACGCATAAGTGTCTTCAATATGTTACGTGCACTTCTCTGGAACTCTGCACGGGTTACAAGACCTTCTGCAAGTCCTTCTGCGGAAGTATCCTGCGCTGTGGGGAGTCCGGCATCCGGCATTACCATATACAGATCGTTCTGCGCCCTGACCATTACAGCGGTATGTGCCAATACACCCTTCTTACCGGCCTCATTGCCCATTGCCCACCAGTCGGTCATGACTATTCCGTCGAATCCCCACTCTTCTCTTAAGATGGTGGTCAGAAGATCGATATTGGATGCCGCATGTATACCATTGATCCTGTTGTAGCTTGTCATGATACTGAAAGCTCCTGCCTCCTTAACGGCGATCTCATATCCCTTAAGATATATCTCACGAAGAGCTCTCTCCGATATAACAGTATCAACACTGGATCTCATATATTCCTGATTATTGCAGGCGAAGTGTTTGATCGTGCCGGTCACTTCACTCTTATGCATGCCGACAAGCTGAGCCGCCGCCATTTTGCCCGTAAGAAGAGGATCCTCACTGAAGTACTCGAAATTACGGCCATTGAGAGGATTACGATGGATGTTCATACCCGGTCCCAAAAGTGTATCGATGTGATTCTTGCGAAGCTCCAGACCTTCCATCTCGTACAGACGCTCACTCAGTTCCTCATTGAAAGAGCACGCAAGACAGGTTCCGCTCGGCATGGCGAATGCCTTGGTTCCGCAGTCCATTCTGATACCGCTCGGTCCGTCCGAACAGCCTGCCTTGGGGATGCCGTAAGCCTTATGCGCCTCACTGACTCCTCCGAAAGCACCTGCGATCCCGGGTGTCACTCCCGAAGGACTCATGCCCTCGCCTCTGACCAGACTCATCAGCTCATCATCGGACAGCTGGGCGATGAACTCATCAAGAGTATTCCTGCCTTCTTTAACACTTTTAAGGCTGATGCCCTTATTTCCCGTGAAAGGAATCTCCGGAAGGTCCCTCCCGGCTCTTCTGTCAAGCGGATCGATCGTGGCCAGGGGTGTATCTTCGAGAGTCTCTTCGTATACGCCCCCGTTCAATGCCCCGGGCTTCAGTCGACTGAAGGCTTCTACAGGAGCCATCGCCTCCCTTAGTTCTTCGATAACCTTGAGTTCCTTGATCTCGGCACTCGCCGCAAGAGACGCCTCACGGACATTACCGCCTACATAATAATTATATATTCCGGCCTCAAGCACATAGGCACTCTTATGACCGGTGACACCGCTGTCATCATAAGAAGCTATGGTATATTCATTGAAGCATAACTTAACCGTCTCACTCTCGCCGGGCTCGAGAACCTTCGTCTTCGCAAAACCGCACAGACTGCGGGATGGCTTGCCCAAACGTCCCTGAGGAGCTTCCACGAACAAAGTCACCGTATCTTTTGAAGGATAATCTCCGATATTGGTAACGGTCACATCAAGAGTATACTCTCCACCAACCGTCTCCAATTCGCCGGCGCTACGGCTGAACTTCGTATAGGACAGGCCGTATGCAAAAGGATACTGAGCCTTATCCGGCGCAAATGTCTCGAAATATCTGTATCCTACATATATATCCTCGGCATAGATGTTCTTCTCTTTGCCGCCGTAATTCCTTGTGCTGTAACAATCAGCTATATCTTCGGCGATGGTATCGCATAACCTTCCCGAGGGTGCGACCCTGCCTGTAACCACATCCATGCAGGCAATTCCGCCTTCCTGACCGCCCTGCCATATATACAGAACACTGTCGGGAGCATACTTATCAACCCAGTGCATATCGATGATACTTCCCGTATTAAGAAGTACTATCGTCCTGTCAAACGCCTTGCACACCTTGGCTATCATATCCGTCTCTGTATCTGTCAGAAGATAACTTCCGGCTTCTATCTTGCTGTCCTTATCCTCACCGGCCGTCCTGCCCACGATAATAATGGCTGTATCTGAGGTAACGGCAGCTCTCTCAACCATCGCCTCATCCAATTCCATCTCTTCCTGATACCATGGTTCCTGAGCCCATCCGTTACCTACATCGAAGGGATGATCCTTGATCCATTCTTCATATGTATCCCTGACTTCCCTGTTCAGTTCTATATTCTCATCCTGCAAAATAGCCTCATAGATACCTGTTACGTATCTTGTATTGACCAGGCCGCCGGAACCTGTTCCGCTCTTATAGTAATTGAACTGCGTTCTTCCAAACAGTGCGACCTTATGTCTGCCCTTAAGAGGAAGTACCCCGTTATCATTCTTAATGAGCACTATTCCTTCAGCCGCAGCAGCTCTTGCAAGTGACGCATAATCCTCTAGATTATAATTCATAGAACCCTCCCGTTTTTACACTAATGTGATATCGATATACCCGGCAAAGCGATCGGATAACCGCCGTTGAGCCCTTTGCAGATAACGATTTTCCTCTGATCCACACACTCAAGCTCATTATATTATTATACGAAAATCAGCTGATATAGTAAAGGTGATATGTGTTCAAGTTGACGTCCGTTCGATATGAATGTTACTGTTCACAGGTGTCTGTCCGCTACAGGAAATATATTCACCGAAACGGCGCTCTCGCTCCGATGTGAGCGTAGCGGACACTAAGCTCGGCTTTGCCTCGCTAAGTGCCGACGCCCACATAGGCGTTTATAGTGAAT